>NZ_JAHBAY010000007.1:0-300000 GCF_018499875.1 Kineosporia corallincola | reverse complement strand
GAAGCCCTGGCCACCGTCGGAAAGTGGGCAAAGGTCCAGGTCATCGTCGGGCGAGTGACGTCTCCAGCCGTCGGCGAGGGCTTGCGCCGCGGCCACGGCGGTGAGCGTGCCGGAGAAGCTGTCTGGGGCGATTACCACACGCACGCGAAAATCATGTCATGGGATGATGACCGAATGACTACGAGGACCGATGGACCGGTCAAGTCGTTGGCTCTTCCCACGTTCGCCGAACCGGCCTCCACCCCCGCCGCCCTGCTCCTCCTGGGTCAGGCACGAGACCTGGGCAGTGAACGTGGCGTCGAGTGCCCGGGCGATCTGCCCCGGCCCTCCGACCCGGACCTGGTGGAACGCGCGCACGTGGCGCGGCAGGCACTGGGCAGCAGCGCCTTCGTGCTGGGGCACCACTACCAGCGCGACGAGGTGATCGACTTCGCCGACGTCACGGGTGACTCGTTCAAGCTGGCGCGCGATGCCGCCAACCGGCCGGACGCCGAGTACATCGTGTTCTGTGGCGTGCACTTCATGGCCGAGAGCGCCGACATCCTGACCGCCTCGCACCAGCAGGTGGTGCTGCCCGACCTGGCCGCCGGCTGCTCGATGGCCGACATGGCCGCGATCGCGCAGGTCGAGGAGTGCTGGGACAATCTGGTGGACGCCGGGGTGGCCGAGGACGTCATCCCGGTCACCTACATGAACTCGTCCGCGGCGATCAAGGCCTTCACCGGCCGGCACGGCGGCACGGTGTGCACGTCGTCCAACGCCGAGGTGGCGCTGACCTGGGCGTTCGGCCAGCGGCCCGAGGGCCGGGGCAAGATCCTGTTCCTGCCCGACCAGCACCTGGGCCGCAACACCGCGGTGCGGCAGATGGGCTTCGGCCTCGACGACTGCGTGGTCTACGACCCGCGCAAGCCGATGGGCGGGCTGACCGTCGAGCAGTTGAAGAACGCCCGGATGATCCTGTGGCGCGGGCACTGCTCGGTGCACGGCCGGTTCTCCGCCGACAACGTCGCCGCGGTGCGCGAGCGGGTGCCGGGCGTCAACGTGCTGGTGCACCCGGAGTGCAAGAACGAGGTGGTGTCGCTGGCCGACCAGGTCGGGTCCACCGAGTACATCATCCGGCAGATCGAGGCGGCCCCGGCCGGCAGCTCGTGGGCGATCGGCACCGAGCTGAACCTGGTGCGGCGCCTGGCCCGGCTGCACCCCGAGCTGAACATCCACTACCTCGACCGCACCGTGTGCTTCTGCTCCACGATGAACCGGATCGACCTGCCGCACCTGGTGTGGACGCTGGAGTCGCTCGCGGCCGGGCACCCGGTCAACCGGATCGTGGTCGACCCCGACGTGGCCCACTGGGCGCGTGTCGGGCTCGATCAGATGCTGGCCCTGCCGGGTCTGTGAGCCCGCGGGCTCCTCGTCGTCCCCAGTTCTGCTTGAGGACGACGAGGAGCACCGGTCAGCGTGCGGCCGGACGCCCCAGTGCGGCCAGCATCAGAGCCTCGGCCAGGCAGCACTTCTCGAACTCGGCCAGGTGCAGCGACTCGTTGGCTCCGTGGGCCCGCGAGTCCGGGTCCTCGACACCCGTCAGCAGCACCGTGGCCTGCGGGTAGACCTCCAGCAGGTCGGCGATGAACGGGATGGACCCGCCGATTCCGATCCCGACCGGCGCCGTGCCCCAGGCCTTCTCCATCGCCCAGCGGGCCACGTCGTAGACCGGGCCGTCGACGTCGGCCCGGAACGAGTGCCCGGCCTCCCCCTCGGCCACGGTCACCCGCGCCCCGAACGGCGCGTTCGCCTCGGCGTGCGCCCGGATCGCGGCCATCGCCGCCGCCGGGTCCTGGCCGGGCGCGATGCGTACCGAGAACTTCACCGTGACCTCGGGGATCAGGGTGTTCGACGCCTGCGCCACGGTGGGCGCGTCGATCCCGATGACGCTCATCGCCGGGCGGGTCCAGATCCGCGAGGTGAGCGATCCGGTGCCGATCAGCTCGACGCCCTCCAGCAGGCCGGAGTCGGCGCGGAAGTCGGTCTCCGCGTACTCCAGCGGCTCGCTCTCGCCGGACAGGAGGCCCTCGACGGCGAAGCTGCCGTCCGCGTTCCAGAACGAGTCGAGCAGCCGGATCGTGGCCATCATCGCGTCCGGCACCGGGCCGCCGTACATACCGGAGTGCACCGCGTGGCTCAGGGTGCGCACGGTGATCGTGCCGTCGACGAGACCGCGCAGCGTGGTGGTCAGGCCGGGCACGCCGACCTTCCAGTTCGCCGAGTCGGCCACCACGATCACGTCGGCGGCCAGCCGCTCGCGGTACTCCTCGAGGAACGCGGTGAAGGTGGGCGAGCCGATCTCCTCCTCGCCCTCGGAGAACACGACCAGGCCGACGCCGAGCTCGTCACCCAGCACCCGCAGGGCGGCGACGTGGGCCATGATCCCGGCCTTGTCGTCGGCGGCGCCGCGCGCGTACAGCCGCCCGTTCCGCTCGGTGGGCTCGAACGGGGCGCTCTCCCAGTCCTGTTCGGCGCCCGGGGGCTGCACGTCGTGGTGGGCGTACAGCATCACGGTGGGGGCGCCCTCGGGGGCGGGCCTGCGGCCGACGACGGCCGGGCGGCCACCCTCGACGCGGAGGATCTCGACGTCGTCGAGGCCGGCGCCGCGCAGCAGGTCGGCGACCAGGGCGGCGCTGTCTTCGAGGGTGGACCGGTCGAACGCGGAGGCGGAGACGCTGGGGATGCGGACGAGCCGTTCCAGGTCGGCCCGCACCCCGGGCATCAGCTCGGCGAGGCGCAGGCGAAGGTTCTCGACATCGAACTCGGTGTCAGGGGAAAACGGCTGGTGGGTCATACCCCGAAAATATCCAGCAGCGACGGTGTGGCGCGAAACACCGTCGCTGCGTCGTGCCCTTACGTACTCCTTCAGCCCGGCTGCTCGGCCAGGTCGCGATCGCGGTGACCGGGCCGGCAGAGCCGGTCGAGCATGCCGACGACGTCTTCGGTGAACGCCGCGGCGGCCAGCGAGTCCGGCTGGTTGGTGACCTCCCGGGCCCCGGCCGCGATGACCGAGCCGATGACCAGCAGATGGGCCTGGTTCAGCGGCTGGTCCTCGGCCGACCGCAGGCTGGCCCCGCTGCGCTGTGCCCAGCCGGTGAAACCGTCGCGCAGCGTCTGGTCGAACCCGGGCGGGCTGTCACCGGTGAGGAACAACCGGGCGAGATCCCGCTCGGCCCAGGCCCCTTGGAGGAACGCCCGGGAACCCGCGGCCATCAGCCGCACCGGGTCCCACTCCCCCTCCGCCATCGCCTCTCGCACCGCGCCGTCGGCGCGGGCGTCCTGCCTGGTCTGGAACCCGTCGTAGAGCGCGGTGTACAGATCAGCCTTGCCACCGAAGTGGTGGTACATGCTGCCCACGCTGGACCCGGCCCGCGACACCACCTCGGCGACGCTCGCCTCGCTGTAGCCCACGTCGGCGAACACCTGCCGAGCCGCGTGCAGCAGCGCTGAGCGGGTGTCCTGGGCACGCCGCTGGATGACCGGCATCTCGACCCCCCAATGCTGTCGTTGTTCGAATACGGACAGTGCGCGACACATGGAATTCCAACGAGCCGGGCGACCGAATCGTTCGGGCCCGGGAGCTGTCTCATGGATGCCCCGACGAGCAGGCGAGACGTGCTTCCCCGTTGTGCAGCGACGTGTCGTGCGTGACTCGTGGATCCCCGCGGCGAACCGGCACGGTGACGTCGCGGTCCCTCCACGCGCCGTTCCGTTGCCGACCCCGTTGACGTGACTGCCTGACCGGTACGCCGACCGGCCGCCGCCGCGCACGGTGCACCGAGAACCATCGCTGCCGACCCGCCCGGCGGGCTGCGGAAGCACGGTGACCGCGGGACAACGCTCCCACGCCGGGGGTGTCCTTGTCCGCTTCTTCGCACAGCCGGTTCCACCCCGCTGCCGATCTTCACCTCCTCCCGCCGCATCGGCGCTGCCGCGCGCCTCGTCACGATGTGGTTCCGGACCGGGTGGGTGGACACAGCACGTGTCCGGGGCCGGTTACCCTGATGACGTGTTCGGACGCGACAAGGCCTCATCGACCGCCGCCCCGCAGGAGACCCCTGCCGAGCAGCCGGTCAAGGTCGGGGGCAAGGGCCGCCCCACACCCACCCGCCGCGAGTCGGAAGCCCGCAACCGGCGTCCGCTGATCGGCGCGCCCGCCGCGCCGGCCGGTGC
The DNA here is from genome assembly GCF_018499875.1 of Kineosporia corallincola. GTDB lineage: Bacteria > Actinomycetota > Actinomycetes > Actinomycetales > Kineosporiaceae > Kineosporia > Kineosporia corallincola. The sequence goes on along the minus strand of NZ_JAHBAY010000007.1, from coordinate 295,785 downwards.
CACCCGGGCCGAGCGCAAGGCCGCCCGCAAGGCGCGCGCCGCCGTGGCCCGTGAGGAGCGCATCCGGGCGCGCGAGGCGATGAACAACGGCGACGACCGGTACCTGCCGGCCCGCGACAAGGGCCCGGCCCGCAAGTACGTGCGCGACTACATCGACGCCCGCCGCAACCTGGGCGAGTACTTCCTGCCGGTCGCGCTGTTCTCGCTGGTGCTCGGCGTGGTCAACGTGCCGGTGCTGCGCCTGGTCTCGCTGGTGCTGCTGTACGGCTTCGTGCTGGTCGTCGCGGTCGACTCGTACCTGCTGCGGCGCCGGCTCCAGAAGCTGGTCGACGCCCGGTTCGAGGGCCGTCCCGGCTCGGCCGGCGCCGGCACCTACGGCATGATGCGCGCGCTCCAGTTCCGCCGCGGCCGCATGCCCCGGCCGATGGTGAACCGGGGGCAGTACCCCTCCTGATCCCGTCCCGGCGGGAGACTGTCGGTGGCTCGCAATAGAGTCGCCTGTATGGAGTATCGGTACCTCGGCCGCAGCGGCCTGAAGATCAGCGAGCTGACGTACGGCAACTGGATCACGCACGGCTCCCAGGTGGAGAACGACGTGGCCACCCAGTGCGTGCGGGCGGCGCTCGACGTCGGCATCACCTCGTTCGACACCGCCGACACCTACGCCAACACCACCGCCGAGGTGGTGCTGGGCGAGGCCCTGGCCTCCGAGCGGCGCGAGAGCCTGGAGATCTTCACCAAGGTCTACTGGGCCACCGGGCCGAAGGGCGCCAACGACGCGGGGCTGTCGCGCAAGCACATCATGGAGTCGATCAACGGCTCCCTGCGGCGCCTGAAGACCGACTACGTCGACGTGTACCAGGCCCACCGGTTCGACGTGGAGACTCCGCTCGAAGAGACCATGCTGGCGTTCGCCGACGTGGTCCGCTCGGGCAAGGCGCTCTACATCGGCGTGAGCGAGTGGAACGCCGACCAGATCCGGGCGGGCCGGGTGCTGGCCGACGACCTGGGCATCCACCTGGTGTCGAACCAGCCGGAGTACTCGATGCTCTGGCGGGTCATCGAGGGCGAGGTGGTCCCGGCCAGCCGCGACCTGGGCCTGTCGCAGATCGTCTTCTCCCCGCTCGCGCAGGGCATCCTCACCGGCAAGTACCTGCCGGGCCGGCCGGCGCCGGCCGGGTCACGGGCCACCGACACCAACGGTGGCGCCTCGTTCATCTCCCGCTGGATGAAGGACGAGGTGCTCCAGCGGGTGCAGGGTCTGGCCCCGATCGCGGCCGAACTCGACCTGTCCATGGCGCAGCTCGGCGTGGCCTGGGTGCTCCAGAACCCCAACGTGGCCTCGGCGATCATCGGTGCCTCGCGGCCCGAGCAGGTCAAGGAGAACGTGGCCGCGGTGGGCGTGAAGCTGGAGGCCGACGTGCTGGCCCGCATCGACGAGGTGCTGGGCGACGCGGTCAACACCGACACCACGTGGACCAGCCGGCGGGCGCCCAAGGGCCGCCCGCCGGTGGAACCGCGGGTGTAGCTAGGCGAGCGGCCTGAGACTCATCGGGCCGTAGACCTTCTCGCCGGAGTTGAGCAGGGTGACCTGCTCGACCCCGGCGGCCAGCAGGTCGTGCCAGCTCTCGCCGACCCAGCTCTCCGCGTCGGCCTGATTCGGGAAACCGGTGCGGGGCAACTCGGCTCCCGTCATGGCTGAGCCGTCCACTGCCTCGTACCGCCAGCTCCATGAATTCACCCGCCCTACGGTACGTGAACCGGCCCGCCAGGCCACCCTTCCTCACCAGGAGACGATCGATGCGGCTGAATCTCACGGCGACCGGTCCGGCCGGCGGCTTCCCGGTGACGGGCTGCTCCTGCGCGGTCTGCTCCCGGGCACACCGGGCCGGGGTGACGCACGGGCCGGCCCGGCTGGAGTCGCCGGACGGCTGGGCGATCGGGCTGGAGGGCGTGGAACGGGAACCGGCCGCGCACAGCGCCGGCTTCGAGCCCCTCGGCGCGGGCGTGGTGCTGATCCGGACGGCGCGGGGTCTCGTGCTGTGGGCGCCGCAGGCGGGCGAGATTCCCGGCGCGGTGCTGGATTCGCTCGCTCCTCCGATCGTGGACGACGAACTGCGGGCCGTCTACCTCGGCCCTGCTCCGGACGCGGCCGGTTCCGGCGGGGAGATGCCCTCCGTGGCCTGTGCCCGTGGCCTGGCCCGGCTGCGAGCGCGGGGGGTGATCGGGCCCGGCACCCGCTGTCTGCTGGTCGGCCTGAGCCATCACGAGACCCATCCGGCCCGGCTGGAGGCCTGCCTGCGGTTGTGGGGGGCCGAACTGCCCGGCCCCGGGAGCGGTATCGAGCTGGAGCGGGACGCCGACCCGGGCCACGGGTTCCCGCCGGTCGAGTCTGCCGCCCGGCCGGGCCGGGGTGGGTCGAGTGGGTCGGGCGGGCGGGTGCTGGTGCTCGGTGGGTCGGGGTCGGGCAAGTCGGCGTTCGCCGAGCAGATGCTCTCGGCCGCGCCCGAGGTGGTCTATCTGGCCACCGGCCCGAAACCAGTTGCCGAAAAGGATGATTCGGCTTCGGCTTCGGTGGAGGACTCCCCCACCGAGCACCCGGAGGACGAGGAGTGGGCCGCGCGGGTACGCAAGCACCAGCAGCGGCGGCCGGACTGGTGGCGCACGCTGGAGACGGTCGAGGTGGCCGGGCCGCTGGCGCAGGACGAGCGGGCGATCCTGCTGGACTCGGTGGGCACCTGGCTCAGCGGGGTGCTCGACCGGTGTGGGGCCTGGGACGAGCGGCCGGGCTGGCGGGAACAGCTCGACGCCGAGATCGAGGCGCTGCTGGCCGCATGGCGGCAGCGGTCGGCGCCGCTGGTGGCGGTGTCCGACGAGGTGGGCTGGTCGATCGTGCCGTCCACGGCGTCCGGGCGGATGTTCCGCGAGGAGCTCGGCCGGCTGAACGCCCGGCTCGCCGACGCCAGCGAGGACGTATTCGTGGTGGTCGCCGGGCGACTGCTGCGCACCGACGCCTGAGCCGCCGCAACGGCCCCGTTCGGCGGCGGCGTGGTGGGGCCGTCATGATGGGCGCCGTGCAGGAGGAAGAACTCACCAGGATCGCTGCCCTCGTCACCACACCGGACGGATCCTCGGGAGGTATGCGGGCCCGGCCGCGCGGTGGTGTGCCCACACCCGGGGGCGACCGGCTCGATGAGCTGACCCGGTGGTGGGCCTCGGTGGTGGGCCGGCAGCTGCCGCAGCGCGTCGAGCACTTCTGGCTGCCGGGCACCGGCACGTCCGGGCCGGTGCGCTCGCAGGTGGTGCTGCACCGCTTCACCGCTCCGAAAGACGCCGCGGACGCGCTGGACTGGGGAGTCGCCACCGCCGACGACGCGGTGGACGACGGGACCGACCTGCTGTTGCTCAGCATTCCGGTGGCGCCGCACGACACGGCCTGGCAGATCGCCGCGGCCCAGGTGCTGGGGCTGGACGCGGTCGAGGCGATGGGCTGGCCGCAGCCGGGGGTCGGCGACCCGGCCTGGATCGAGCGGGTGGCGCGCATCCGCGACGGGCTGAAGGTGGTGCGCGGCAACCGCAGGGACCCGTACCGGCTGATGCACCTGCTGGATCATCGTGAGCTGCTGGCCGGAACCGGTCTGCTGCTCCAGGCCGCCGCGCGCCGCACCCCGGCGGTCCTGGACGGCCCGGTCGCCATCACCTGCGCCCTGCTCGCCGCCCGCCTGGCCCCCGCGGCCCACAGCTGGTGGCTCGCGGCCGACTCCGGGCGGGCCGTGCTGACCCGTCGCATGCTCGACGAGCTGCGCCTGACCGCCGTCACCGACCTGGGCCTCGACGACGGGGACGGCACCGGCGCCCGCCTCACCCTCCAGTTGCTGGAGACCGCGGTGCTGCGGGCGCAGGAGCGTCAGGAGGACGAGCCCGAGGACACCGATGCGGGCACCGGCGCGGGCGGTGAGCCCCGTGAGAGCGGGACGGTCGTGGCCGAGGCCGCTGCTCTCGACGGTGCGGTCCCGGTACTCGCCGGCCCTGGCTTCGAGAGCGGCACCTCGGCGTTCGAGACCGTCTCCACGGACCAGGTTTCCGAGGACAGCGCCGCTGCGGACCAGGCCGCCGCGGACGACGGCACCCCTGAGCGGCGCTGATGCCGACGGCGGAAGTCGGGGGTGGGGGTGCGGGCTCCTCGTCGTCCATGATTGACGCACTACGGCTGGCCTTCGGAACCCTGACCGCCTACCCGGTGCCTGCCCCCACCACCGTGGCGGCGCCGGTGCCGGGGCGGGCCATGGCGCTCGCGCCGCTGGCCGGGGTGGTGCCGGGCGGGGCCGGGTGGCTGGTGGCGTTCGCCGGGCTCCGGCTCGGGCTGGCTCCGCTGGTGGTGGCCGTGCTGGTGGTGGCGGTGTTCGCGCTGAGCACGCGGGCCCTGCACCTGGACGGACTCGCCGACACCGCCGACGGATTCACCGCCAGCTACAACCGCGACAGGGCCCTCGACGTGATGCGTCGCGGCGACAGCGGGCCGGCTGGCGTGGTGATGGTGGTGATCGTGCTGATGCTCCAGGTCACGACGCTGGACCAGGTGCTCGTCACGGCACGGGCGCACCACGCCGGAGGCTGGTCGGGCGATCTGCTCGCGGCCCTCGCCGTGGTCACCGTGGCCGTGACCGCCCGGCTCGCGATCCCGGTGATCTGCCGCACCGGAGTTCCCCCGGCACGACCGGAAGGGCTGGGGGCGATGGTCGCGGGGGCGGTCGGGAATCCGCTGCTGACGTCGTCCATGATCGGGAGCCTGGTGATCGCCACGCTCACCGGACGGGCCGCCGGTCTGGCCTGGTGGGCGGGGCCGGTTGCGGTGCTGGTGACCGTGGTGGCCACGGAGGTGCTGGTGCGCCGCGCGGTGCGACGGCTGGGCGGGATCACCGGCGACGTCATCGGCGCCGGTGTCGAGATCGGTGTGGCCGCGGCCCTGCTGGCGCTGGTCGTGACCTCCTGACCGGTGCCCTCAGCTGCCGGTCGTCGTCGTGACGAACGGCGGGCGCACCACCCGGCAGGGCAGCTCACGGCCTCGCACCGAGACGCCGACCTCGGCGCCCTCCGGCACCGACGGATCCAGAAGTCCCAGCGCGACGCCCTGTTTCAGGGTGGGCGAGAAGGTGCCCGAGGTGGTCAGGCCGACCACCGCGCCGTCGGGGCCGACCACGTCCATGCCGGCCCGCGGCACCCCACGGCCGAGCGCGACCAGGCCCCGGGCCACGCGACGCGGCCCTGCCTCCTTCTCGGCGAGCAGCGCCTCACGGCCCCAGAACCGGGGCTTCTTCCAGCCGACCGCCCAGCCCAGCCGGGCCTGCACCGGCGTGATCTGCGGGCTCAGCTCGTGCCCGTGCAGGGCGTAGCCCATCTCGGTGCGCAGGGTGTCGCGGGCGCCCAGACCGCAGGGCAGGCCGTCCCACTCCCGCACGGCCTCGACCAGCCGGTCCCACAGCGCCGGGGTGACCTCCCAGGCCGGGAGCAGTTCGTAACCGCGCTCCCCGGTGTAGCCGGTGCGGCAGACGATCAGCGGCAGCCCCTGCCAGATCACGTCGACGAAGCTCATGTACTCGTGCCCGGCGGGCAGCCCGAGGGCGGCCAGGGTCTCGTCCGAACGGGTGCCCTGCACCGCGATCACGCCGTACCCGTCGTGCCGGTCGCTGACCTCGAGACCGGCGGGCGCGTGCGCCGCGAGCCGGGCCGCGACCTCCGCGCAGTTGGCCGCGTTCGGCACGAGCAGGACGTCGTCCTCCGCTCTGACATACGCGATCAGGTCGTCGACCACACCGCCGGTGTCCGGGTCACAGCACAGGGTGTACTGCGCCTGACCTGGTCCGATCCGGTTCAGATCGTTGGTCAGACACTGATTGACGAAGTCCACGGCCCCGGCGCCACGGATCTCGATCTTGCCCAGGTGGCTGACGTCGAAGACGCCGACCCGCTCCCGCACGGCCTCGTGCTCCTTCAGCACGCCGCCGGCCGCGTACTCGATGGGCATCTCCCAGCCGCCGAAATCGGCCAGTTTCGCGCCGAGCGCGCGGTGCCGTTCGTACAACGGGGTGCGCCGCAGAACCGGTTCGTTCCCCGCCTCGACCACCGGTGCCCCGGACATGGGTTCCCCTTCCTCCGGACGAAGGGCTCAACCGTATCCGGAGCGGATCGGGGACGCCGTGGAGACCGCGCGAGAGAACCACGTTCTGCAAGTAGCCCGGTCAGAGGCCTAGGATCGCGGTGGAAAGTCGTTGACGTCGAAGGATTCGTGTTGCCCACGCTCAGTGTCACAGCCAAGGAAGCTGTCAGTCAGTCCGCCGATGCCCTGATCGTCGGGGTCGGCACCAACCCGTCCGGCACGGCGGTCGTCGCCGGGGCGCAGTCCCTGCCCGCGCCGGTGCGCACGGCTCTGACCCAGGCGCTGAAGGCCGTCGGGGCGACCGGCGCCAAGGACACCGTGCACCGGATCCCCCCGGTCGCCGGGGTGTCCGCCAAGTCGGTGGTCCTGGCCGGGCTCGGCCCGGTGCGCGACCTCGACCTGGAGACCCTGCGCCGCGCCGCCGGTGCGGCCACCCGCACCCTGGCCGGCCTCGGCAAGGTCGTGATCGGGCTGCCCGCCACCACCGGTGACGAGGTCACCGCCATCGCCGAGGGCGCCCTCTACGGCGCCTACGCCTTCAACCGGTACCGCAGCAACGGCGGCAAGTCCCCGGTCGGCACGATCGTGGTGTCGGCCCCGTCCACGGCGAACTCCGCCGCCCGGGCCGGCATCCGCCGCGCCAAGGTGCTGGCCGACGCCGTGCACGGCACCCGCGACCTGATCAACGCGGCGCCGATCGACCTGTTCCCGGCGCAGTTCGCCGACGATGCCCAGCGCGTGGTCAAGGACCTGCCGGTCACGGTCACCGTGCTGGACGAGAAGAAGCTGCTCAAGGGCGGTTACGGCGGTCTGCTCGCGGTCGGCCAGGGCTCCACCCGCCCGCCCCGGCTGGTGCGCCTGGACTACAAGCCGGCCGGTGCGACGACCCACGTGGCGCTCGTCGGCAAGGGCATCACGTTCGACTCGGGCGGCCTGTCGATCAAGCCGGCCGCGCACATGGACGAGATGAAGAGCGACATGTCGGGGGCCGCAGCCGTACTGCACGCCGTCGCCGCGATCGCCGAGCTCGGCCTTCCGGTGCAGGTCACCGGCTGGCTCGCGATCGCCGAGAACATGCCCTCGGGCAGCGCGCAGCGTCCGTCCGACGTGATCACCATCCGCGGCGGCCGCACCGTCGAGGTGCTGAACACCGACGCCGAGGGACGCCTGGTGCTCGCCGACGCGATCGTCGCCGCCGGGGAGACCGACCCCGACGTGATCGTCGACATCGCCACCCTGACCGGCGCCCAGATGGTCGCGCTCGGCAGCCGGGTCTCGGCGATCATGTCGAACGACGACGATCTGCGCACGCGCGTGCACGAGGTGTCCGGCGAGGCCGGCGAGGCCTTCTGGCCGATGCCGCTCCCGCCGGAGCTGCGGCCGAGCATGGACTCCCGGGTCGCGGACATCGCGAACATGGGCGAGCGGTACGGCGGCATGCTGGTCGCCGGGCTGTTCCTGAAGGAGTTCGTGCCGTCCGTGGACGGCGCGGCCGTGCCCTGGGCGCACCTGGACATCGCCGGGCCCGCCTTCAACAGCGGCTCGGCGTACGGGTACACGCCCGCCGGTGGCACCGGGCACGGTGTGCGGACGCTGGTCTCGCTGGTCGAGTCGCTGGCGGTCACGCCGCTGCGCTGAGCCGCATCGGGTTCTCTGACGACACAACAGCCTCAGGCCTTCGCCGGCCTGAGGCTGTTGTGTCGTCACTCTTTTCGCACTGTGTTGCTCACTGCGTTGCTCGGTGTGTTGCTCACTGCGTTGCTCACTGGGGCCAGGGCGGCAGTTCGGTGTCTTCCACCGGCTGCGGTTCACCCCGCTTGGCCCGGGCGTTCCAGTCCCGCATCCGCTGCGGGTAACCCACCTGCTGGATGTCGTAGACCGGGATCATCGACCGCTCGGACAGGTCCCGCAGCACGCCCGGGTGCGGAATCCGTCGCCTCGTCCATTCCCCGGTCGAGGCCACCAGCAGCACCGTGGGCGGGTTCATCGTGGTGGCCGGCTCGACGAAAGCCTCCACCCCCCGCCGGGTGCGGATGAACTGGTCCAGGTGTTCACGTACCCGGTTCAGTTCGGCCCGCTGCTCGGCACGGCCCTCGGTCGGGGCGGCCTTACGCCGCGAAAACCAGCCCATGCGCCACCTCTCTCACCGGGCCAGAGTTTCTCACGCAACTCCTCACCTTTTCTCCCACCATCAACGATGCGTCGTGCGGGGGCGTTCCCCTCGCCTGTGTGCCTCTTGCGCCGTGTGCCATCTGTCGTGCGGCCCGTTCGTTGCCGTTGCCGTTGCCGTCGCCGGATGGACACCGGGCGAGAGCATCGCGTTGCACGCGATTTCGAGCTGGTGGGAACTGGCTGCGCCCGGCGCCGGGCCAGGACCTCCGGCCTGCGGATTCGGCAACAGAATCGTGCGGCGGCGCCGGATTTGTGTCCCACGACTCATTGACGTGACGAATGACGCGGCCCGGGCACGCCGGATACGACGTGACCACCCCCGGCAGTGATGACAGGATGACCGAAGGATCACCGGCAACCAGCGCGCCGGTGGCGTGAAAACGCGAGGGAGCACTCAGGTGTCCGAAACCGGCCCCGGACAGACTCACGACGTCGTGATCCTCGGAGGCGGCAGCGGCGGGTACGCCGCGGCACTGCGTGCTTCCCAGCTCGGTCTGGACGTCGTCCTGATCGAGAAGGACAAGGTCGGCGGAACCTGTCTGCACCGCGGCTGCATCCCGACCAAGGCGCTGCTGCACGCGGCCGAGGTCGCGGACTCGGCCCGGGAGAGCGAGCGCTTCGGGGTCAAGGCGAGCTTCGAGTCGATCGACATGCCAGGCGTGAACAAGTACAAGGACGGCGTCATCGGCCGCCTGTACAAGGGCCTCCAGGGGCTGATCTCCGCAGCCAGGGTGACCTACGTGGAGGGCGAGGGCCGGCTGGTCGCGCCCGACACCGTGGAGGTGGGCGGCACCCGGTACCGTGGCCGGAACGTGGTTCTGGCCACGGGTTCCTACGCCCGCACCCTGCCCGGCCTGGAGATCGGCGGCCGGATCATCACCAGCGACCAGGCCCTGAACCTCGACGGTGTGCCGAAGAGCGTGATCGTGCTCGGCGGTGGGGTGATCGGGGTCGAATTCGCCAGCGTGTGGCGGTCGTTCGGCGCCGAGGTGACCATCGTCGAGGCCCTGCCCCGGCTGGTCCCGGCCGAGGACGCCGCCGCGTCCAAGGCCCTCGAACGCGCGTTCCGCAAGCGTGGCATAGCGTTCAGGACGGGGATCCGGTTCGCCGGTGCCCAGCAGGACGACGAGGGGGTCACGGTCTCGCTGGAGTCCGGCGACACCCTGCGGGCGGACCTGCTGCTGGTCGCGGTCGGGCGTGGCCCGAACGCGGACGGCTTCGGCTACCAGGAGGCGGGGGTGACGATGGACAGGGGCTTCGTGCCCACCGACGAACGGCTGCGCACGAACGTGCCTGGTGTGTACGCCGTCGGTGACATCGTGCCCGGCCTCCAGCTCGCGCACCGCGGATTCGCCCAGGGCATCCTGGTCGCCGAGGAGATCGCCGGGCTGAACCCGGCGCCGCTGGTCGAGTCGGGCATTCCCCGGGTCACGTACTGCGACCCGGAGGTCGCCTCGGTCGGGCTGACCGAGGCCCAGGCCCGCGAGCGCCACGGCGACGAGGTGCAGACCTACGAGTACAACCTGGCCGGCAACGGCAAGAGCCAGATCCTGGGCACGGCGGGCTTCGTGAAGCTGGTCCGCCGTCAGGACGGACCGGTGCTGGGTGTACACATGGTTGGCGCACGGGTCGGTGAACTCATCGGCGAGAGCCAGCTGATCGTCAACTGGGAGGCTTTCCCGGAAGAGGTCGCCCAGCTGGTGCACGCCCATCCGACGCAGAACGAGGCCCTGGGCGAGGCTCATCTCGCGCTGGCCGGGAAGCCTCTGCACGCTCATGCCTGACGAAACGTCCGAACAGATGCCTGAACACCGGCCCGAGCAGCGCGGCCGGTGCGCTCCCTGAATCCGCACCACCAGATGTACCCGCTCTCTCAGTACCTCTAGCAGTACCCCGAGCGGTTGACCGAGACAGCGCCACGGCGGCCATGAGGCCGGCGAACCACGAAGGAGAGCGGAGAACAGATGTCGGACTCCGTGCAGATGCCCGCACTGGGTGAGAGCGTCACCGAGGGGACTGTCACCCGGTGGCTCAAGCAGGTCGGTGACCGCGTCGAGGTCGACGAGCCGTTGCTGGAGGTCTCGACCGACAAGGTCGACACCGAGATTCCCTCGCCGTTCGCGGGCGTGCTCGAGCAGATCCTGGTCTCGGAGGACGAGACCGTGGACATCGGCGCGCAGCTCGCGATCATCGGCGACGGCTCCGGTGCCGGTTCCGCGCCGGCCCAGGAGGCTCCCGCCGAGCAGGCGGCTCCGGCGCAGCAGGCCGCTCCCGCCCCGCAGGCAGCACCGGCCCAGCCCGCCCCGCAGCAGCCCGCCCAGGAGGCACCCGCGGCCGCATCGTCCGGTGGGGACGCGGACGGCACCACCGTCTCGATGCCCGCGCTCGGCGAGAGCGTCACCGAGGGCACCGTCACCCGCTGGCTGAAGCAGCAGGGTGAGTCGGTCGAGGTGGACGAGCCGCTGCTGGAGGTCTCGACCGACAAGGTCGACACCGAGATCCCGTCGCCGGTCGCCGGGGTCGTGCAGAAGATCCTGGTGAACGAGGACGAGACGGTCGAGGTGGGCGCCGCGCTGGCGATCGTCGGCTCGGGCGCACCGGCTGCTCCGGCTGCCGCTCCGGCACCCGCCCCGGCTCCGGCACCTGCCGCACCCGCCCCTGCACCCGCTCCGGCGCCCGCCCCCGCACCGGCTCCGGCCGCTGCTCCGGCACCCGCAGCCGCCCCGGCACCCGCAGCCGCTCCGGCACCCGCAGCGGCTCCGGCTCCGGCACCCGCAGCGGCTCCGGCTCCGGCTGCCGCTCCGGCCAACGGCTCGTCCGACAACGGCCCCGGCTACGTCACTCCGCTGGTGCGCCGCATGGCCGCCGAGCAGGGTGTCGACCTGTCCGCCATCACCGGCACCGGTGTCGGTGGGCGTATCCGCAAGCAGGACGTCATCGACGCCGCGAAGGCCAAGCAGCCCGCTCCCGCCGCCCCGGCGGCGGCTCCGGCCGCTCCTTCCGGCCTGGCCGCTCCCGCTGCCCCGAAGCCGATCAAGGTTTCCGAGCTGCGTGGCACGACCGAGAAGATGTCGCGCCTGCGCAAGGTGCTGGCCAAGCGGATGGTCGAGTCGCTCCAGACCTCCGCGCAGCTGACCTCGGTGGTCGAGGTGGACGTCACCCGGATCGCCAAGCTGCGTGACCGGGCCAAGGGCGCGTTCCTGGCGCGGGAGGGCGTGAAGCTCTCGTTCATGCCGTTCTTCGCCCTGGCCGCGGTCGAGGCACTGAAGCAGCACCCGAAGCTGAACGCCAGCATCGACGGCGACAACGTGGTGTACCACGGCCAGGAGAACCTGGCGATCGCCGTGGACGCCGAGCGTGGTCTGACCGCCCCGGTGATCCCGAACGCCGGTGACCTCAACATCGCCGGGCTGGCCCGCAAGATCGTCGAGGTGGCCGAGCGCACGCGCACCAACAAGCTCAGCCCGGACGACCTGGCCGGCGGCACGTTCACGCTCACCAACACCGGAAGCCGTGGCGCGCTGTTCGACACGCCGATCCTGTTCCCGCCGCAGACCGGCATCCTCGGCACCGGTGTCGTGGTGAAGCGGCCCGTCGTGGTGAAGGACGCGGACGGGGCCGAGAGCATCGGCATCCGCTCGATCGTCTACCTGGCGCTGTCGTACGACCACCGCCTGGTGGACGGCGCCGACGCCGCCCGGTTCCTCGGCACCATCAAGGCACGGCTCGAAGAGGGCGCGTTCGAGGGCGATCTCGGTCTCTGACCGCTCCCGCACCGCTGATCGGCCCGCGGCCGGCTGTCTCTCCCATCGGGAAGGCGCCGGCCGCACGGCCTTTGCGGCGTGTCCCCCGGTGCGGTGGCGCGGGCCCGGGGCCCTCAGCCCGGGCCATGCCCCCAGACCGGGCCATGTCCCCCGCAGAGGCCGGCTCCTCAGCACACCCACGGTCTCGCGCAGACGCACGGAACCTCGGCACAGCCCGACGGCTGCCCGGAGAACGGAGATGACAGGGTCATGAAGGTTGCGGTGACCGGCTCGCACGGTCTGATCGGCTCGGCACTGGTCGAGCGCCTGACCGCCCGCGGCGACGAGGTGGTGCGCCTGGTGCGCTCGGACCCGTCCGGCCCGGACGAGGTGCGGTGGGACCCGGCCGGCGGAACCGTCGACCTGAAGGGCCTCGAAGGCGTCGACGGCGTGGTGCACCTGGCCGGCGCGGGTGTCGGCGACCACCGCTGGACGGCCGCGTACAAGCGCGAGATCCGGGACTCCCGGGCGCTCGGCACCCGCACGCTGGTGCGAGCTCTCACCACGCTCGAAGTCCCGCCGAAGGTGCTCGTGAGCGGCTCGGCCATCGGCTACTACGGCGAGCGGGGGGACGAGATCCTGACCGAGCAGTCCGGGCCCGGCGAGGGGTTCCTCACCGACGTCGTGGAGGTCTGGGAGGCAGAGGCACAGCCCGCGGTGGACGCCGGGATCCGGGTGGCGCATCCGCGCACCGGCCTGGTGATGGCCCGGCACGGTGGCGCCTTCAAGCAACTGCTCCTGCTCGCCCGGTTCGGCTTGGCCGGTCCTCTCGGCAATGGCCGGCAGTGGTGGAGCTGGGTCACCCTGCCCGACACCCTGGCCGCGCTCGAGTACATGCTCGACACCGAGGAGATCAGCGGCCCCGTGAACATGGTGGGCCCCGAGCCGGCCCGGTGCGTCGACGTGATCCGGGCTGTCGCCAAGGCCATGAACCGGCCGGCGCTGGTTCCCGCCCCGGCGTTCGCCCTGCGGATCGTGCTCGGCGAGTTCGCCGGTGACGTGCTCGCCAGCCAGCGGGTCACCCCCGCCCGGCTGCGCGCGTCCGGTTTCCGCTGGGAGCACGACACCCTGGCCAAGGCAGCCGCGTGGACCGTCGGCCGCTGAACCGCCACACCGGTGGACGACGCCAGGTCGTGAAACATCCGGCGCCGTCCACCGGTCCGGTGCACTCACGCCTTGCCCCGGATGTCGTGGAGTAGCCAGCGACCGGCCCCGGCCGCAGCGGTGCCGGTCGCGCTGAGCGTGAACACCATGCTCGCCGGACCGGTGGCGGGCACCTCGGCGAAGGCCCCGTCACTCCCCCGAACCTGCCGGTGCGCCGTGGCGCTGACCTCGGCGGCGACCTCCACGGTGGGCCCCTCGACCGTCAGCACGTCGACCCGGCCGATCCGGTAGGTCAGGTCTTCCAGGCGGTATCCCTGGTGTCGTAGGCGTCGCAGCAGTCCCCGGTCGGCCTGCTCGGCCGGTGACCCGGAGGCGTCCGCCTCGGCCAGCCGCCGCCGTGAGACCGTCTCGAACGCCTCGGACCGCGCCCGCCCGATCCTGGTGAGCGCCTCCGCGAGCTCGGCGTCCAGCGGCTCTCCCGGTCTCCCGGTGCCGGGATCACCCTGCGCCCCAACGCTTCCGGCGCCCTGGACCACCTGCCGTCCCACACCCGCCGTCACCGCTCCCACGGCCGCCGTCGCGACCAGGAGCGCGAGCAGCCGGGTGACCGGCACCGCCCGGCGAGACGTGGGCCCGACCCGCGCCGGCCCACCACGAGCAGGCCGGGCCGCACCGCGCGGGCCTCGGGTGGTGCTGCCGCCCTTCACCTGACCTTGCCCGGCAGCCGCGGCACCTCGGGAGTGCCCGGCCCCGGAATCGCCACCCTCTGCTCCCGAACCGGACACGTAGGCCAGGTCTTCCCGCGGTCCACGCCGAATCGGCGCCGGGCGCGCCACCTCCCAGGCCAGCTCGGCCAGCTCGGCCGGACCGGGACGCCCTACCTGCTCCGGCGCCAGGCAGCGGGCCAGTAACCGATACAGGTCCCCCCGCGGATCCGGATCGGCACCCATCGCCCCGGGCGGCCCGCCGGTGAGGGCGAACCAGCAGGCGGCGGCCAGGGCCCACAGGTCAGCCGCACGCAGGACCTCCACCGGCACCGGGCCACCGGAGCCGAGTGCCTCCACCACCGCCGGGTCGGTGAAACCAGGCGTTCCCCAGCCCTCTTCACCGCGCATCCCGAGCAACCGGGCCGCTCCCAGGTCACCGAGCTGCGGCCGGCCTCCGGCGGTCAGCAGCACGTTGCCCGGGGCGATGTCGCCGTGTGTGAGGCCGCGGCGGTGCAGATGCTCCAGAGCCGAGGCGAGCGGGATCACCAGCGTCACCACCTCTTCGGACGACAACCTGCCACGGGTGGCCACCAGCGACGCCAGGCTGCCGCCCTCGGCCAGGTCGAGCACCAGAGCCAGTCTGCCGTCGGCGAGCGGCACCACCCGGCGGAGGCCGGCGATGTGCGGGTGCTCGATCCGGCAGAGCCGGGCCACTTCGGCTTCCCTCCCGAAAACGTCCGTCCCGCCGCTATTCCCGGCCAGGAACGTGGCGGGGACCGGGCGCAGATGGCCGATCTTCAACGCCACCGGGTCACCCGTGACCAGGTCCTCGGCACGCCAGACCTCGCCGTGGGCACCGAAACCCAGCATCTCGTGCAGCTGGAAGCCGGGTACCTCGGGCGGCACCGCGGCAGGTCCGGGGAACGGTGTGAGATCCATGCCCCCACTGTGCCCCGAAGTCCCGACAGTCCGTTTCAGTTGTCCACAGGCCCCGGGGTTATCCACAGATCCGCGATGCCTGCCTTGCCGCCCGGGCCGGAGCTGACATGCTTCGTGACGGAAGCGCATGTGTTCGACGAGCATCTGGAGGCCGTTGTGACCGAGCAGATCCACTCCCGCGAACTCCCCGCGGCCGCCGACGTGGTCGTGGTGGGCGCCGGGCTGGCCGGGCTGGCCTGCGCGCGGCAGCTGTCCCGTCGTGGTATCGACGTGGTGGTGCTGGAAGCCTCCGACGCGCCCGGCGGTCGCGTGCGCAGCGACGTGGTGGGCGGTTTCATCTGCGACCGGGGTTTCCAGCTGCTCAATCCGGCCTATCCCGAGGTGCGCCGGGTGATCGACGTCGGCGCCCTCCGGCTACAGACGTTCCCGGCCGCCCTCGTGGTCGCCGGAACCCGGGGCCGGCAGATCCTCGCCGACCCCCGCCGTTCACCCGGGCTGCTTCCCCTCACCGCCGCGGGACTCCTGCGTGATTCCAGCGGTTCCTGGCGTGAGCAGACAGCTTTCGCACGATGGGCCCTGAACGCCGCCCGGGCGAGGCCCGAAACTCTGCTGTCCGAGCCGGATCTTCCGTGGAGCGAGGCTCTCGACCAGCGGGGCGTGCGCGGACAGCTGCGGTGGCGGGTGATCGAGCCGTTCCTGGCCGGGGTGCTGGGCGAGCAGGACGGCAGCACCTCGCACCAGTTCGTCCAGTTCCTGGTGCGCTCGTTCGCGCGGGGCACGCCGGCGGTGCCGTGGCGCGGAATGCGTGCCCTGCCCGAGCAACTGGCCCAGCAGGTGCCGGGCATTCACTACGGTGTGCGGGTCGAGTCGGCCGGGCCCGGCCTGGTGCGGTCCACCGCGGGCGAGATCCAGGCCCGGGCCGTGGTGGTGGCCACCGACCCGCAGAACGCCACGGCGCTCCTCGGGCTGCCAGAGGTCCATTCGCACGGTCTCACCACCTACTGGCACGTGAGTCCCGAAGCACCCACGCACTCCGGCGCACTACATGTCGACGGCGATCGGCGCGGCCCGGTGATCAACAGCATCGTGATCAGCAACCGGGCTCCCAGCTACAGCCCCGACGAACGGGCCCTCATCGCCACCACCGTTCTCGGCGGCGATCCCGACCTGACCACGGAACGCGAGGTCACGAAGCAGCTGGCCCTGATCTACGGACGGCCCACGCACTGGTGGGAACTCGTGCGCCGGGACGCTCTGCCGCACGCCCTCACCGCCATGCCCGCACCGCTCGACATCCGGCGTCCGGTCACGCTCGGGGAGGGTGTCTTCGTGGCGGGCGACCACCGTGACAGCGCGTCCATCCAGGGCGCGCTGGTGTCCGGTCGGCGTACCGCCGACGCGGTGCTGACCGAACTGGGGCTACCCGCCGTGCCACGAGAACCCCTGCCGGCGCACTGATCGGGACGGCGACCGCGAACGGCCAAGCGGCCAAGCGGCCCGAAACCCTCAGTCCTCGACGACCATCCGACGCACCAGCCCGTCCCGGAAGGAGTACCGATGCCGGATCTCGCGGCGGTCCACCAGCACCTCGCCGGCCAGGCCACGCACCTCCTGCTCGACCACCGCCACCAGTTCGTCGGCGGACCGGCCGGGTTCGAAGTCCGTGGGCACCACCTGCGGGTCCGACACCGCGAACTGGCCCTGCCAGTACGCCCGGATCTCGTCCTTGTTGCGTAACACGGCCTGGCTGGGCACGTCCGGCCACTCCACGTCGTCCGTCATCATTGACAGCAGCCCTTCGACGTCCCGCCCGTTGAAGCGGCGGTAGGCGTCGATGAGCAGCGCCTTGCGAGCGTCCATGAATCACAAGCCTAGACGCGATCACGACCCACGTGATCATTCCGCAGCGCAGAGCGACACGCGCACCCCACCCGCACCGGCCGGGCGTACCCTCGACGGCATGAGCGCGCTGCGGATCGAACATCTGGGCTTCGGGACCGACGCGGTCGAGTACACCGCCGGCTGGGAACGCCAGCGCGAGGTGCACGCCGAGGTGGTGGCGGGGGCACCGGACACCGTGTTGCTCCTGGAACACCAGGCCGTCTACACCGCCGGCAAGCGCACCGAGCCGCACGAGCGTCCGTTCGACGGCACCCCGGTCGTCGACGTCGACCGGGGCGGCAAGATCACCTGGCACGGTCCGGGGCAGCTCGTCGGCTACCCGATCCTGCATCTGGCCAAGCCGGTCGACGTGGTCGCCTACGTCCGCCGCATCGAGCAGATGATCATCGACGTCTGCGCCGAGCTCGGCGTGGAGGGCACGCGGGTCGACGGGCGCAGCGGGGTCTGGATCCCGGCCGGCGGCGGGCGGCCCGAGCGCAAGGTCGCGGCCATCGGCATCCGGGTCGCGCGCGGCGTCACCATGCACGGCTTCTCGCTGACCTGCGACTCCGACCTCGGCGCCTTCAGCCGGATCGTCCCCTGCGGCATCGCGGACGCCGGGGTCACCTCACTGAGTGCCGAGCTGGGCCGCGACGTTCCGGTGCGCGAGGTGCTCCCGCTGGTCGAGGCCGCCCTGCCGGGCTGTGACCTGCCGGGTCTGCACCATCAGCGGGTCCCGCACCGTCCGCGGGCCACCACCCAGCCGTCGACCGAACAGCCGTCGGCCGCACAGCCGTCGACCGAACAGCCGTCGGCCGCACAGCCGTCGGCCGCACAGCAGTCGCCCGAACAGCAGCCGGCCGAGCCGCCGAACCAGAAGCCGGCCGAGACGATCAGCGGCGCCATCGACGACCTGGCACGCGAGCTCACCCGCAGCTGAGACACGTTCCCTCAAGGGCCGGATCACCCGGTGGTCCGGCCCTTCGTGGTGCCGGTGGGAGCTCACGTCGTCCATCGTTCCCTGGATGTCAGCACCTCCGATCGCTATCATCGGCGCATGGCGATACCAACCGGGACGACCAATGCCGAGACCAGGACCAGGGCTAGGTCGCCGGAGGGCGACGAGGACGTCACCGCGGCGGCCTACCTGTTCCGCACGCTCGGCGACCCGACCCGCCTGCTGATCCTTCGCCACCTGGCGCGCGGCGAGCACCGGGTGGTCGACCTGATGACGCATCTCGGTCTCGCCCAGTCCACGGTCTCCGGGCACCTGGCCTGCCTGCGCGACTGCGGTCTGGTGCGCTCGCGGGCCCAGGGCCGCGCCTCGCTGTACTCGCTGGCCCGCCCCGAACTGCTCGACCTGTTCGACGCCACCGAGTCGTTCCTCGAGGCCACCGGCGAGCGCGTCGTGCTGCACCACACCGGCCATCCGCACACGGGCACCCACGAGGCCCACGATCACGAACCTGAGGACGACGAAAAGCCCCGTCGCCCCCTCAACCACCGCCGAGCCCACACCCCCGGCCTCGAACTCGGCCACGAACTCGGCCACGAACTCGGCCACGCAGCGGCCTCCGCCCGCGCCCCCCGCCGCGCAACGGCCACCACCGATCCCGGCCCGGCCGCTCACGGCCCCGCCAACGCTGGTCCCACCGGCGCAGCCACCGCCGGCACAGCCACCGCCGGCACAGCCACCACCGGCCCGGCCACACCGAACGCCGGCACCGTCCGTCCAGGTGACACCGTCCGTCCAGGTGACACCATCCGTCCAGGTGCGGAGCGCCCGGCATGACCGGGCAGAGCCAGAGGCCGGGTCCCGGAGAAGACCCCCGACCCGAACACGCGCACGACGAACAGCATCCCGGCCACCACGAAAGCCATCACCAGGACGACCACCAGGCCAGCCACCAGCACGACCACCGCACCAGCCGTACCGACGCGCCCCCGCTCCCCCCGAAACGCCGCTCCTGCGCGAGCGACGACGACACCGGCGGCACTCCCGCGTCGCTGAAGGCCCCCTGCCTCCCCGGGCCCTCCCCGACCGCCGCGGCGAACCCGGATCCCGAGCACCAGAACCACGAACACCAAGACCCCGGACATCAAGACCCCGGACATCAAGACGCCCAGCCCAAGAACGACGCGCCCGGCGACCACGCGCACGGCCATGGTCACGGGCACGGCCATTCGCACGACCTCCCTACCGGCCCGGGTGCCCGGCGCCGCCTGTCCCTGGTGCTGGGCATCACCGTGTCGGTGCTACTGCTGGAGGCGGTCGGCGCGGTGCTGACCGGCAGTCTCGCGCTGCTCGCCGACGCCGGGCACATGCTCACCGACGCCGCCGGGCTGACCCTGTCTCTGGTGGTCGCGATCCTCGCCGAGCGCCCACCCACGGCGAAGCTGACCTGGGGCTGGAAACGCGCCGAGGTGCTCTCGGCCGCCCTCCAGGCCACCGCGCTGCTGGCGATCGGCATCTACATCCTGGTCGAGGGCGTCCAGCGGCTGATCGACCCGCCGGAGGTGGCCTCGGCCGGGATGATCGTGTTCGGTGCGATCGGTCTGCTGGCCAACGCCGTCTCGATCCTGATCCTGGTGCGCGGGCAGGGCGAGAACATGAACACCCGGGCGGCGTTCCTGGAAGTGGTGAACGACGCCCTGGGCTCGGTCGCGGTGCTGGTGGCGGCGGCCGCGATCTGGATCACCGGCTGGGACCGCGCCGACGCCGTGGCCTCGATCCTGATCGGCTCGCTGATCCTCCCGCGCACCTGGGCCCTGCTGCGGCAGGCCGTCGTGGTGCTGCTGGAGGCCACCCCGAAGAGCGTCGACCTGGACGAGGTGCGCACCCACGTGCTCGCCGTGCCCCACGTGATGGCCGTGCACGACCTGCACGCGTCCACGGTCGCGACCGGCCTGCCGATCCTGTCCGCGCACGTCGTGGTGGAGGACGGCTGCTTCCTCGACGGTCATCTCACGGTCATGCTCGACGAGCTCCAGAGCTGCCTGGCCGGTCATTTCGACGTGGAGCACTCCACCTTCCAGTTCGAGGCCGCCACCCACGCCGACCACGAGCACCCCACGCACGCCTGACCACGCACACCCGACAACACCGCCAGGCCGACAACACCGCCAGGCCGACAACACCGCCAGGCCCCGCCCGGCGTGATCACGCCCACGTCCGCAGCGGTCCGGAATGAGGCGGTCGGGTCCGGGCGCTTAGAGTGGGCGATGGCGACGGCCGGCCGTGCGCGACCCGTTGTCGCCCCTTCCGGCGGACCACGCCGGATACCGACCCGGGCGATCCCCGGGACAGCGTGCGAACAGGGAGCACAGGTGACGATCGCACCGGAGGGCCGGCGACTGCTGCGCGTCGAGGCGCGCAACGCCGAGACGCCGATCGAGCGCAAGCCGTCATGGATCCGGACCACGGCCAAGATGGGCCCGGAGTACACCTCGATGACGGGCCTGGTGAAGAAGGAGGGCCTGCACACGGTCTGCCAGGAGGCGGGCTGTCCCAACATCTTCGAGTGCTGGGAAGACCGTGAGGCCACCTTCCTGATCGGCGGCGACAGCTGTAGCCGCCGCTGCGACTTCTGCCAGATCCACAGCGGCAAGCCGTCCCCGCTGGACCGTGACGAGCCGCGTCGCGTGGCCGAGAGCGTGGCCACCATGGGCCTGCGCTACGCCACCGTCACCGGCGTCACCCGCGACGACCTGGACGACGAGGGCGCCTGGCTCTACGCCGAGACCGTCCGGGCCATCCACCAGCACGCCCCGGGCACCGGCGTCGAGATCCTCACCCCCGACTTCTCCGGCAAGCCCGACCTGCTCCAGCAGGTGTTCGACGCGCAGCCGCAGGTTTTCGCCCACAACCTGGAGACCGTCCCGCGCATCTTCAAGCGCATCCGGCCGGCCTTCAAGTACGACGTCTCGCTCGAGGTGATCGCGCTGGCCCGCTCGAAGGGCCAGGTGACCAAGTCCAACCTGATCCTGGGCATGGGCGAGACCCGCGAGGAGATCTCCCAGGCGCTGACCGACCTGAACGACGCCGGGTGCGACCTGATCACGATCACCCAGTACCTGCGTCCCTCCCCGCTGCACCACCCGATCGACCGCTGGGTGCGGCCCGAGGAGTTCGTCGAGCTGAAGGAGGAGGCCGAGGAGCTCGGCTTCGCCGGGGTGATGGCCGGGCCGCTGGTGCGCTCGTCCTACCGGGCCGGCCGGCTGTGGGCGCAGGCCATGCGCCGCCGCGGCGAGGAGATCCCGGCCGACCTGGCCCACCTGGCCCAGGAGACCACCGCCCGGCAGGAGGCCACGAGCCTGCTGAGCGGCGCGCGCAGCACGTCACGCTGAGCTCCGCCCGGGAAGTATCCTTCGGTCATGGCTCGCAACACTCCCTCACAGCCCGTCGATCCGGAAGAGATGGGCCGGTTCGCGCAGTTCCGCGCGGTCTTCACGATGCTGCGCAAGGCCGACCCGGCGGCTGTCGTCTGGATGCTGCTCGCGCTGGTCGGCTTCACGGTCGCCGGCGTGGGCATCGGCACCCTCGTCGGGCACCCCATCTACGTGGGCATCCTCGGCTTCATGGTCGGGATCCTGGTCGCGATCATCATCATGGGCCGCCGTGCCGAGCGTGCCGCGTACACCCAGCTCGGTGACCGCAAGGGGGTCGTCGGCTACGCGCTGAAGGGCCTGCGGCGAGGCTGGAACGTGGAGGAGCAGCCGGTCGCGGTCGACCCGCGCACCCAGGACCTGCTGTTCCGCGCGGTGGGCCGACCGGGTGTCGTGCTGGTCTCCGAGGGGCCGACACCCCGCGTGAACAAGCTGGCCGAGAACGAGCGCAAGCGCACGGCGCGGCTGCTGCCCGACGTGCCGGTGATCGTCATCCACGCCGGTGACGGCGACGGCCAGGTGCCCGTGCAGAAGCTGGTGCGTCACCTCATGCGCAAGCGCCCGGTGATCAGCAAGCAGGAGGTCTCCGAGGTGAGCAAGCGACTGCGCGCCCTCGGCGCCGCCCGCCTGCCGATCCCCAAGGGCGTCGACCCGATGCGCATGCGTCCCGACCGCAGGGCCACCAAGGGCCGCTGACCCACGAGCCATCCAACAGGGGACGTCGCCGGCCGCCAGGCCCGCGGCGTCCTTCTGTTTTGCCCTCACCCGGCAGCCTGCCCCCGGCAGGAGCCACCGGAAACGACCGTCCGGCGCCGGATTCGATAACGAATAGACCGTCAGTTCCGGGCGACCACGGAGCCGGAGATCAGGTCGTGCAGACCCCGCCGGTCGACGTCCCAGCCCATCGTCAGCGGCGGGATCACGAGCACCAGCAGCACGGCCCGCACGACGCCGCGCAGCAGGCCGATCGGGCCCCCGCCGACGACGCGTTCCACGTGCACGCCGAGCACCCGCTGCCCGACGGTGAAACCGGCCGTGCCGACCAGCAGGATGTTCTCGACCAGGAGCACGGCCACCGGGATCAGCGATCCGGCCGGGTGCTCCAGGGTCTGGGTGCCGAAGAAGCCGCGCGCGATGACCAGGCAGATGATCCAGTCGATGAGCACGCTGGCGAAGCGCCGGCCCGGCCGGGCGAGTGAACCCGGCCCGGTCTCCGGCCGCTCCAGGCGCTCGCCCGGATAGCCCGTGACGCCCGTCACCGCCTCAGGTCCGGCGAGCCATGATCCGACGTCCCGTCTGTCCACCACGGGTACGAGCTTAGGCGCCGGATCCGGGCTGCCACGCGCGCGGCCCCCGTCGTCCCCGGTTGGAAGGCACTTAGCAGAGCCGGGCGGGCGAGTAAAAGTGAGGAACTCGCCATCCCGGATTAATTGTTTCCGGCTTGTCACACGGAAATTTCTTATTCGTGTCGAGCACACCCATCGCAGTGCCGAAGTGACCGAGAGACACCTATTTCGAACGGTTGGAACGACGGGGAAGAAGATGATGCGACCGGTGACCGGGCTGTTAGGTCCGAGCGGTAGGGTCAGGCCTCACGTAGCCCTGCGATCAGCGTCGATCGCAGGTGACGGCCCAGAATTACCGGTGAAAAAGCCGGCTGTTCCGGGCGGAGCAGCAGTGCGACGGTTCCCGCCCCGATAACCGCGACCGATCCTCGACCGTGGAGGTTGGATTGTTCAGCAACGCCGAAGAGGTGACCAAGTACATCGCGGAGAACGACGTCAAGTTCGTTGACGTCCGGTTCTGCGACCTGCCGGGTGTGATGCAGCACTTCAACGTGCCCGCGTCCACCGTGGGCGAGGACTTCTTCACCGACGGCCAGATGTTCGACGGTTCCTCGATCCGTGGCTTCCAGGCCATCAACGAGTCCGACATGAAGCTGATCCCGGACCTCGACACGGCCTACATCGACCCGTTCCGTGTCGAGAAGACGCTCAACATCAACATGAGCATCGTCGACCCGTACACGAACGAGCCGTACAGCCGCGACCCGCGTCAGGTCGCGGCCAAGGCCGAGGCGTACCTGAAGTCCACGGGGATCGCCGACACGGCGTTCTTCGCCCCCGAGGCCGAGTTCTACATCTTCGACGACGTGCGCTTCGAGACGAAGCAGAACGTGTCGTTCTACGAGATCGACTCGATCGAGGCCGCCTGGAACACCGCCCGTAAGGAAGACGGCGGCAACCTGGGCCACAAGACCCCCTACAAGGGTGGCTACTTCCCGGTCCCGCCGGTCGACCACTACGCCGACCTGCGTGACCAGATGGTGCTCGCGCTGGACGAGCTCGGCCTCGAGGTCGAGCGGAGCCACCACGAGGTGGGCACCGCCGGTCAGGCCGAGATCAACTACCGCTTCGACAGCCTGGCCAAGTCCGCGGACAAGGTCATGCAGTTCAAGTACGTGATCAAGAGCGTCGCGCACGCCGCCGGCAAGACGGTCACGTTCATGCCGAAGCCGATCTTCCAGGACAACGGCTCGGGCATGCACTGCCACCAGTCGCTGTGGAAGGACGGCTCGCCGCTCTTCTACGACGAGAGCGGTTACGGCGGCCTGTCCGACATCGCCCGCTGGTACATCGGTGGCCTCCTGCACCACGCCCCGTCGCTGCTGGCCTTCACCAACCCGACGGTGAACTCCTACCACCGTCTGGTGCCGGGCTACGAGGCGCCGGTCAACCTGGTCTACTCGGCCCGTAACCGCAGCGCCTGCGTGCGTATCCCGGTCACCGGCTCGAACCCCAAGGCCAAGCGCATCGAGTTCCGCGTGCCGGACCCGTCGAGCAACCCGTACCTGGCGTTCTCGGCGATGCTGATGGCCGGCATCGACGGCATCAAGAACCGCATCGAGCCGCCGGCCCCGGTCGACAAGGACCTCTACGAGCTGCCGCCCGAGGAGCACGCGGGCATCGCCCAGGTTCCGGCGTCGCTCAGCGAGGCCCTCGACAACCTCGAGAAGGACCACGCCTACCTGGTCGAGGGCGGCGTGTTCACCGAGGACCTGATCGAGACCTGGATCCAGTTCAAGCGTGAGGCCGAGATCGACCCGATCCGCCTGCGCCCGCACCCGCACGAGTTCGAGCTGTACTACGACGTGTGATCCACGCCGTACCGGATTCGTCGGCGGGCCCCCGGTTTTCCGGGGGCCCGCCCTCGTTCTGCGCCCCGGCAACCCCTTGTACGGACGACGAGAACCCCGTGCACCGGCCGTTCGGACCGGTCGGTGACACCGCTCGTCGCACCCCTCACCGGATCCCCGCGTTCCACCCCACGAAGGTCTTTTCGCCCCGTACGGTGATCTTGGTGCCGGGGGCGGCAGAGGCGGCGGGGAAGGAATCGATGACGATGACGGGTCCGGTCCGGCTGCTCGGGCGGCTCCTGCTGGTGCTGTTCGTGGTCTTCCCGGTGCTCTGGGCCGCACACCGCCCGCACCCGTTCGCGGTGCTGCTGACGGCCGCGATCACCTGGCTGGTCTCGGCCGTGCTGTGGCGTGCCCTGGGCTACCTGCTGCTGGCCCTGCCCGGTCTCCAGAGTGTCGTGCCGTTCGTGGCGGCCGGCCTGCTCTCGCTCACCCAGCTGTCTCTCCCGGGCTGGCTGGTGACGGCGGAACTCGTGGTCGGCGGGGGGTGCTGCCTGGTCTTCGTCGTCCGTGCGGATCCCTGTCACCCGCCGCGCACCGACCTGGCCGCGCTCACCCGGGCCGTCGCCCGGATCACCTTCCCGCTCGTGGCCCTCTGGGCCGCCGTGCACCTGCCCGGCACCGCCGGTGTGCCGCTGCGGGCCGGGCTGGTGCTGGGCGGGCTGTGGGCCGGGGTGGCCCTGGTGCTGGGCACGATCCAGGTGATCGCCATGCCCCGGTACGCCAGTGCCTGCGTGGTGCGGCTCGACGACCGCCCGCACCTGGTCTACGGCGGTCACGGGCACTCGGTCTGGGTGCGCGACCTGACCACCGGCACCGACCGGATGCGCCTGGGCACGAGCCCGGCGATGACGCCGGAGGCCGTCGACCTGGCCGTCGGGGCGGAGACCGCGGACGCCGTGGAGATGCTCCGCGACGGCATCCCGAACCGGTTCCTGCCCGGCCTGGTGCACGCGCTCTGCCCGGTCACCACCGGCACCGGTGAGTCGCTGCTCGCCTCGGCCGGCGACGACCAGGTGATCTACCTGTGGAACCTGGCCACCGGCAAGGGGGTCGGCGGCCTGCGCGAGGCCCCGTTCGCGATCCACGCCCTGTGCCAGGTGCCGGGCACCCCGTGGCTCGCGGCCGGCGGCGACAGCGCCTGGGTGACGCTGTGGGACATCGACACCTACCGTCCCGTGCGGCTGCTGCGCACCCAGGCCTTCACCCGGGCGCTGTGCCTGCTCGACCTGGACGACGGGCTGGTGCTGGCCGCGGGCGGGGGCGGCGGCCGGATCACCCTGTGGGACCCGGCCACCGGCACCCCGGTGGAACGCTTCGCCGGGCACGACGGCCGTCCGGTGACCGGTCTCGCCGCGATCACCGTGCAGGGACGGCCGGCGCTCGCCTCGACCGGTGAGGACGGCACGATCAGCGTCTGGGACCCCGCCGACGGATCGCTGCTGCACCGAAAACGCATCCCCGGCAGTGCCGTTCACGCTCTCTGCCCGATCCGGCACGACGGCAGCGACCTGCTCTGCGTGGGCGGTGACAGCCCCTACCTGACGCTCTGGAACCCGGAGACCGACGAGACCCGCGACTTCCCCGAGGGCCTGGCGATGGACCCGGGCCTGGGCTGGTACCGGGCCCTGTGCGCCGCCGAGGTCGACGGCACCACCCGGCTGATGGCCGTGGGCTACTCGCCGAAGCTGATCACCGTGGACGCCGCCCGGCTCGCCGGCGGCTACCAGGCCGGGTAACGCACCAGCCAGAGCGGGTCGGCCGGGGCCTCGTCGGCGTTGCCGCCCGGGTTGTCCATCAGCTGCCGCACCAGGTCGCGGGCCAGCGTGTCGAGCACCCAGACCAGCTCGTGCCGCATCAGCACACCGACGGGCCAGGCGTCTGCCCCGTACAACGCGCCGAGCACCGCGCCCGCCATCGCCGACACGCCCTCGCGGGACCGTGCGGTGGCGGCGAAACGCAGCGCCCGGCCCATGTTCTCCGGCCCGGGGTAGCTCGCGGCGGCATACACACCACCCATCAGCACGGCCGGGGCGCCGGCGTTCGAGGCCAGGCTGAACAGCACCTCGCGCTGCCCGGGCCGGGTGCCCGCGGCCCACAGGGCCGTGCGCAGCCCGGCGGCCACCTCCTCGTCCAGGCCGGGCAGGGCGTTCGCCACCACGCCGGGCAGGTCGGGGTCTCCGGGCGGGGCGGCGAGCAGCCGGTTCAGCAGCCGCACGCCGGCCGCGGCGGTGGACCAGGCCCGCGGATGGCCGTGGGTGAGGGCCGCGCAGTCGGCGGCCATCATCACGTCCGACCAGTGCGCCTGGGCCGAGAGCGCGGCGAAGGGCAGACTGCGCACCAGGGAGTGCCAGCCCAGACTCTCGCCGGTGGGCACGTCACGACTGCCGGCGCCGTTCTCGCGCAACGCCGTCACCGTGGCGGGCGCGTCGCCACGGGACTCGCGCAACGGTGGTACGTCGGCCAGCCAGCCGTCCAGGCCGATCGCCCCGGGCGGCAGCAGCCCCTGCATCACCCCCCAGCGGCAGTAGGCCGACCAGAGCACGGACGGTGGGTGGCAGATCCCCTGGTGCAGCGAGCGCAGCGCCGCACGGATCGTCCCTTCGACGGTGAAAGCCGCCATCTGTGTACAGCTTCCGGCCTTCAGGGGACCGGAGTCCGGCTGCTCGAAGGCGAGACTCTCGCCGAGAGCGATACCGAGCAGGCTTCCCCGTACCCGGCTTTCCCAGACCAGCGGATGAGGCTCCAGGGCGTTGGTCACGATCGATTGTGACCCACCCCCGGCCCCCTCCCCCAATCAGATCCCCGGATCACCGGATCCTCCGGACGTTCGGGACCACGATGGTGGACGTCCGGCGGCCACTGACCTAACGTCTCACCTATACGTCGTGGCCTCGGGCAACGAGCGTGAAGCACTGTGTTTGAACGACATTCACTGATGTCAGTGTTGGTGTCTACGGGGGGACGACACATGAGCGCGGCCGTGCAACACGAGACAGAACAAGAACAGTGGGACGCCGTGGTGGTGGGTGCGCGGGTGGCGGGCGCGCCCACCGCCATGCTGCTGGCCCGGGCGGGGCACCGGGTGCTGCTGGTCGACCGGGCCGCGTTCCCGAGCGACACCATCTCGACCCACCTGGTGCATCCGACCGGTGTCGCGGCCCTGGAACGCTGGGGCCTGCTCGACCGGCTGGTCGCCACCGGCTGCCCGCCGATCGACACCTACCGCATCGACTTCGACGTGGCCGTGCTGTCCGGCCGGCCCTCGGCCGCCGAGGGCACCGGCCGCACCGCCTACGGCCCGCGACGCATCGTGCTCGACAACCTGCTGGTCGAGGCCGCGCGCGAGGCCGGGGTCACGGTGCGGGAGTCGTGGACGGTCGACGAGATCGTTCGCTCCGGCGAACGGGTGATCGGTGTGCGCGGCCATCATCGCGGCGGTGAGCCGACTTTCGAGTCCGCCCGGGTGGTGATCGGCGCCGACGGCAAGAACTCGGTGGTGCACAAGGCCGTCCAGGCGCCGGAGTACGACACCCGGCCGGCCCTCACCGCGGGCTACTACGCCTACTGGAGCGGCCTGCCGATCGACGAGTTCCGGGTGTATGTGCGCGAGCACCGGGCGATCGTGGTGGTGCCCACGCACGACAACCAGAAGCTGGTGCTGGTCGGCTGGCCGCGGCGGGAGATGGCGCAGAACCGGTCCCGCGTGGAGGAGACCTACATGGCGGCCGTGAACTCGGTGCCGGAGCTGGCCGGGCTGATGGCGGGCGCGCACCGGGAGACCCGCATCATCGGGCACGGCGACACCCGCAACGCCATGCGGGTGCCGTTCGGCCCCGGCTGGGCCCTGGTCGGCGACGCCGGCTACATCAAGGATCCGGCCACGGCGCAGGGCATTTCGGACGCCTTCCGCGACGCCGAGCTGCTCAGCGCCGCCCTCGACCACAGCTGGTCGTCGGGCGTGCCCTGGCAGGCCGCGATGAGCGACTACCAGCGGCTGCGCGACGGCCGGGCCAAGCCGATGCTCGACTTCACCTGCATGCTGGCGCCGATGGACCCGCTGCCGGCGTTCGTGCGGTTCCTGTTCCGCTCGATGCAGGGCAACCAGCCGGCCATCGACCGCTTCCTCGGCGGGTTCGCCGGGACCGTCCCGCTGAGCGAGGTGTTCCACCCGCTGAACACGCTGGGCATCGTCGGGTCGCGGGTGCGGCGGGGCCTGCGGCAGCCCCGGGCCGCCTGGCGCGCGGCCACATAGACAGCACTTGCGGTCCATATGGATGCCGCGCATCATCGCGCGTATGGCCACGATCACCCTGACGTTCGATCCGGACGACCCGAACGACGTGGAGCGTGCCCGGGTGCTGCTCGACCGGCTGGCCCCCGGGCACGAGACGCCCACCCCGGAAGCCGTGCGCCAGAAGGTGATCGCCCTGCTGCGCGGCTACGGCGAGAAGCGCACGGAGTACATCCGGCACGTGGCCCAGGCCTCTCCCGGCTCGGCCGAGTACGACGACCTGGTGGCCATCGTCGGCTCGGCCAAGGCGGTGGGCGGCACTCACTCGGCGATCGAGCGGGCCTGGCGGGCCAAGGGAATGCCCGGCCCGTTCATCGCCACCGACGAGCTGGGCGGCGCCCACATGGAACCGGATCTGGCCGACATCGTGCTGGCCGTGCTGCACGATGTCATCGACGAGCCGGATCCGTTGCGGGCGGCCACTTTCTGACCAGAAAACTGAGGACGACGAGGAGCCCGTGACGGGCTCCTCGTCGTCCTCGATTTGAAGGAAGCTCAGGCCTCTTCGCCGGCGAGCGCCGCGCAGCAGGTGGTGATCAGCATGCGCGACACCACGTACGGGTCGACGTTGGCGTTGGGGCGGCGGTCTTCGAGCCAGCCCTTCTTGGCCTTCTCCACGGCCCACGGGATGCGGATGGAGGCCGAGCGGTCGGAGGCGCCCCAGCTGAAGGACTTGTAGCTGGCGGTCTCGTGGGCGCCGGTCAGCCGGTCCTCGATGCCCGCGCCGTAGGCGGCGACGTGCTCGTCGGCCTTCTTGCCGAGCGCCTCGCAGGCGGTGACGATGGCGTCGTAGCTCTCCATCGTGGCGGCGGTGGAGAAGTTGGTGTGCGCCCCGGCGCCGTTCCAGTCGCCCTTCACCGGCTTGGCGTCGAACGACACCTCGACGTCGAAGTCCTCGGCGATGCGGTGCAGCAGCCAGCGGGCGACCCAGATGTGGTCACCGATGAGCGGCGCGGGGAGCACACCGATCTGGAACTCCCACTGGCCCATCATGACCTCGGCGTTGGTGCCCTCGATGGCCAGGCCGGCCTTGATGCACGCCGCGGCGTGCTTCTCGACGATCTCGCGGCCGTACATCTTGCCGCCACCGACACCGCAGTAGTAGGGACCCTGCGGAGCCGGGTAACCGACCGCGGGCCAGCCCAGCGGGCGGCCGTCCTGGAAGAACGTGTACTCCTGCTCGATGCCGAAGTTCGGGCTCTGGTCGGCGTACTTCTCGGCCGCGGCGACGCAGGCGGCGCGAGTGTTGGTGGGGTGCGGGGTGAAGTCGGTGAGCTCGACCTCGCAGAGCACCAGTACGTCGTTCTCGCCGCGCAGCGGGTCGGGACAGGTGAACACGGGACGCAGCACGCAGTCGCTGTTCTCGCCCGGAGCCTGGTTGGTGCTGGAGCCGTCGAAACCCCAGATCTCCGGCTCCTGGCCGTCGGCGACGATGCGCGTCTTGCTGCGCATCAGCGGGGTCGGCGCGGTCCCGTCGATCCAGATGTATTCGGCCTGGTACGGCATGTCGGCTCCTCGGTTCCTCTTCAGGTACCGGGTCCGGATGCTCGCGCGTGGAGCACCCGGACCCGGCAACTCTCCTGGTCCGACCTTTGTCGGCGGATGCTGCCGAACGATTGCCGGAACATGAAGAACTGATTTCCCCGGTTACGGGAGTGTGTCATGCGGAAAGGTTCCGCTCAGTCCCTGCCTCCCGGCGTGCCCGATATCACGCCCTCGAACCGCGCGTTCTGGCCCCGCTGGGTCTCCTCGGCCGGCTGTGGCACCGGGGCCTCGGGCAGCCAGCGGCCCAGGGCCCGGTCGAGCACCCGGGCGAAGTCGTCGCTGCGGCTGGCCGCGAGCGGGCCGAGGATGGCCAGCACCAGCACGTACCCGGCGACGAACGCGGTGATCCGCGGGTCCAGCCCGGCCACCGCCGCCATCGAGGCCAGGATCAGCGCGAACTCACCCCGGGCCAGCACCGTGAGCGACACGAAACTGGCCTTCTCCGGACCGAATCCGTAGATCCTCGACGACAGCGCACCGGCGGTCAGGTTGCCCACCACGGTGACCACGATGGCGATCGAGATCGGGAGCCACACGCTGAGCACGTCACCCGGGTCGATGGTCAGGCCGAAGGTGAAGAAGAACAGCGCGGCGAAGGCGTCACGCAGCGGGTGCACCAGCTTCTGGATGCGCACGCCGGCCTTGCCCGAGCCGAGGATCAGCCCGATCATGAACGCGCCGATCGCGTCGGACACACCGAGCTTCTCGGCCACCCCGGCACTCAGCACGGCCAGGCCGACGAACGTGACGATCAGCAGTTCGTCGTCGCGGGTGTCGACCAGCCGGCCGACCAGCGTGGCTCCCCAGCGGGCGATCGCGGTGAGCACCACCAGGAACCCGAACGCGATGCCGAACTGCTGGGCGGACTCGCCGAAACCGCTGGCGTCGCTCAGAACCGGCTGCAACAGAGCCAGATACAGGGCGAGGAAGACGTCTTCCACCACGATGATGCCGAGCACCAGCTTGCTCTCCGGGCGGCCGAGCCGGCCGGTCTCGACGAGCACCTTGGTGACGATGGCCGAGCTGGAGATGCCGATCACGCCGGCCAGCACGAACGCCTCCCGGCTGCCCCAGCCCAGGGCGAAGCCGAAACCCAGCCCGAGGCCGACATTGATCAGCAGGTACAGGCCACCGGCGGCGAGCAGCCTGCGGCCGCCGCCGATCAGGTCGTCGAGGTGGAACTCCAGGCCCAGGTAGAACAGCAGCAGGATCAGGCCGAGCGAGGACAGCAGGGCGAACTCGGTCGGGTCCTCGACCAGCGCCAGGCCCGGGGTGTTGGGGCCGAGCAGCAGCCCGGCGAGCATGAACAGCGGAATCGTGGGCAGGCCGAAGCGGCGGCCCAGGCGGGCGGCCAGGCCGGCGGCGAGGAACGCGCCGCCGAGGGCCATCAGGGTTTCTGCGAGGTGCATGGGCAGTCCTTACGTCTCGCGACCGGAGGGGACGTGGGCATAGGGGTCGACGGATGTCCGCGTCACCGGGCGTCTTTCCGAACGCTGGTCCTGATCGGTCGCTTCCGGCGTGTGATCGGGACGGTCGGGCCAGAACCGCTCCAGCGCGATCGCCAGCGGGGCGGCGGTGAACACACTGGACGCGGTGCCGACGACCAGCCCGATGAGCAGGGCCAGGGCGAAGTCGGTGAGCGAGTCGCCACCCAGCACGGTGAGGGCGGCGAGGATGAACATGGCCCCGAGGCCGGTGTTGATGGTGCGCGGAACCGTTTGCAGCACAGCGCTGTTCACCACCGAGGCGAACGACGCGCCGGGCCTGGCCCGGCGCATCTCACGCACCCGGTCGAACACGACGACGGTGTCGTTCACGCTCAGGCCGATCACGGTGAGGGCGGCGGCGAGGAACACGCCGTCGATCGGTTTGCCGAGCCAGGCGAACACCCCGACCACCACCAGTACGTCGTGAAACATGGTCACAGCAGCGGCTATTCCGAAGGTCCAGCGGAATCTGACGGCGAGATAGAGCATCTGGGCCAGGATCGCCGCACCGAGCGCGATCAGCGCCTTGGTGCGCAGCTCGTCGCCCAGGCTCGGCCCGATCAGCTCGTCGGTCTCCTTGCTCACCTCGCCGCCGACCCGGGCCAGGGACTGCTCGATGGTCAGGGCCTGGGCGTTGGTCAGCTCCTCGGTGCGCACGCTGATGGTCTCGGCGGCCCCGCCGGTCGGCGACGAGGTCTGCACCACGGCCCGCGGGAAACCGGCCTCGCTGACCGCTTCTCGCGCCTGGTCGGCGGTGATCGCCTGGCTGGTGCTGAAGGTCAGCAGCCGGCCGCCGGTGAACTCGACGCCGAGGTTGAGCCCCCGCACCACGATGCCGGCCACCGACACCATCACGATCGCGGCCGAGATGCCCAGCCAGATGCGACTTCTGCGCATCAGGTCGGGTCCGCTGGCCGCCAGCCACCGGCGCAGCCGGCCGTTGCCCGCCAGCCCGGAGACCCGGGGACGGCCGCGCACGAAGCTGCGCCGCACCGCCCACTCGGTGAGCACCCGGGCCACGATCAGCGCGGACACCATCGAGGCCACCACACCCACCGACAGCGTCACCCCGAACCCGCGCACCGGTCCGGAGGCCAGGCCGAACAGCAGGCCCGCCGCCAGCAACGTGGTGACGTTGGTGTCGATGATCGCGGTCCAGGCCTTGTCGAAGCCGGTCTTCAGCGCCCCGGCCAGCCCGCCCCGGGCCGTGCGCCGTTGCGGGGGCACCGAGGCGAACTCCTCCCGGGCCCGCTCGAACACCAGCACGTTGGCGTCGATCGCCATGCCGATGGCCAGCACGAAACCGGCCAGGCCGGGCAGGGTGAGGGTGGCGCCGAGCAGCACCAGGAAGGCGTACGAGATCAGTGCGTAGCCGGCCAGCGCCAGCGTCGCGAGGAACCCCACCACCCGGTAGACCAGCGTGATGAACAGGCCGGTGAGGATCAGGCCGATGACCGCCGCCCGGATCGAGGCGTCGATCGCGTCCGCACCCAGCGTCGGGCCGACGGTGCGCTGCTCGATCACCTCGACCGGCACCGGCAGGGCACCGCCCTTGATCAGCACGGCCAGGTCCTGCGCCTGCTCGGCGGTGAACCGGCCGGTGATCTGGGTGCTGCTGCCGGTCATCCCGACGCCGCAGGCCACCGACGGATCCACCTGCGGTGACGAGATCACCTCGTCGTCCAGCACGATCGCGATCCGGCGCTGCGGGTCGCCGGACACCGCGCAGGCTGCCTCGGCGGTCAGCGTTCGCCAGGCCTGCGCGCCGGCGTCGCGGAAGTCGACCGTGACGAACCAGCCGGTGCCCTGCGACGGGTCGGTCAGCCCGGCGGCGTCGCCGACGCCCTCACCGGTCATCACCGAGGAACCGATCACCAGCGGCAGCCCGTCCTCGTCGACGAGACGCCGCTGTCCCTCCTCCAGGTCGCCCTGCGCCTCGGCCGAGACGACGGGGTGGAAGGTGAGCTGGGCGGTGCGGCCGATCACCTCGGCGGCCTCGCTCGGGTCCTGCACCCCGGGCAGCTCGATGATGATCCGGTTCTCGCCGGACCGGGTGACGGTCGGATCACTCACGCCGAGCGCGTCGATCCGGTTGCGCAGCACGCTCAGGGCCCGGTCGGTGGCCTCGGCGTTCGCCTCGACCGTGTCGGTACTGCTGGCCTGGAGCACGATCTGGGTGCCGCCGCGCAGGTCGAGCCCCAGGCGTGGGGACATCGTCAGCGCGACGAAGAGTGAGGTGGCGACGACGGCGAGGGCGACGACCGCGCGCACCACGGGGACAGCTCGCATGGCTCCTCCGGGTAGGGGTGAGAGACACCCCTACCCGTGCGTGAGGAGGGGTGTTTAGATGCCGTACCCGGTGGCAGGTGGTGCGCGACCACGGTGCGAAATGCTCACCGTGGTCGCGATGACCTCGGCGGACGCGTCGATCGGCAGGTCGGTCAGATCGACGGGGAAGAGTGAGCCGCGCGTGGTGAGGGCGGCGGGGACGTCGGGCGAGCCGCCCGGATGATGGATGTCGGTGCTCTGCCCGAGCGCGGCCACCGCGGACCGGTGCTGGGCGCCCTGCCCCGCGGAGCGGTGCGACAGGGGCGAGACGGTGGCCGTCGGCCGGCCCCTGAGCTGGGGCGACGAGGGCAACGAGTCGGTGGACAACGGTGTGGACGACGCGGGGCCGGGGCCCGGCTCACCCGGGCTCGCGGCACCGGCGACCGGGACGGCACGCATGGTGTCGCCGGTGTTGCGGGCCATCGTGCTGGTGACGCTCAGCAGCGTGAGGACGACGGCGGCAAACGTGATCAGCACGGCGGCGGCTCCGGCCGGGCGCAGGCTGATACGTGGCGTCATCGGCGCCAGTCTACCCGTGACGTCCGCCCGGCTCGCGGGCCGCCCGCGTGAACCTGGGAACGGGCTGTGCCCGGCCCCCGATCAGGCGATCAGGCGATCAGGCGGTCAGCGCGTCCCACACCCCGGCCAGCTCGCGCCGCAGCTCCGGGTCGGTGAACGTGCAGTCCGGCCCACGGTCGCGGCCGGTCACCATGGTGCGCAGGCAGGCCGACCGCACCAGCACGGCCCCGACGTAGCCGAGCACCACCTCCAGCGTGGCCAGGGCGCCGGCGCCCCGCCCGGTGTTCGCCACGTCGATCCAGACCACCGGCTTCTCGTAGAGCTGGGCGCCCTTCACCGTCCACTCCAGCAGGTTCTTCAGGCTGCCCGGGACGGTGCCCGCGTACTCCGGCACGCAGAACACCACGGCGTCCGCCGCCTCGATGCGGGACCGCAGGGCGGCGACCGGCCCGGGCAGCGGCGGCTCGTCGTCGTCCGGGTTGAACGCCGGCAGCCGGGACAGCCCGTCGTACAGGTCCGTCGTGTGGCCGGGCGGTGTCAGGCCGGCGAGGGTGCGCAGGGTGGCGGTGTTCCCCGATGCCGCCCGGGTGCTGCCGGAGATCAGAAGGAGGTGCGTCACACGTCCCAACCGTAGAACAGCCGCTCCACCACGGTGCGGGCCCTCCGGGTCACCCGCTGGTAGTCGTCGTCGAGCCGGCCCGCCGACGCCGGGGGGTAGCCCATGATCCGGGCCACGCCGTCGAGCGCGGTGTAGTTGGCCGGAGGCACGTCGCTCGCGTTGCCCTTCCACAGCGTGATCGCGTTGCGGAACCGGGCGGCCAGACGCCAGGCCTCGGCCAGCACCTCGCCGTCCACCGGTTCGACCAGACCGGCGGCGACCGCGGCGTCGAGGGCCGCCATCGTGCCGGTGACACGCAGCCCGGGCACCTCGTGGGCGTGCTGGAGCTGGACCAGCTGCACCGTCCACTCCACGTCGGCCAGCGCCCCGCGGCCGAGCTTGAGGTGACGGTGCGGGTCGGCGCCACGGGGCAGCCGCTCCGACTCCACCCGGGCCTTGATCCGGCGGATCTCCATCAGCGCGGCGTCGGTGAGCCCACCCGGACGCCAGCGCAACGGGTCGATCAGCTCGACGAACTCCTGGCCCAGCGCGACGTCTCCGGCGATCGGCCGGGCCCGGGTCAGGGCCTGCGCCTCCCAGGCCACCGACCAGCGCGCGTAGTAGTCGCGGTAGGAGGCCAGCGAGCGCACGAGCGGGCCGTTGCGGCCCTCCGGGCGCAGGTTGGCGTCGACCGCCAGGGCCGGCTCCGGGCCGGTGGCCGAGAGCAGGCGGCGCAGTTCCGAGCACAGGTCGACGGCGGCCGCCTGGGCCTCGTGCGGCGCGGTGCCGGGCAGCGGGTCGGCCACGAACATCACGTCGGCGTCGCTGGAGTAGCTGTTCTCCCGCCCGCCCAGCCGGCCCATAGCGATCACCGCCATCCGCACCGGCAGGTCGCCCCGCCGGGCCCGCACCGAGTCGGCGGCCGCCACCAGCGCGCCGTCGAGCGCCGCCACCGCGCAGTCGCTGAGGGCGTGGCCCACGGTGTCGATGTCGGTGAGCCCGGCGACGTCGGCCACCCCGGTGCGGATGGTCTCGCGCCGCCGCACCGCCCGCGCAGCCATCGCCCCGCCCACCGGATCGCCCTCGTGCCGGGCCGCGCCCTTGCGCACGGAGGCGATCATCGACTCCAGCGGCTGGGGCTGGAGCACCTCGTCGGTCTCCAGCAGCGCCACCGCCTCCGGGCTGCGCTGGAGCAGCTCGGCCACCAGCTGGCTGGACGACAGCACGTGGGCCAGCCGCTCGGCCGCGGCGCCGGAGTCGCGCAGCATCTTCAGGTACCAGTGGGTGGAGCCGAGGGCGTCGGACAGGCGGCGGAAGTCGAGCAGCCCGGCGTCCGGGTCGGCGCCGTCGGCGAACCAGCCGAGCATCACCGGCAGCAGCTGCCGCTGGATCGCCGCCCGCCGGGACACCCCGGTGGTGAGGGCGCTCAGGTGGCGCATCGCCCCGGCCGGGTCGCGGTAGCCGAGCGCGGCCAGCCGCACCCGCGCGGCCTCCGGGGTGAGCCGGGCCTCGTCGCTGCTGAGCTCGGCCGCGGCCGCGAGAAGCGGCCGGTAGAACAGCTTCTCGTGCAGCCGCCGGACCTCCCGGGCCTGCTTGCGCCAGAGCGTGGTGAGCTGCCCGCCCGGGTCGGCGCGGAAGCCGAACTCCCGCCCCAGGCGCCGTAGGTCGGCCTCGCCGGTGGGCACCACGTGGGTGCGCTGGAGCCGGAACAGCTGGATGCGGTGCTCCAGCGAGCGGAGCATGCGGTAGGCCCGGTCGAGCTCCGCGGCGTCGGCCCGGCCGACATAGCCGAAGGTACTCAGGGCTTCCAGGCCGAGCAGGGTGTTCGCCGTCCTCAACCGGGTGTCGATCCGGCCGTGCACCAGTTGCAGCAGCTGCACCGAGAACTCCACGTCGCGCAGGCCACCCGCGCCGAGCTTGAGCTGCCGGTCGGCGTCGGGGCCCTTCAGCTGCTCCTCCACCCGGCGGCGCATCGCCTGCACGTCGGGCACGAAGTTGTCGCGCTCGGCGGCCTGCCAGACCAGCGGCTCGATGCCGGCCAGGTACCGCGCGCCCAGCTCGGCGTCGCCGGCCACCAGCCGGGCCTTCAGCAGCGCCTGGAACTCCCAGGTCTGCGCCCAGCGCTCGTAGTAGGCCAGGTGACTGGCCAGGGTGCGCACCAGCGGGCCCTGCCGGCCCTCCGGCCGGAGGTTGGCGTCGACCGGCCAGAGTGTGCCCTCCGGCGTGACTTTCGAGCAGACCAGGCCGAGAGTGCTCGCCAGCCGCGTGCCTTCGCTGATCGCCTTCTGCTCGTCGGCGCCCTCGGGGGCCTCCACCACGTAGATCACGTCGACGTCGCTGACGTAGTTCAGCTCGCGCCCGCCGCACTTGCCCATGCCGATCACCGCGATCCGGCAGTTCGCGCCGTGGCCGGGCAGCACACCGCGGGCCACCGCGAGCGCGGCCTCCAGCGCGGCGGCGGCCAGGTCGGCGAGGATCGCGGCGACGGTGGGCACGATCGCCAGCGGGTTGTCGGCGGCCAGGTCACGCGCGGCCAGCCCGAGCAGGCGACGGCGGTAGGCCACCCGCAGCGCGTCGGTGGCCTGTTCCTGCGGCAGCTCGCCGACCGGCACCGCGGCGTCCGGGTCGGCGCCCACCGCACGCAGCAGCTCGGCCCGCAGCTCGTCGCCGGTGAAAGACGAGAAGGGCTGCGGCGGAACGCCTTCGAGATATTCCCGGGCATGCCCGTGATGGTCGGCGGTGTGGTCGGGCACCTCGCCGAGACGGACCGCGGGCAGGTCGTCGCCGCCCAGCTCGCCGTCGATCACCGGCCACTGCCAGGGATGGCGCACCAGGTGGTCGCCGAGCGCCCCGGACCCGCCGAGCACGGCGAACAGACGGCGCGCGGTCAGCTCGTCGCGGGCCAGGGCGTGCGACAGCTGCGCCACCGGGCCGTCGCCGGCGGCGAGCCGCTCCAGCACCTCCGGGGTGAGACCGCCCAGCCCGCCGGGTACGCGATCGGTGAGGGCCAGCGACTCGACCATCCGGCCGAGGGCGGCCAGGGCCAGATCCGGATCGGGGCACTCGGCCAGAGCGGCCAGGAGTTTCTCGCCGGGGGGCGGTATCTCGCCGGTGAACCCGTCCGGCTCGGCCGGTGGCTCGG
This sequence comes from Kineosporia corallincola, assembly GCF_018499875.1. Taxonomy (GTDB): domain Bacteria; phylum Actinomycetota; class Actinomycetes; order Actinomycetales; family Kineosporiaceae; genus Kineosporia; species Kineosporia corallincola. The sequence goes on along the minus strand of NZ_JAHBAY010000007.1, from coordinate 257,527 downwards.
CGGCCAGCAACTCGGTCATCGCGGGGGTGCCGAGCACCCGCTCGGCGGCGGTCGGGTCGGCGAACCCGAACCGGGCCAGCCGGGCGGCGAAACTTACCTGACGCGCAGTCGTCACCCGACCACCGTAATGCGGTCGCCCACCGCGCGGGGAGGGAGCCGGTCCCTCCGGCGGGGGCGGGGCAGGCGTCGGAGCGCAGCCTCGCGAGGCATCACGGGGCGCGGCGCAGGGGGGGCATCGATCTTTTTTGACACCACCCTGCCGGCCATGGTGGTGTCAAAAACGAACCAGCCCTCCCGCTGCCGTGCCGGGCCGGTCACCCGACGACGGCGCGAGGTGGGACCGGCAGACTCCAGCGGGCCTCTCAGCCGGGGAAAGCCGGTTGCAGCGCGCTCACGAACGCCGCCGCGTGCGCCTGCGCCACCCGGGCCTGGGTCTGCTCGGCCGCCCGCACCGGGGCCAGCAGGGCGGCCGCGGACGGCACCGCGCCGGACGCCTCGGCCCGTGCCGCCCACACCGCGAACCCGTCGCCGCTGACCTCCGGGTGGTACTGCACCGCCCAGGCGTTCTCTCCCACCCGGAAACCCTGGTGCGGATAGACCTTTCCGGTCACCAGCAGCTCGGCGTCGGGCGGCAGGGCGGTCACCGCGTCGTGGTGGAAGTGCCGCACCTGCCACGGCCCGGACCCCAGCCGGTCGCCGACCGGGCCGAAGAACGGGTCGGCATCGGCGGCCGGCAGAACGGTCACCGGGTTCACCCCGGCCTCCAGACCGGCCGCGCCGCGTTCCACCCGTCCGCCGCAGGCCAGGGCCAGCAGCTGGGCCCCCAGGCAGATGCCCAGCGTGGGCACGTTCCGCGCCACCGCCCCGGCCAGCAGCGCGCGCACGGCGGGCAGCCAGGGCGCCACCTCGTCGTCCCAGGCCGCCATCGCCCCGCCCAGCACCACCAGCCCGTCGTACCGGTCCAGGTCACCGGGCACCGGATCGCCGCGGTACGGCCTGACCGTCTCGGCGTCAACGGTGGACGACGAGAGACCGGCCCCGAACAGCGCGGGCGGGCAGGCACTCTCGTGCTCGACGATCAGGACCGGCCGAACCTCAGCCGCCCCACCGTATGCTTGATTCCGCACCGTCCACCGCCCTCTGATTGCTTGTCCGGCGCCTCTGTTCGCCCCGGGCGATCCACGCTCTCGCCATTGATCGCCCGTCCACCATGACAACTCGATAGTGTGCAGTGTGGCCACGACGTCTACAACATCGTCCTCCGACTTCGCAGGCGCCGGTATGCGACACCTCGACGACGGGAATCACTTGGAAGCCTCCGCACGTCACGCCAATGCCGATCATCTGGCTGGGCTGGCGGCGGAATGCCTTCTGAAAGCCATACTGCTCGACTTCCTCGGTGGCCGGATGGGCAGGATCAAACCCGAGACCGTCACACCGGAGGGTCGTGTCGTCGAGTACGGGCACCTGCCTGACGTGTGGGACCACCTCGCCCTGCACGCCCAGGGCCGCTCCGGCGCGCAGTTCCTGACACTGATCAGTTCGGACAATCCGTTCCGCGGCAGCTGGCAGGTCTGGGACCGCTACGCGAACGGCACAGCCGTCACTCCCGAGATCTGCCGCAGCCACCTCGAGGCCGCGACAACCGTCGCCCGGCTCCACCAGCAGGCCCAGCTCGACGGTGGCCTGTCATGACCATGAGATTCGACGACGCCTGGGCGTACGTCCGCACCCGGCTCCCGGAACTCAGTGCCTCCGGATCAGATGTGGTGGCACTACGCGACCTCGCCGGAAGAATCACCGTCGTCATTGACGACAGGGCCAGGCCGACGACGCCCGAGCAACTGGACGGGTGGCGAGCCCGACTGCGTGAAGCCCTCGGCGAGTACGCCTCACCCATGACCGTCGCCGTGGCCGGCGCTCTGATCGATCCGGACGACATCTTCCGGAGCCGCGATCTCGTGCTCCTCGACGAGCGCACCGGGGAAGCCGGGTTCACCGCTGTGCTGGAGCGTGGAATCGTGGGCGCCGACTGGCTCAGGGTGAAGGCCGACCCCGCTTCCCGACGGGTCACGCTGTACGGCTTCAAGGGTGGTGTCGGGCGCACGTCGGCCACCTTCCTGCTCGCCGAGCGCCTGGCGGAGACCGGTCGCTGTGTCCTGGTCGTCGACCTCGACCTGGAGTCTCCCGGGATCGGGCCGCTACTCCAGACCGAGACAGAGGCAGCCAATTACGGTCTGGTGGACTTCCTGATCGAGGCCGCACTCGGAGACCACGCGACCGAACTGGATGTCGTGGCCCGCAGCAACAAGATTCAGGTCAAGGGCAACGGCGAGGTGTGGGTCGCCCCGGCGCGAGGCCGCCCCCGGGCCGGCTATTCTTACCTGCCGAAACTGAACCGTATCTATGCCGACCTCACCACGGCGGCCGGCGGCCGGGCGACCTTCGCAGACAGGCTGGACGCGGCGATATCGTTCTGCGAGGCCCAGGTGGGATCCCTCAGCCGCCGGCCGGACGTCGTGCTGCTGGACAGCCGTGCGGGAATCCACGACGTCGCCGCTGCCGCGATCAGCCGGCTGAGCGATCTGACCTTTCTGTTCGCCACTGACAACGAGCAGACATGGACCGGGTACGGAGACCTCTTCCAACAGTGGGCCGACGCCGACCGGGCGACCGTCATCCGGGAGCGTCTCCGCACCGTCGCCGCCCTGACGCCGCCGGGATCGGCGAGCACGTATCTGTCCCGGTTCCGCGACCGCGCACAGGACTGTTTCGCCACATCCCTGTACGACGACGCCACGACCTGGGACGCCGAAGCTTTCAACCCCGCTCCCGACGATGTCACGGCGCCGCACTACGCCGTCCCGATTCTCTTCGTCGGGGAGATGGTCGGGCTGGATCCCTCAGCCCGGGCGAACTGGCAGGAATCAGAACTGATCAGGGCAGCGTTCCGTGAATTCCTCGACTGGGCCGCCGAACTCGCCGTGGGAGACACGAATGACTGAACTGACCTCGTCCGAGTACCGCAGCCTGATCCAGTCGTCGGTCCCCACCACGGTCGACGCCGATACCAAGGATCCCGACTTCGCCGGTCTCTTCACGCCCGACAACCACCGTCTCGCCCTCGACCCGGACGTCACTCTGGTGCAGGGCGCCCGGGGTTCCGGAAAAACGGTGTGGTTCAAGGCCTTGCACCGGGAAAACCTGCGCAGCCTGGCTGCGGTCGAGTACCGGCTCGAATCGCTGCGGCGCATCCAGCCGCTGAGCGGGTACGGATCAGAACGCCAGCCGGACTCGTACCCCGGGCCGTCCGTACTGCGAGCCCTTCTCGCCGACGGCCGGCAGTCGACGGCGATCTGGACCGCGGTGCTGCTGCAAGGACTGCGCAGCGCACCTGTGGTCTCGGCGGCCACCTGGGCGGAGAAGGTCCGGTGGGTCGAGGATTCACCGGAAGACCTGGAACGGGAGCTGGCCGCCGCCGACCAGCGGCTGGCTGCCGAGAACCGGCAGTCACTGATCCTTTTCGACGCCCTGGACCGGCTTCACGAAGACCGTGAACAGGCCAACCATCTGATCGAAGGCATCCTACGACTCGCCCTCGACCTGCGGACCGGGTACCGGCGGCTGCGGGCCAAGATCTTCATCCGCCCCGACATGCTCACCGCGTCGTCGTTCACCTTCGCCGACGCCTCCAAGCTCATCGCCAACGCCGCCGAGCTCACCTGGTCGGAGACCAACCTCTACGGTCTCTTCTTCCACCATCTCGGCAACGGCGATCCCGAGCTCTCCGCCCGGTTCCGGCAGCACTCCGCGCCTGGGACCTGGCTTCTTCAGCCCGCCGAGGAAGACGCCGAGGAACGCTATGTCATGCCCACCCGGGTGGCGAGCGACGCGACCAGCCAGCGCGAGTTGTTCGTCGGGATCGCCGGGCCTTACATGGGCCTGGACCACCGCAAGGGCCACACCTACTCCTGGCTGCCGAATCATCTGATGGACGGGTCCCGGCAGGTGAGTCCAAGGAGTTTTCTCAGCGCTCTGTCGAACGCCGCGGAGAACACCGCCAGTCGGTACGGCGGCCACTCGTATGCCCTGCACTACGACGCGATCCGGTCGGGGGTCCAGCACGCGTCGCAGATCAGGGTCGGCGAGATGCGCGAGGACATCCCCTGGGTAGGCGTCGCGGTGGAGGAGCTGGCCGGCCTCCAGGTGCCGATGGAACGCGAGATCCTGGTGGAACGCTGGGCCGGGGAATCGTTCTGGGAACGGGTCGCGCCCGTTTCGCCCGACGACGAGGACTCCGACGACGACATCCGGACAGGGCCCAGGGCACGCACACCCGACGGTCTGATCGACGAGCTGAGAAACCTCGGGGTGATGAGCTTTCGTTCAGACGGGAGGATCGACCTGCCTGACGTCTATCGCATCGCCTTCGACATCGGCCGTAAGGGCGGCGTTCCACGCGTCCGACGGCGCTGACGTCACACTGACCTCATGAGGTGCCGGCCCGGTAGAGGGCCGAGATCTCCGTCGCGCTCAGCGCCCGGTCCCACACCGCGGCCTCGTCCACCGTCGTGCCCACGGCCGACTCGCTGAAGCCCGGGGCGCCGACGGTGACCCGGGCGGTGGTGGAGACCAGCTGCCCGGCGCCGGTCACCGGGGTCGAGCCGCCCAGCACGCCGTCGCGGTAGACCCGCACGGTCGAGCCGTCCCAGGTGCCCACGTACAGGTGCCAGGCGTGGTCGGACGGGATCGGCGCGTAGGCCACCGGCCGCGACGGGCTGCCCGCGGTCAGGTCGAACAGCAGGCGCATGGAGGTCTGGTCGGCGCTGAGGGCCAGCATGTAGCTGACGCCGCCCGACCCGGCGTAGGCGTACTTCGCCACGATCCGGCTGCTGGCGGTGGACCCGCCGGCGGGCATCTTCACCCAGGCCATCACGCTGATCGGGCCCCGCAGGTTCAGTGTGGCCGGGGAGGCTGCCGTCTGGGCTCCCTGGGCGTTGGTGTTCAGGCCGAGGGCGTGCCCGGGGCTGCCGTACAGGGCCCCGGTCAGGCCGACGGTGGGGCTGCCCACATAGGTCATCGGGTTGCCGCCGACGGCGTCGGCCACCGTCGTGCCCGAGGTCTCGTCGAGCGGCCAGTACGAGACCGGGCCCAGGTCGCGCACCTGCTGGGGAAACGCCTGCCAGTCGCCGGTGCCGAAGCTGAACCCGGTGTCGGTGGCCGAGGTGAACTGCGCGGCGCTGGCCGGCAGCACGGCCGTGAGCCCGAGGCAGCCCAGGCACAGGCCGGCGACCAGCATCACGGGCCGGTGCCGCCGCAGCCGGTCCCGCCGTAACCGATCCTGCCGCAACCGATTCTGCCCCAGCCGGTCCCGGCGCAGCCGCCTCCGCCGTAGCACGCATCCCGCCACCAGCACCGTGCCGCCCAGCAGCACGATTCCGGTGGCGGCCGGGTGCAGCACCGGCAGACCGGCCAGCGGCACGCGCACCCGGGCACGTCCCAGCACCGCGCCGGCCGGTACCGGGCCGGCGTCGTCCACCAGGTTGGCGTCACCGCGGGTGCGGTAGGCGCGCCCCTCGTCGTCCACCGTGGTGATCCGGTGGGTGACCAGCGCCCCGGTGCCCGGCCGGCGGTAGGTGACCACCTCGCCGACCCGGGCCGGCCGGGCCCCGAGAGGGGCCACGAGCAGCACGTCGCCGGCCCGGACGGCCGGGGCCATCGAGCCGGAGACCACGGTGACCGGCTGCCAGCCCAGCAGCCGGGGTACGGTCAGCACCGCCCCGACGATCAGGACGAACCCGAGGACGACGCCCAGCAGCGCCGCCCAGCACCCGCGCGCCATCCTCAGACCCGGGCTTCCCAGGTGAAGGTGCCCGACGCGACCGCGTTGCGGGCCGCCACCGTGTTCCGCACCGACGCGGTGAACCGGTAGGTGCGGCTGTCCGGGGTGGCCGAGGGCTCCCAGCTGCCCACGCCGGAGGCGAACGACGAGGCCGCGGTGGCGAAGGAGGCGAGCGTGCCGGTGTACAGGCCGGGCGTGGTGGGGCTGAAACCCGAGCAGTCGCCGGACGATCCGCCGGTGCCCTCGTCGACCGTCAGGTCGAGCTGACCGGCCAGCGTCCCGCTCGCGTCGGCGTACAGCCGGATGCGGGTGCCGGAGGTGACCGAACCGGTGTAGGTGACCAGGATGCACCGGGTCAGCGTCTGGCCACCGGTGAGCACGCCGTCCCGGGTGCTGTCGAACAGCGCGCTGCCCGCGTCGTCGTCGGTGACCGTCACGCTGCCCGCACTCCAGCTGCTGCTGTTCGTGGTGGTGTCGCCGAACATCGCGCCGGTGGTGCGCCAGAGCGTTCCGGTGCACAGCAGCGCGCCCGCCACGGCACCGGCCACCACGATCCGCACCGGCATCCGGCGACCGGCGGCGGTGTCTGACATGCGGCTGCGAACTCCTGAACCGGCCTCGGCGTCCCCGGTGAGGACAGCCTCCTGCTGGATCAGTCGCTCGGAACCCCACTCGTCCTGAGGCCGGAAGGCGACGAATCAGCCGTTCGCCAGGGAGCGGACGCACCAAGGGGCGGTACGGAACCCCGCACCGCCCCTTTCGACCGGCCTTGTCCGGCACCTACAGCAGCGGCAGGTACCGCTTCAGCTCGAACGGCGTGACCTGCGAGCGGTAGTCGGCCCACTCCGCACGCTTGTTGCGCAGGAAGAAGTCGAACACGCCCTCGCCCAGGGTCTCCGCCACCAGCTCGGAGTCTTCCATGATCGAGATCGCCTGGTCGAGGTTCTCCGGCAGCCGGGTGATGCCCATCGCCCGGCGCTCGGCCTCGGTCAGCGACCAGACGTTGTCGTCGGCGCCCTCCGGCAGCTCCAGGCCCTGCTCGATGCCCTTCATACCGGCGTTCAGCATCAGTGCGTAGGCCAGGTAGGGGTTGGTGGCGCTGTCCAGGCCGCGGTACTCCACGCGGGTGGACTGGCCCTTGCCCGGCTTGTACATCGGCACCCGGATCAGGGCCGAGCGGTTGTTGTGGCCCCAGCAGATGTAGGCCGGGGCCTCGGCGCCGCCCCAGATGCGCTTGTACGAGTTCACCCACTGGTTGGTGACGGCGGTGATCTCGGCGGCGTGCTTCAGCATGCCCGCGATGAACTGCCGCCCGACCTTGCTCAGCTGGTACTCGGCGCCGGCCTCGTGGAAGGCGTTCTGGTCACCCTCGAACAGCGAGAAGTGGGTGTGCATGCCCGAACCCGGGTGCTCGTTCAGCGGCTTGGGCATGAACGAGGCGAACAGCCCCTGCTCGAGCGCGACCTCCTTGATCACCGTGCGGAAGGTCATGATGTTGTCGGCCATGGTCAGCGCGTCGGCGTAGCGCAGGTCGATCTCGTTCTGGCCCGGCCCGGCCTCGTGGTGGCTGAACTCCACCGAGATGCCCATCGACTCCAGCACGCCGATCGCGGCCCGCCGGAAGTCGTGCGTGGTGCCGCGCGGCACGTGGTCGAAGTAACCCGCCTGGTCCACCGGCTCGGGCTCCTGGCCCCAGGTGGACGGCTCCTTGAACAGGTAGAACTCGATCTCGGGGTGGGTGTAGAAGCTCAGCCCGTGCTCGGCGGCCTTGTTCAGGGCGCGCTTGAGCACGTTGCGCGGATCCATCAGGGCCGGCTCGCGGTCGGGCGTGAGGATGTCGCAGAACATCCGGGCGGTGCCCTGCGACTCACCACGCCAGGGCAGCACCTGGAACGTGGAGGGGTCGGGCTTGGCGAGCATGTCCGCCTCGTGCACCCGGGCGAGGCCCTCGATCGCGGAGCCGTCGAACCCGATGCCCTCGGCGAACGCACCCTCCAGCTCGGCCGGGGCGATCGAGACGCTCTTCAGTGACCCGAGGATGTCGGTGAACCAGAGCCGGATGAACCGGATGTCCCGCTCCTCGATCGAGCGGAGAATGAACTCCTGCTGCCTGTCCATGCCGGTCCTTTCCTTCTTCCGTGCCGTCCGCGGGCCTTTCGCCGGCCCGCGCGCGATACGGCCGAGCCTGCCAGATCCGGGGTGCTTCGGTGCACTCCCGGAGGCCGTCGGTCGCCGCAGAACAGCCTACGGTGGCGTAACTCACCCGGCGCCGGTCCGGGCCCTGCCCCGGCATCGGCACGACGCCCCCTCCGGTTGAAAACGACAGCCGCCCGGGTGTGACTCCCCGCACGTGAGGCGTCATGGCAGCGTGGCCCGGGCGTAGGACGATGGGACGAGAGTTCCCCGAGGAGGCGAAGCGATGAGCCAGCAGGAAGAGGCCGCCCCGTACGGCGGCACACCGGTGACCACCGACCAGGCACCGGTGAGGAAGATCCGGATCCACCATCTCCAGCAGATGAAGGCCCGGGGCGAGCGCTGGGCCATGCTGACGGCGTACGACCAGCTGTCGGCGTCGGTGTTCGACGCGGCCGGCATCCCGGTGCTGCTGGTCGGCGACTCGGCCGCCAACAACGTGCTGGGCTACCGCACCACCCTGCCGATCAGCCTGGACGAGATGATCCCGCTGACCCGGGCCGTCTCGGGGGCGGCACCGCACGCGCTGGTGGTCGCCGACCTGCCGTTCGGCAGCTACCAGGGCTCACCGCAGCAGGCCTTCGACAGCGCTGTGCGGATCATGAAGGAGGGCGGGGCGCACGCGGTGAAGCTGGAGGGCCGGGCCGCGCTCGCGCCCACCGTGAAACTGCTCGCCGAGGCCGGGATTCCGGTGATGGCGCACATCGGCTTCACGCCGCAGAGCGAACACGCCCTGGGCGGCTACCGGGTGCAGGGCCGGGGCGAGAACGCCGAGCAGCTGCTCGAGGACGCGCTCGCGCTCCAGGCCGCCGGGGCCTTCTCGGTGCTGATGGAGATGGTGCCCGCCCCGGCCGCCGCCGCCGTGACCAAGGCACTCGACGTGCCCACGGTCGGCATCGGCGCCGGGCCGGACTGTGACGCCCAGGTGCTGGTGTGGACCGACATGGCCGGGTTCACCGGCGGGAAGACGGCCCGGTTCGTGAAGAAGTACGCGGACCTGCGCGGCATCCTGACCGAGGCCGCGCAGGAGTACGCCCGCGACGTCCGGCACGGCACGTTCCCCGCGCCGGAGCACTCCTTCGAGGACTGACCGGGGATCAGTCCCCGTCCTTCCAGCGACGGTCCTCCTCGTCCCACGCCTCGGTGCGGGCGCGGGCTGATTCCAGGGCCTGCTGGGCGGCCGCCCGGGTGGGGTAAGGACCCATCACGTCCTTGCCCTGCCCTTTCCGGGACGAGGCCTCCACCTGGCCGGTCGACAGGTTGTACCAGTACTGCTCGGCACCTTCGCTCATGATCGCCAAGATAGCCCCGGGGTGCCCGATACGCCCCCGCAGCGGTCGCCCGGGCCCCTCGTCGTCCATTGATCCGATCTCCCGCGCGGTTCAAGCCGACGGCCGCGATCACCGATGTTGCCTGTGTCACCCACCGCTCTCATGGACGAGACCGGATGTGAATCAGATGCCCGGGGGAACCTGTCATGGACATGCGCATCGGGGGTCAACCCCTGTCGAGCGCCCGGATCGCTCTCACCTCGCCCGACCCGGACGCCAACCCGGCCGGCTCACAGGGCCAGGCCTGGTCGTACGGCGCCCAGTCGTCGGGTGAGAACTCGCCCGCCAGAGCCGGTTTCGACAAGATCGCCGACGGCGACCGGAACGCCGTGCCGGTCAGCGGCGACGTCTACCTGACCGCGATGTACGAGCAGTACGTCAACTACCGCGGCCCCAAGCGCGGCACCGTGGAGAACCCACTCTCCCCGGCCGCCGTCGGCCCGGTGCAGACCGTGGTGATCACCCGCACCGAGGGCACCCGGCTCGACATCCGGGTCTGAATCCTTGCCCGGCCGGTCTTCTCGGGCCGGCCGGGCAGGAAAATCATGGACGACGAGGAGCCCGCGACGAGGCCCGCCGTCCGCCGGGAGGACCGGACCCGGGCAAAGTCCTAGACTGCCGGGCTATGAGCACCTTGTCGGGAAGCAAGTCGGGCCCCTCCACCGCGCCGCTCGGCACGCTGGTGCCCGGAGTGGTCGGCCCGCGCCGCGCCGTGCCCGCCGACATCCCGCGCCCGGAGTACGTGGACCGGCCCGCCCCGGCGAAGTACACCGGTCCCGAGGTGAAAGACGCCGCCACCATCGAGCTGATGCGCGAGGCCGGCCGGATCGCCGGCGCCGCGCTCGCCGAGGTCGGCCGCCACGTGCGGCCCGGCATCACCACCGACGAGCTGGACCGGATCGGCCACGAGTTCCTGCTCGACCACCACGTGTACCCGTCCACGCTGGGCTACCGCGGCTTCCCGAAGTCGTTGTGCACCAGCCTGAACGAGGTGGTCTGCCACGGCATCCCGGACTCCACGGTGGTGCGTGACGGCGACATCATCAACATCGACATCACCGGCTACCTGACCCGCGACGGACTCGGCGTGCACGGTGACACCGACGCCACGTTCCTCGCCGGTGACGTCGACGAGGAGTCGCGCCTGCTGGTCGAGCGCACCCACGAGGCGATGATGCGCGGCATCAAGGCAGTGCGGCCGGGCCGGCAGATCAACGTGATCGGGCGTGTGATCGAGGCCTACGCCAGGCGTTTCGGCTACGGCGTGGTGCGTGACTTCACCGGGCACGGCATCGGCACGGGCTTCCACACCGGCCTGGTGGTGCCGCACTACGACTCCGCCCCCGACCACGCCACGGTGATCGAGCCGGGCATGACCTTCACGATCGAGCCGATGCTCACCCTCGGCACCCACGAATACACCATGTGGGACGACAAGTGGACGGTCGTGACCAAGGACCGTAGGCGCACGGCCCAGTTCGAGCACACGATCCTGGTGACCGACACCGGCGCCGAGATCCTCACCCTGCCCTGAGCCCGCGCCGCCACGATCTTCAGAAACTAGGGACGACGATGAGCACCGACAACATTTCCCCCGCTTCCGGAATCGACTCCGCCGTCACCGGTTTCGGCATCGACATCGGCGGCTCCGGCATCAAGGGCGCCCCCGTCGACCTGACCGCGGGCCGGTTCGCGGCCGAGCGGGTGCGCATTCCCACCCCCTCGCCGTCCACCCCCGGCGCGGTGGCCGACACGGTGGCCGAGATCGTCGAGGGCTTCGGCGAGGCCGCGGGCACCGGCCCGATCGGCGTGACCTTCCCCGCGGTGATCCAGCACGGCGTGGCCCGCACCGCGGCGAACGTGGACAAGGCCTGGATCGACACCGACGTGGACACGCTGTTCAGCGCGCGGCTCGGGCGCAGCGTGCACGTGGTGAACGACGCCGACGCGGCCGGGGTGGCCGAGGCCCGGTTCGGCGCCGCCCGCGACACGAAGGGCGTGGTGATCGTGGCCACGCTGGGCACCGGCATCGGCTCGGCCCTGCTGCTCGACGGCAGGCTGCTGCCCAACACCGAGCTCGGGCACCTGGAGATCGACGGCCACGACGCCGAGCACCGGGCCGCCGACAGCGCCCGCGAGCGTGACGACCTGTCCTGGGAGAAGTGGGCCCACCGGCTCCAGACCTACTTCCGCACGGTGGAGAACCTGTTCTGGCCGGACCTGTTCGTGATCGGCGGCGGGGTGAGCAAGAAGAGCGCCAAGTTTCTGCCGCTGCTCGACATCCGCACCCCGATCGTGCCGGCCGAGCTGCTGAACGACGCCGGCATCATCGGTGCCGCGGTGCTGGCGGCGGAGACCGCCTGAGGTTGTGCCCCTTCGGCCGAGACCTCAGTCGAGGGGCTCGGCCAGGGTGGCGCTGGTCTCGGCGACCATGCGGAAGTAGTCCTTCGCGTTCTCCTCGCCCATGTGCTTGCTGGCGATGGTCGCCGACAGCGAGGCCAGGGCGGTGACGAAGGACAGCTGCGAGGTGCCCTCCAGGTCACGCAGGATGAAGCTCATCGCCTCGTGGTCACCCAGCATCTGGAAGCGGATGAAGGCGGCGGCGCGCTGGTTGGCGAGGGCTGCGGCCCGATGTTCTTCGGAAAACACGAGAACCTTTCCTGGTCGACTCCCCCGGTTCTCCAGTATGCGAGCCCGATCCGGTTCATGGTCACGGATGGTTCACCAAACCCCCGGTGGGGTGAACCCATCCGGTCACGCTGGGTTGAGCTGGGCGGACGAGCTGGACTGTAAGCCGGATTTTGTGCCAGTGCCGGGCGAGCCCGGCACTGCGGCGACCATCCATCTCGGGGTGACGTTGCCATCACCCTCGTGCGGTCTACCCGGGTGCTCGGGCGGGCAGCCCTCGAACGCACCCTGTCTGACCTTGCTCCGGGTGGGGTTTACCTAGCCGCTCCGGTCACCCGGAGCGCTGGTGGTCTCTTACACCACCGTTTCACCCTTACCGGCAGCGCCGGCGGTCTGTTCTCTGTGGCACTGTCCCGTGGGTCACCCCAGGTGGGCGTTACCCACCACCCTGCCCTGTGGAGTCCGGACTTTCCTCGGCGGGCGGCGGACCGCCCGACGCGGCCGCCCGTCCAGCTCGTCCGCGTCGTACATCCTAGGGCCTTCGCACGGCACTCCCCGACCACCGGCGGGACGTGCGCCCGCACCGCAGCGCGACCTCCGGGCGGAACCCGGTTCACCTGCGCGACCAGCGCCCTTCACACCCGCACCGCGTCCCGTTCGGCTGTTTTCCACCTCATCCTTCCCTTTGTCTACTGGTCGCTCACCGCACACGTTCGTTCACCCAGCGCGTAACGGATCTCGGCAACATTCAGGGGGTTGGTCTCCCTGACGGCCCCTGGAGGTACCGGAGATGTTTGCCCCCCGGGCAAGAGTGAGCGTGGCGGTGGTCGTGGCCGGCCTCATCGGCGTCCCCACGTGGTTGGCCACGAACGCCCAGGCGACGGCCCCCACGCAGGCGACCGCGGCCCCTGCCGCGCGGACCGCCCAGACCGCGCGGACGGCCACCGCGAAGAAGGTGACCGCGCAACTGCTGGTGTTCAACGACTTCCACGGGCACATGACCTCGGACGGGCTGTCGATCAGCGCCAAGACCTCGACCTCGAAGGGCCCGGGCTACGTCACCGCGGGTGGTGCGCCCTGGCTGGCCGGGAAGATCGCCGCGGCGAAGAAGGACAACCCGGCGTCGCTGGTGCTCTCGGTCGGTGACCAGGTCGGCGGCAGCCCGCTGATTTCCGGGTACTACCACGACGAGGGCACGATCGAGACGCTGAACCGGTTCGTCGACGTCGCGGTGGTGGGCAACCACGAGTTCGACGAGGGCACGGCCGAACTGCGGCGGCTGCTGAACGGCGGTTGCCACCCGGACGACGGCTGCTCGCCGGTGTCGCCGGACTACGCCGGTGCCACCTTCGACATGCTGGCCGCCAACGTGATCGACCGGAAGACCGGTAAGTCGATGCTGCCCGGTTACGTGATCAAGAAGGTCGGCGGGGCGCGGATCGGCATCATCGGCACGGTCACGCCGGACACCACCGACCTGGTGCCGCTCGACGGGATCAGGGACGTGAAGTTCGTCGACGAGGCGCCGGTGATCAAGAAGCTGGCCAAGCAGCTGCGGACGGAGGGTGTGGACGCGGTGGTGGCGATGACCCACTCCGGTGCCGACCAGACCGCGCGCAGCCCGATCAACTCGTGCAAGGGCCTGGCCGGCCCGGCGAAGGACCTGACCGCCCAGGTCTCCGGCTCGGTCGACGTGGTGCTCAGCGCCCACACCCACCAGCCCTACATCTGCAAGGTCAAGGGCACGCTGCTGACCAGCGCCGCCTCCTACGGACGGCTGCTGACCAAGGTCCAGGTCACGATGAACACGTCCACGCACGAGGTGACCGGGCTGAAGGCCGGCAACGTGGTGGTGAAGCACAGCGGCAGGCGCAGCACGGCGGTGGCCACGGTGGTCGACCGCTACCGCAGGGCCACCGACCCGATCGCGACGAAGAAGGTGACCACGCTCCAGCAGGCGCTCACCCGCACCACCACCCGTTCCGGGGAGACCTATCTGGGCCGGGTGATCGCGGACGCCCAGCTGGCCGCCACGAAGCCGAAGGCGAAGGGCGGGGCGCAGATCGCGGTCATCAACCACGGCCTGGCCCGGATGAACCTGGAGAAGGGCAAGGTCACCTACGGCGACGTGTTCGACGCCCAGCCGATGGGCAACCACCTGGTCACGATGACCCTGACCGGGCGCCAGATCGACGCGATGCTGGAGAGCTCGTTCTGTCACGAGGCCGCGGTCGGCAACGACGACCGGGTGCCGCTGGAGGTGAGCGGGAGCTTCTTCTACAGCTTCGACGCGGGCAAGAAGTGCGGGCACCAGATCCGGATCCGCGACATGCGGCTCAACGGCAAGCGGATGTACGCGGACCGGAAGTACCGGGTGACCACCATCGACATGTTCGCCGACGGCGGCAACGGGCTGGCCGGGTTCGCCGACGGCACGAAGCGGGTGACCGGGGCGCTGGAGCGTGACGCCCTGGCGCAGTACCTGAAGAAGCACCCGGGCCTGGGTCTGCCGCACGGCACCCGGATCAAGGCGCTGTAATTCCCCGGACGGATCGGCGCCGGGACGGGCACGTACACTCCGTGCGTGCTCGTCCTGCTGCCCCCGTCGGAGTCCAAGGCCGCCCCCGCGAAACGGGGCAGGGCCGTCGCGCTGGAAGACCTGTCGTTCCCTGGCCTGACCGACCTGCGCAAGCAGGTGCTGGAGGCGCTGATCACCACCAGCGCCCGGCCCGACGCCCTCGAACTGCTGGGCGTGGGTGCGTCTCTCGCCGGTGAGGTGGCCCGCAACCTGACGCTGCACAGCGCCCCGGCCCGGCCCGCGCACGAGGTGTACACCGGCGTGCTCTACGACGCCCTGGACTGGCCGGCGCTGTCACCCGCGGCCCGGCGGCGGGGCGCCTCCCGCGTGGTGGTGATCTCCGCGTTGTGGGGTGCGTTGCGGCCGGGTGACCGGGTGCCGTCGTACCGGTTGTCGATGGACGGCGAACTGCCCGCACTCGGCCCCCTGGCCCGGCACTGGCGCACGGAGCTGCCCGGCGTGCTGACCGAGGCGGCGGGCCGGCGCGGCGTGATCGTGGACTGCCGCTCCGGACCGTACGTCGCGGCCGCGCCGGTGACGTCGTTCCCCACCGGGCTCGCCGACCGCACCGTGGCGGTGCGGGTGCTGCGCGAGAGCGCCGGAAAGCGTTCTGTGGTGAGCCATCTGGCCAAGCACACCCGCGGCGAGGTGACCCGCTACCTGCTGGAGCGCGGCGCCGACCCGTCGAGCCCGGCCGAGCTGCGCGACCTGGTCGGCGAGCGCTGGCCGGCCGAGCTGACCGGGCCCGCGCGTGCCGGGGCCGCCTGGACGCTGGACGTGGTGCTGCGCGCCTGACCGGCAGACGCGGGGCCCAGCCTGCTCTGGCCTGCTCTGGCCTGCTCTGGCCTGCTCTGGTCCCGCGTGCTCCGGCCCAACCGGTGCACTGGCCGTCGCCGCACCGGGCCCGCGCCGAAGCGCGGGCCGAGCCGGATCAGCCCAGCGCGCCGTCGAGGTCTTCGAGCAGGTCCTGCACGTCTTCGAGACCCACCGAGATGCGCACCGTGCCGTCGCTGATGCCGGCCGCCGCCCGGGCCTCGGGGGTGAGCCGGCGGTGGGTGGTGGTGGCCGGGTGGGTGACCATGGACTTGGAGTCGCCCAGGTTGTTCGAGATGTCGACGATGCGCAGCTTGTCGAGGAAGCTGAACGCCTGGTCCTTGCCGCCCAGCTCGAACGTGACCACCGTGCCGCCCGCGCTCATCTGCGACTTGGCCAGTTCGTACTGCGGGTGGCTGGGCAGGTGCGGGTACTTGACCGCCCCGACCCGGGCGTCGCCCTCCAGGAACTCGGCGATCCGCAGCGCCGCGGAGCTCTGGTGCTCGACCCGCAGCCGGAGCGTCTCCAGGCCCTTGAGCAGCACCCAGGCGTTGAACGGGCTCATCGAGGGGCCCGTGTGGCGCATCAGGTTCTGCACCTTCTCGTTGATGAAGTCTTCCGGCCCGAGGATCGCCCCGCCGAGCACCCGGCCCTGGCCGTCGATGTGCTTGGTGGCCGAGTAGACGACGATGTCGGCGCCCAGCTCCAGCGGCTTCTGGAGCAGCGGGGTGGCGAACACGTTGTCGACCACCACCTGCGCGCCGGCCGCGTGCGCCATCTCGCTGACCGCGCGGATGTCGACCAGCTCCTGCGCCGGGTTGGACGGCGACTCGAAGAACACCGCCTGGGTGGGCACGCTGAGCGCCTTCTCCCACTGGGCCAGGTCGGGCCCGTCGACGAAGACCGTCTCGACGCCCCAGCGCGGCAGGATCTCGTCGAGGATGACGAAGCACGACCCGAACAGCGCCTTGGACGCCACGATCCGGTCGCCCGCACCGAGCAGCGCGGCCAGCGCGTTGAACACCGCCGACATGCCGGTGGCCGTGGCGAAGGCGGCCGGCGCGCCCTCGATCAGGCGCAGCCGCTCCTCGAACATCGACACCGTGGGGTTGCCGTAGCGGGAGTAGACGAAGTGCTCGAGCTCGCCCTTGAAGGCGGACTCGGCCTGGCCCGCCGACTCGTAGGTGTATCCCTGGGTGAGGAACAGCGCCTCGGACATCTCCGCGAAGTTCGACCGGACGGTGCCGCCGCGCACGCTGAGCGTGGCCGGACGGCGGGTGTCGGGGGTGTCGTTGGTCATCTGCTCGTTCCTCGGGACGGGGTGGGTGATGGTTGCCGACCCTGCCGGGTCAGCCCTGCTTCCAGGGCAGGCCGCGCACCTTCCAGCCGGCCTGCCGGCCGCGGTGGCCCTGCTCGTCGGGCGGGCCCTCGAAGCCCTCGAGGATGTTGTAGGCGGCGGTGTAACCGGCCGCCGTGGCGGCCTCGGCCGCGGCCACCGACCGCACCCCGGAACGGCACAGGAACAGCACCGGCGCCTGCTTGTCGGCCGTGGCGGAACCCACCTCGTCGAGGAAGGCCGGGTTGCGCGAGCCGTCGGGGAAGGTGGTCCACTCGACCAGCGCCACGTCTTTGGCCAGGGTGGTCAGGTCGGGCACCCCGACGTAGGACCACTCGGCCCGGGTGCGCACGTCGACCAGCACCGCGCCCGGGGTGGACCGCACCAGTTCCCAGGCCTGCTCAGGGGAGAGATCTCCGGCGTATGCCATGTGCTGTCATGCCTCCGCGATGTTCGGCCGGGCCGGCGCCGCGGGCAGCACGACCGCCTGCCCGGCGATCACCCGCTCGCCGTCGTGGGTGAGGGTGGGCGGACCGTGCAGCACGTAACCCTCGGCGAGTGCCGCGCTGACCCGCTCGCAGAACGCGCGGTCGTCGGGGCCGGTCAGCAACCGGTACCGAAGCCGCTCACCTGTCTGCTCGTTCTCCGCCACGGGATCAGTTCTACCCCAGGGGTCCGACAGTCATAAGACCCCCACCCGAAACGCTGCCCGGATGCCCCGCTCCGGCACGCGCGGCGAGCCCTCAGGGCTGCTGGTTCACCGCCGCCACCTCGACCCCGCCGTCCGCCCAGCAGCGCAGCGTGGTCAGGCTCGCCGGGTCCACCCGCAGCCGCCAGAACGCGGCCGGGCCGGCGTCCAGCGCCGAGGCCACCGCCGCCCGCACGGCACCGGTGTGGGTGACCACCACCACGCACCGGCCCGCCTGCTCCGCGACCAGCCGGCGGGTACCGGCGTCCACCCGCCGCCGCAGGTCGTCAACCGACTCACCGCCGGGGGGCCGGGCCGACGGGGACTCCTGCCAGAGCCGGTACCCGGCCGGCCAGCGTCGCGCGATCTCGCCGTACGCCAGGCCGTTCCACTCCCCCAGGCGCAGCTCCGCCCAGTCCGGGGCGGTGCGGGGCTCCCGGCCCAGCGCCCCGGCCAGGCCGGACGCCGTCTGCCGGGCCCGCAGCATCGGCGAGCTGAGCACCAGGTCGACCGGACCGATCCGGCGCCCCAGCACCGCAGACAACGCGGAAACCTGCTGCCGCCCCTCGTCATTCAGCGGCGGACCGGGATCGTCACCGCCGCTGGGCACCCGCCCGGTGGCCGCCGTGCTGGCGTGCCGGACCAGGTGCAGGGTGAGGGGCGATCCCAGGTCGGGACCGGTCAGAGCCCGGATTCGGCGGTGCGCACCAGGATCCGGCTGCACTCCTCGCAGCGCACCACCGCGTTCTCGGCGGCGGCGCGGATGCGGGCCAGGTCGCTCGGCGGCAGGGTGATGCGGCAGGCCTCGCAGCGGCGCTGATAGAGCTTGGCCGCGCCGACCCCGTGGTTGGTCTCGCGGATGCGCTCGTACAGGGCCAGCAGGTCTTTCGGGATGCCGGCGGCGGCGTTCTCGCGGTCGCGCTTCTCGGCGTCGGCCTCGGCGCTCAGCGCCGCGAGCTCCTTGTCGCGCTCCGCGGCGGCCTCGGCGATCTCGGCCGTCACCGCCTCACGCCGGGTGGTGGCCGCGGCGACCGCGGTCTGCGCGGCCTCCTGCCGCTCCATCACCTCGAGCTCGGCGTCTTCGAGCACGCTCTGCCGGTTCGCCAGGCTCTCCAGCTCGTGCTGGATCGCCTGGAGGTCTTTGGCGCTGCCCTGGCCGGCGTCGAGCCGGGCCTGGTTGCGTGCCACGCGCTGCCGCACCTGCTCGACGTCGCCCTCGGCCTTGGCCAGCTCACGGGCGGCGTCGGTGGCGGCGGTGCGGGCCACCACCATCTCGTCGTCGATGCCGGAGAGCTTGCCCTCCAGCTCGGTGATCCTCGCGTGCGCGGGCAGCGTGCGCTGCCGGTGCGCGATCTGGGTGAGCCGGGTGTCGTGCGACTGCACGTCCAGCAGCCGCCACTGATCCTGAGCCGCCGCCGTCACCACAGAAACCATCCTCCTAGCCGAAACATCCCCCCGGAATGCGATCAGCTTAGAGGGTTCAGCGGACCATTCCGCCCGGGCTCGGCACGCGGAAGGTCCACGGGTCGGTGCTACGGGCCGACACCAGCACCTCCACCGGCCTGCCGGAGTCGGCCAGGGCTCCCTCCAGACGGTTGGAAACCCCGTTCAGCCAAGGCCATTCGCTGGCCCAGTGGGCCACGTCGACCAGATAGGGCGGGCCGTCACCGGCCGCCTCCCGGGCCTCCGAGGCCGGATGATGCCGCAGGTCGGCGGTGACGTAGACATCGGCGTCCGCCGCCCGTACCGCGTCGAACAGCGAGTCACCCGCGCCCCCGCACACCGCCACCCGGGACACCTCGGCGGTCGGGTCACCGGCCACGCGCACCCCCTGCGAGGTGCTGGGCAGGGCCTCGGCCACCAGCATCGCGAACTCCCGCAGGCTGGTCGGCTGCTCCAGGGTGCCGACCCGGCCGATCCCGCGCGGACCCGACCAGGAGGCCAGCTCGTACAGGTCGACCGCGGGCTCCTGGTAGGGGTGGGCGGTGCGCAGCGCGGCCAGCACCTCGCGGCGGCGGCGGCGCGGCAGCACCGTCTCCAGCCGCCGTTCCTCCACCACCTCGCGCTCGCCCGGGGTGCCGATGTGCGGCGTGGCGGAGTGGCCCGGGACGAAGGTGCCTGAGCCCACCGCCGTCCATGCGCACCGCTCGTACTCGCCGATCTCGCCCGCGCCGGCCGCCGCCAGCGCGTCGAGCACCTTGTCCACCGCGGCCTCGGGAACGAACGTGACCAGCTTGTCCACCGGATCGGCGGGGTCGGCCGACAGCGGCACCAGGTCGGTCAGCCCGAGCACCCGGGCCAGCGCGTCGGAGACCCCGGGAGCGGCGGCGTCGGCGTTGGTGTGGGCCGTGTACAGCGCGCAGCCACCGCGGATCAGCTGGTGCACCACGCGCCCCTTGGGCGTGGTGGCGGGAACCCCGTGCACGCCACGCAGCAACAGCGGGTGATGAGTGATCAGCAGGTCCGCCCGCCAGGCCAGCGCCTCCTCGATGACTGTCGGCCCCGGGTCGATCGCCAGCAGGATGCGCCGCACCTGTGCGTTCGGGTCACCGCACACCAGACCCACGGCGTCCCAGTCGCGCGCCCAGGCCGGGTCGTACATCCGCTCCAGCACGGTGATGACGTCGGCGAGCAAAGGCGAAGCGGCTTCGGTGGTCACTCTCGGAACTGTATCGGGCACAGCGCGTTCATGTGTCATGACTTGGCGTGTTCTCCGACAAGCGTCCAAAGACACTGGTCAGTAGTGGACGGGCGGGATCCGGAGGAGGCCGGCCGGGCAGGATTTCACGCTGCCCGGCCGGGTTCTCAGAACTCGGTCTGCCCCAGGCTCAGACCCTCGACGAACCGGGCCACCGGCTCGGCCATCGCCTCCAGCTCCAGCACCACGATCCGGTTCACACCGGCCCGGGTCACCGGGCCGGGCACGTACAGCGTCCGGGTCGGTCCGCGACGCCAGTAGCGGCCCAGGTCGAACCCGTTGACCCAGGCCAGGCCCTTGCCCCAGGCGGCGGTGTCGAGGAACAGGTCGGCGGGCGCGTCCAGCTCGAACTCCGCGGTCAGCACCGTCGGGCCGTGGTCGGTGGACCGGCCGGCCAGGTCCAGCCCGGGCAGCAGCTCGACGTCGAGCGGAGTCGCCGTCCAGCCGGTCAGCGGCTCGCCGGCCAGCCGGATCTCGCCGATCAGGCCCTTCTCCTCGCCCAGCCGCGGGCCGTAGTTCACCCGTCCCTGATCCTCCACCAGGATCCCGATGGTGGACGACGCGAGCGGCAGACGGATCGAGCGCTCGTGCGAGTCCCTGGCCAGGATGCCGACCGGGACGCCGTCGGCGAACACCCAGGCCCGGTCCCGCACCTCGTCCAGGGTGAGCACACCCGGCGCCCGGCCCTCGACCGACGTCTCGTAGAGCACGAAACCGGTGTCCTGGCCGAGCTCCTCGAAGGTCGCGGCGTGATCGGCGTCGCGGGCCGCGCCGAGTTCGGCGGCCAGGCCGAGCAGCCCCGCCCGCTCCTGGAGCGCGACCTCCAGCACCGGCGCGGCCGGGCCGGGCGGCGGCACCTCGTCGGGCACCGGGGCGTACTTGGCGATCGTCTTGCGGAAGGCGTGGAACTTGGCGGTCGGGTGGCCGGCCTCGTCGAGCGGGGCGTCGTAGTCGTACGACGTCACCAGCGGCACGTAGGCGCCCTTGTCGTTGGCGCCGTTGGTCATGCCGAAGTTGGTGCCGCCGTGGAACATGTAGAAGTTCACCGAGCCACCCACCCGCAGGATCTCGTCCAGCGCGGTGTCCGACTCCTCCACCGTGGTGGTGTGGTGGTGGAAGCCCCAGCTGTCGAACCAGCCGTTCCAGAACTCCATGCACATCAGCGGCCCGGTGGGCTGGAACTGACGCAGGGTGGCGAACCGCTCGGTGCTGCGCGAGCCGAACGAGGCGGTCATGTGCAGGCCGGGCAGGCTGCCGTCGGCCAGCATCTGCGGGTCGGGCTGGTCGATCGTGGTCAGCGGCACGGTGATGTCCGCCTCGCGGGTGACCCGGACCAGCTCGGCCAGGTACTCCTTGTCGGATCCGTAGGCGCCGTACTCGTTCTCGATCTGCACCAGGAAAACCGGCCCGCCGCGGTCGATCTGGAGCGGGGCGACGATCCGGTAGACCGCCTGGAGGTACTCGGTGAGGGCCTTCAGGTACTGCGGCTCGGCCCGGCGCAGCTCCACCCCGGGGATGCGCAGCAGCCACGGCGGCAGACCGCCGTTGCTCCACTCCGCGCAGATGTACGGGCCGGGGCGGACGATCGCGTGCATGCCCTCGGCGGCCACCAGGCGCAGGAACCGCTCCAGGTCCAGGCCGCCCTCGGTGACGAACTCGCCGCGCCGCGGCGCGTGCGCGTTCCACGGCACGTAGGTCTCGATCGTGTTCAGGCCCATCAGCCGGGCCTTGTGGATCCGGTCGGCCCACTGGTCCGGGTGGATCCGGAAGTAGTGCAGGGCACCGGACAGGATCTGGTACGGCTCCCCGTCCAGGAGGAAGTCCTTCTCCCCGATGGTCAGTTCAGCCACGCTGTTCCTCCGAAAGTTTCTGTGCCGGGCGCAGGGTCAGCACCGACCAGGAGACGGGCGGGAGCGTGACGGCCAGCCGGGTCGCTCCCTCCCCGGTCTCCGTGCGGATGCCGGACAGCGCGACCGGCGAGACCGGCTGCTCGTTGCGGGTGTTGGTGGTGAAGCGGTCGCCGCCGGTCGGGGCGGTGAGGGTCTGCGCGTCGGCGAGAACCAGCTCGCCGCCGGTGAACTCGATGCTGAGGGCGGCCTCGTCGGTCACGGCCCGGTTGACCACGAACACCGAGACGGAACCGTCGTCCGCGACGGTGCTGACAGCGTCCACCAGTTCGACGTCGCCGTAGCGCGCGGTGGGCGCCGAGCCCACCGTCAGGTCCGAGCCGAGCACGGCACCCCGGCCCCGCGCCGAGGTCAGGGCGAACGGGAAGAACGTGGTCTGGCGCCAGGCGGCGGCGTCGGGCTCGCACCGGATCGGGGCGATCACGTTGACCAGCTGGGCCAGGTTGGCCATCGAGACCCGGTCACTGTGCCGCAGCAGCGAGATCAGCAGTGAGCCGACCACCACCGCGTCGGTGACGTTGTACTCGTCCTCGATCAGCCGCGGGGCCTGCGGCCAGTCGCCGGAGAGCACGGCGTCCTTGTGGTTCTCGTTCCAGTCCCGCTGGTACCAGACGTTCCACTCGTCGACGCTGATGCCGATCTTCCTGTCCAGGCCCAGTTCGGCGAGCACCTCGTCGATGATGCCCGCGACGGTGTCGAGGTAGCGGTCCAGCCCGGCGCCGGAGGCGAGGAAGCTGGCGACGTCACCGTCGCTCTCCTCGTAGTAGGCGTGCACCGAGATGTGGTCGGCGAGCTCCGCGGTGTGCCGCAGAACGGTGCGCTCCCACTCCCCGAAGGTCGGCATCTCCATGTTCGAGCTGCCGGCCACCACCAGCTCCACGCGGTGGTCGAGAAAGCGCATGTAGCGGGCGGTCTCGGCGGCCAGGCGACCGTACTCGTCGGCGCTCTTGTGGCCGATCTGCCAGGGACCGTCCATCTCGTTGCCCAGGCACCACAGGGTGATGCCGAACGGCTCGTCGGCGCCGTTGGCCCGGCGCCGCTCGCTGAGCGCGGTGCCGCCCGGGTGGTTGGAGTACTCCAGCAGGTCGCCGGCCTCGAGAATGCCACGGGTGCCGAGGTTCACGGCCTGCATCACCTCGACGCCGGCCCGCTGCGCCCAGCCGGCGAACTCGTGCAGCCCGACCTGGTTGGTCTCGGTGCTGTGCCAGGCCGCGTCCAGGCGCACGGGGCGCTGCTCGCGCGGCCCGACGCCGTCTTCCCAGCGGTAGCCGGAGACGAAATTGCCGCCCGGGTAACGGGCCACGGTGACGCCGAGTTCCCGCACCAGTTCGAGGACGTCCTGACGGAACCCCTCGGTGTCGGCGCTCGGGTGCCCCGGTTCGTAGATGCCCTGGTAGACGCACCGGCCCATGTGCTCGACGAAACCGCCGAACAGTCGCGGCGGAACAGCCGCCACCGTCTCGCCGAGATGGACCCGCAGGTCTGCCGGGATCATCGTGTTACCTCTCTTGCGGGTGTATCCGTTGCCTGAGCAATTGTTTTCGGGCAAAGAACAGGCCGGACTCCGGCGGAGCCCGGCCTGTTCCCTACCTGGAGCCGGACTTACTTGACCGTGAAGCCCTGCTGCTTGCCGTAGGTGTCGAGCGCTTCCTTCCAGGACGCCAGGCCGGCGTTCAGGTCGCTGCGGTCGACGTACGCCTTGCCGGCCGTGTCACCGAAGATGGTGAACGCGTAGGCCTGGTAGGGCAGGTAGGACCAGTTCGGCTGGACCTGGCCGGCCGCCTCGGCGAGCACCTTGTTGACCTGCTGGCCACCGAAGTACTTCGACTTGGCCTCGGTGAACTCCGGGTCGCCCAGCTCGGCGGTGGTCGACGGGAAGCCGCCGCTCTCGATGAAGATGTCGAGGCTCGCCGAGTCGTGGTTCAGCCAGCGCACGAACGCGGCGGCCAGCGCCGGGTTCTTGCTCTGCTTCAGCACGGCCTGGCCGGAGCCGCCGTTCTCGGCCGTGACGGGCTGGCCGTCGTAGGTCGGGATCGGGGCGACCCGCCAGTCACCGGACGCACCGGCGGCGTTGGCCTCCAGGTTGCCCGGCATCCAGGCGCCGGTGACCAGCGAGGCGATGGTGCCGTCGGTCAGGCCCTTGAACCACTCGTCGCTCCAGCCCACGGTGTCCGAGAGCAGGTCGTTCTGGTGGAGCTGGTTCCACATGGCGGTGAACTTCTTGGTGCCCTCGTCCTCGAAGTTGACCGAGACCTCGGTGCCCGAGACGTTGAACGGGTGGCCGCCGGCCTGCCAGATCATCGAGCTGGTGAAGCCACCGTCACCGCTGTCGGCGGTGATGTAGGCCTTCGGGTTCTTCTCGTGGATGAGCTTCGCGTCGGCGATGTACTCGTCCCACGTGGTCGGCGCCTTGTCGATGCCGGCCTCGTCGAAGACCTTCTTGTTGTAGAACAGCGCCATCGGGCCGGAGTCCTGCGGCAGACCGTAGACCTTGCCGTCGAACGCCACGGAGCCCCAGGTGGAGGCCGTGTAGGCGGACTTCAGCTCGTCCAGGCCGTAGGTGCTCAGGTCGAGCAGCGACTCGGACAGCGCGTACTGCGGGAACGCGTAGTACTCGATCTGCGCGACGTCGGGGGCACCGTCACCGGCCTCGATCGCGTTCGTCATCTTGGTGTACTGGTCGGTGTTCGTGCCCACGTTCTCAAGGTTGACCTTGACGTTGGGGTACGCCTTCTCGAACGCCGCGACCTGGTCCTCGCCGGACGGGGTCCAGCTCCAGTAGGTGATCTCGCCACCCTTCTCCAGCGCGGCGTCGAGGTCGGCCTGCGAGAAGGACCCGGCGTCGGCGGAGTCGTCGGAGCTGCCACCACCGCACGCGGCGAGGGTCGTCCCGACCGCGAGCACGGCACCCAGGGTGACCGCCACGCGAGCCAGGGGCTTGCGGAACTTACGGGACATCGGGGGTTGTTCCCTTCACTTCGTCGTGCTTCGGGACCCCGGCGCGGGGGAACGCCGGGTTGTTTCGGGGTTGGAACAGCCGGTGCGGGGGCGGAGGAGGGTCGGAGCTCTCACGCCTTCACACTTCCGGCGGACAGGCCGGACTGCCACTGACGTTGCAGGACGAGGAATGCCACGACGATGGGGATGATCGACAGCAGCGACCCGGTCAGCACGAGGTTGAAGATCGGCTGTGCGCCGGCACCCGTGGCCTGGCTGTTCCATTGGTTCAGACCGACGGTCAACGGGTACCAATCCGAGTCGCTCAGCATGATCAGTGGCAGGAAGTAGTTGTTCCAGGTCGCCACAGTAGTGAACAACAGCACCGTCACGATGCCGGGGGCCAGGAGCCGTATCGAAATCGTGAAGAAGGTCCTCAGTTCGCCGGCGCCGTCCACCCGGGCCGCCTCGAGGATCTCGGTGGGGATCGCCTCGACCGCGAACACCCACATCAGGTACAGGCCGAACGGGCTGATCAGCGACGGGATGATGACGGCCCACGGGGTGTTCGTCAGGTTCATCTTGCTGAACATCAGGAAGGTCGGCACGGCCAGGGCGGTACCCGGCACGGCCACCGCGCCGAGCACGATGGAGAACACCGCACCGCGGCCGGGGAAGCGGAACTTGGCCAGGCCGTAGCCGGCCAGGGTGGCCAGCAGGGTGGCGCCGCCGGCGCCGACCACCACGTAGATCAGCGTGTTGCCGAGCCAGCGCAGGAAGATGCCGTCCCGGTAGGTCAGCGTGTCCTGGATGTTGCTGAACAGGGCGAAGGAGTCACCGAACCACAGACCGAAGGAGTCGAACAGGTCGGCCTGGGTCTTGGAGGCATTGATGACCAGCCACAGCAGCGGCAGCACGGTGTAGATCAGGAACGCGGCCATCAGCACGGTCAGCGCGATCGACTTCTGCGTGCCGGGGCGGCCCTTGGGCTTGGAGCGCACGTGCCGGTTGGCCCGGCCGTTGCGGGCCTCGGCCCGGGTGAGGGTGCTCATCTCAGCGGTCCTCCGTCCGCGAGCCACGCAGCTGCACGACGTAGGCGATGACCGCGGTCACGACGCCCATCACGATCGCGACGGTGGCCGAGTAGTTCTGCTGCTGCCCACTGAAGGCCAGGTTGTAGGCGTACATGTTCGGGGTGTAGTCGGTGGTGAGGATGTTCTCGGCCAGCGGGCGCAGGATGTTCGGCTCGTTGAACAGCTGGAAGCTACCGATGATCGAGAAGATCGTGCCGATCACCAGGGCACCGCGCAGGGCCGGGATCTTGATCGCGCGGATGATCCAGAGCTGGCCCGCGCCGTCGAGTTCCGCGGCCTCGTAGAGCTCGGTCGGGATCGTCTTCAGCGTGGTGTAGAAGATCAGCATGTTGTAGCCGACGAACTCCCAGGTCACGATGTTGCCGATCGAGATCAGCATCCAGTCGGAGCTGAACGGCTTCAGCACGGTGGACCCGAGGATGTCGTTGACGTTGCCGACCAGACCGAACTGGTCGCCGTAGATGAAGCCCCACATCAGCGCGGCCACCACGGCCGGCACCGCGTAGGGCAGGAAGAGCACGATCCGGAAGAGGCCCGCGGCGTACAGCCGCGCACTGTCGATCGCCATCGCCGCGGCGAGCGCGATGCCCAGCATGATCGGGACCTGCACCACCAGGAAGAGCAGCACCCGCAGGAGCGCCTCCCAGAAGCTGGCGTCCTGGAACAGCTGGGTGTAGTTGTCCAGACCGACGAAGTGGTTGCCGCCGATCAGCTGCTTGCGGAAGGTGCTCAGGTAGATCGCGTAGAACAGCGGCGCGATGAAGACCAGCGCGAACACGGCCATGAAGGGCCCGACGAAAATCCAGCCACGCCAATCCTTACGCGGCTTGCGCCGAAGCGCAGACCGCGCGGGCGGGACCGTCCTCGCGGTCACCGACGCCATCGTCATCTCTTTACCTCTCTGGAAAGACCCAGAATGTTTACGTCAACATTTTGGTGTGGGGAAGCTAGCATGTTTACGTGAACATGACCACGGGCCTGGGACTGTGAACCACCCGGACGACACCGTCGAGGCTGACGAAACCCCCACCGTGGAGCCAAGATCCCACCGTCGTGGCCCCTCGATGGCCGACGTCGCCCGAATTGCGGGGGTTTCGGGGCAGACGGTATCGCGGGTGGTGAATGGGCGCACAAACGTCGACGAAACCACGCGCGGTCGCGTATTGGCCGCGATGAGTGAAGTCGGCTACCGGCCGAACAATGCCGCTCGCGCTCTGCGATTAGGACGATTCGGCAATATCGGCGTCATCATGTTCACGTTGTCGTCGTTCGGGAACATGCAGACGCTCGACTCGATCGCCAAGGCGGCCGTCGACGCGAACTACTCCCTCACCCTGATCCCGGTGCGGCGGGCCTCGCAGTCCGACGTCACCAAGGCCTTCGCCCGGCTGAACAAGCAGGCGGTCGACGGCGTGATCATCGTGATCGAGGCGCACCTGATCGACACCAACGAGGTGCAGCTGCCGGCCGGGCTGCCGCTCGTGGTGGTGGACGCGGGGGCCCAGCTGCCGGCCCCGGTGGTCGACACCGACCAGGCCGAGGGCGCGAAACTGGCCACCGAGCACCTGCTCGGACTCGGCCACGACACGGTGTGGCACGTCTCCGGTCCGGAGAGCTCGTACTCCGCCGTGCGCCGCCGGCAGTCCTGGCACGACACGCTGCGGGCGAACGGCCGCGCGGTGCCACCGGTGATCATCGGCGACTGGTCGTCCGACGCGGGTTACCGGGCCGGACTGGAACTGGCCGAGAACCCGGACGTGACCGCCATTTTCGCGGCCAACGACCAGATGGCGCTGGGCATCCTGCGGGCGATGCACGAGCGTGGGCGGCCGGTGCCGGGCCAGGTCAGCGTGCTCGGGTTCGACGACATGGCCGAGGCCAAGGACTTCTGGCCGCCACTGACCACGATCCGGCAGAGCTTCGGCGCGGTCGGGCGGCGCAGCGTGGACCTGCTGATCCACGGCATCAAGAACGGCACCAGCACGCCGGTCAACGTGCTGGTGCCGATCGAGCTGGTGGTGCGGGCGAGTACCGCTCCCCCGCCCGAGGGCATGTTGGGGAATTCCATGCCTGCTGCGGGGCACCCGTGACGCCCTAGTCGTCCTTCTTGCGGGCGGCCGCGAGGTCGAGCGACAGCACGGCGGCGAGGATCAGCAGGTGGTCCTCGCCGTCGGCCACCCGCACGGCGTAGGTGTCGCGGAAGGTGAGCCAGCGCTTGGACACGTTGGCCACCTCCCGGCCACCCCGCTCCACCACGTACTCGTGGTCGAACAGGTCGCCCTTCATCTCCAGGTCGTCCGGGCCGGGCACGTCGATGGTGAACCGGTCGCCGAACGGCGTGAAGAACTTCTTCTTCACCTCCGCGGCCTTCTGGTCGCCCACCGTGATCGTGTAGGTCTCACGCAGCGACACCAGCTGCCGGTGCACCGACGCCAGCTCACGGCCCGAGGGGTCCTCGATCACCAGCCGCCCGCGCAGGCTCAGCACCTTGCCGTCGACGTGCAGCACCAGCCGGCCGTCCTCGTCGGTGATGTCGAAGTCGTCACCGATGTCGAAGAAGCGTTCCTTGATCAGGTACATGCCGCTCATTCTCCGGCAGTCGCGCCCGCCCGCGAGTGCAGCCACCCGGCCAGGTCGGGCTGCGGCTTGGCGATCAGCCAGCCCTGGAGCACGTCACAGCCCATCGAGCCGAGAAGTCCTGCCTGCTCGGCGGTCTCGACGCCCTCGGCGACGACCCGCATCCCGAGTGAGTGCGCGGTACTGACCACGAGCCGGGTCAGCACGCTGTCGGCGGAGGTCTCGTCGGTGACCTTGTCGACGAACGACTTGTCGATCTTGACCAGGTCGGCGGGCAGGTCGCGGAGCATGGTCAGCGACGAGAACCCGGTGCCGAAGTCGTCCAGCGCGATGCTCACGCCCAGGTCGCGGATCTCGCGCAGCAGCTGGGCGGTCGAGCGCATGTCGCCGATCACGGCGGTCTCGGTGAGTTCCAGGCACAGGCACGACGCGGGCAGGCCGGAGTCGGTCAGCGCCTGGAGCACCTCGCGGAAGAACGACGGCTGGGCGATCTGGAGCGCGGACACGTTGACCGAGACCTTGAGCCGATCTCCCCCACCCCCCGAAGGCCAGCTCGCGGCCTCGAAACAGGCTGTGCGCAGCACCCATCGGCCGAGGTCGACGATCAGCCCGGTCTCCTCGGCCACGGTGATGAACTCCACCGGTGACACCGGGCCGAGCTCCTCGTCGTCCCAGCGGGCCAGGGCCTCGGCGCCGACGATGCGGCCGCTCAGCACCCCGGCCAGCGGCTGGTAGGCCAGGGTGAGCCGCGCCTCGCGCACCGCCTCGCGCAGCCGCCGCTCCAGGTGGTGCCGGGCCCGGCGGGCCAGCAGCCCGGGGTCGAACTGGGTGACCCGGCCGCGGCCCTTCGCCTTGGACCGGACCATCGCCAGGTCGGCCCGCGAGACCAGCTCGGGCAGCAGAGGGCCGCCGATCTGCGGCACCGCCTCCACCCCGGCCACGCCGACGCTCGCGCCGATCGTCACCAGCGAGTCCACCGCCTCGCCGGCCCCGTGGTCGACCGTGACGGCGAACGGCAGCGCCGCCTCGTGCACGATCCGGTCCGCGACCGCCTGGGCCTGGCCCGGGGTCAGCACGCCGGACAACAGCAGGGCGAACTCGTCACCGCCCAGGCGCACCACCCGGTCGCCGGCGCGGGCCAGCCGCCGCAACCGGTCGGCGAACTCCCGCAGCACCTGGTCGCCGGCGGCATGGCCGAGGCCGTCGTTGACGTCCTTGAACCGGTCCAGGTCGACGTACAGCACGGTGACCTCGTCCGGTTCACCCGACCACTCCGCCAGCGACGTCCGGTTGGGCAGGCCGGTCAGCGGGTCGTGCCGGGCCTGGAACGCGAAATCCCGTGACAGGGAACGGAACAGCGTGGTCACGCTGACCGTCATCACCTCGCCGTCGGGCATCAGGGCACCGATGGTGGAGACGCCGTGCGAGGAGCCGAGCTCGTCGGTGACCACGGCACCCGCCTCGGCGATTTCGGTGCCCGCCGGCAGCAGCACCGTGGGCACCTCGGTCGCCAGCCGGGCCAGCGTGGTGCGGCTGTGCACGGCCCGGCCGAAGCCGAGCCGGCCGTTGATCCAGCGCTCGAACCAGCCCCGGTCCAGCACCAGCGACCCGGCGCCGGACGGGCAGGCGCGCACCACCACGCTCGCGGCCTGCGGGTTGCGGCGGAACCACTCGTCCAGGTCCAGCACCCGCATGGCCGGGTTCATCATCACGGCCGGCTCGGCGATGTCTCCCAGGACCGTCGGGCGGCCCCATCCGTCGCGGGTCACGCAGCCCCTGTCGGCAGCGGCCCGGCCCTCGACAGGATTTACGGGCGCGGACCCAGGCACTCCGGCAGCACGGCGGAGGGCAGCCACTCGGTGAACGCCTCGGAGCCGGGCCGGGGCTTGGAGATCAGCCAGCCCTGGAGCGTGTCGCAGCCCATCCCGGCCAGCCGCTCGGCCTGCTCGTTCGTCTCCACCCCCTCGGCACAGACGCTCATGCCCAGCGAGTGCGCGGTCTCGATCACCAGCCGGGCCAGTACGCTGTCGGTGCTGGCCTCCTCGGCGATCTTGTCGATGAACGACTTGTCGATCTTCACCACGTCGGCCGGCAGGTCGCGCAGCATGGTCAGCGACGAGTAGCCGGTGCCGAAGTCGTCCAGCGCGATGGTGACGCCCAGGTCGCGGATCTCCTGGAGGTTCTTCGCGGTGGCGTGCATGTCACCGATCACCGCGGTCTCGGTGATCTCCAGGCAGAGGGTGCGCGGCAGCAGCCCGGACTCGGCCAGCGCGTCGGCCACGTCCCGCACGAACGAGGGCTGCGACAGTTGCACCGCCGACACGTTCACGGTGACCTTCATCCGGCGCCGGATGCCGTCGGTCGACTCGAACATCGGCCAGGTGGCGGCCTCCCGGCAGGCGGTGCGCAGCGCCCACCGGCCCAGGTCGATGATCAGGCCGGTCTCCTCGGCCAGCTTGATGAACTCGTTGGGCGAGACCGGCCCGAGCTCGTCGTCCTCCCAGCGGGCCAGCGCCTCGGCGCCGACGATGCGGTTGCTGGCCACCTCGGCCAGCGGCTGGTAGTGCAGGCGCAGCCCGCCGTTCGCGATCGCCAGCCGCAGCCGGCGCTCCATGTGGTGGCGGGCGCGCAGCTCGGCCTGCGAGCCGCGGGTGGCCAGCACCTCGGCGTCGAAGTGCGTCACCCGGCCGCGGCCGTGCGACTTGGACTGGAACATCGCCAGGTCGGCCTGCGACACCAGGTCTTCCAGGCTGGCGCCCGACATCATCGAGTCCGCCGCGGCCACCCCCACGCTGGCGCCGACGCTGGCGACCGCCTCGACCTGCTGCCCGTCGCCGTGGTCGACGGTGACGCTGAACGGCAGCGACGCCTCGTGCACGATCCGGTCGGCCACGGCGCGGGACTCGTCCGGGGTGAGGGCTCCGGCGAGCACCATCGCGAACTCGTCACCACCCAGCCGGACCACGCGGTCGTCGGCCCGGGCGATGTTCTGGAGCCGCTCGGCGAACATCTGGAGCACCTGGTCGCCTACCGCGTGCCCCAGGCTGTCGTTGACGTCCTTGAACCGGTCCAGGTCGATGTACAGCACGGTGAGGGCGCCGGAGCGGGGGTCGTGCCCGCGCACCCACTCCATCAGCGAGGCCCGGTTCGGCAGCCCGGTCAGCACGTCGTGCCGGGCCTGGTAGGCGTAGCTGTACGAGAGCGCCCGGAACAGCGTGGTCACCGAGAGCGTCATCAGGGTGCCGTCGGCGGCGATCACCCCGACCGTGGTCACCGAGGCCTCCTCGCCGGGGGCCTCGTCGGTGACCACGGCCGCGGCCGCGTCGATGCTGGTCTCGGCCGGGAGGAACACACTGGGGACGTCGTCGAGGTCGGCCAGGGTCATCCGCTTGAACACCGAGCGCCCGTAGCCGAGCGCGCCGGTGACCCAGCGGTCGAACCAGGCCCGGTCCACCACGATCGGCCCGGCGACCAGCGGGACCACCACGGTGGTGGCCCGGGGGTTGCCGCGGAACCAGTCGTCCAGCTCGGCCACCCGCATGTCGGGCGGCATGGTGACGGCGGGGACGGCGATGTCGGCCAGGATCGCCTTCGCCCAGCCGGACAGCGGTTCCGGCTTGGACGCCTGCTGATCGGGCAGGCGATGTCGCCCTCTGCGGGGCCTGCCGGTGGGCTGGGCCCACGGCATGGCTGGCGCCACCGCCACGACGCTTCCCCTTCCGGACAGGACACGAGTGTTGCGCTATCCGTCGTCCGATCACCCTTCGGCGATGATCCGCCGAAGGTGTGACGCCCGACCGTGTGACGGTAACCGGCCGAGGGGGGTTCTGTGCATCGTCCCTACGCCGACCGAGGGGTAAACCACCACCACAAATACTGACAGGTCCGGCACTGCCGGGAATCCGTCACCTGAATGTGATTTCGGCTCAGCGGCCTCACCCGACTTGACCCGCCACCGGCGTCACGTCTACGGGTGTCCGCAGCACCCGATCGTGCCCGACCACGCGGGACTCCCCGGTCAGCCGGACGCTCCCCCGGGCGGGCAGGTCACGGGAGGAGGTGCCCAGCGACACCTCGATCTCGCCCGGCTCCACCACCCGGGACAGGTCGCGGCTCACCAGCGCGGTGCGGTCCGCGTGCACCCTGAACGCCACCCGGGCGCTGCCGCCCGGTTCCAGCCGCACCCGGGCGAACCCGGCCAGCCAGCGCACCGGCCGCACCACCTGGGCCACCGGGTCGCCCAGGTACAGCTGCACCACCTCGGTCCCGGCGCGGCGCCCCCGATTGTGGACGACGACGCTCGCGACCACCTCGCCGTCCGTCGGGATCTCGGCCTGGTCCAGCCCGAAGCCGGTCAGCTCGAACTCGGTGTAGGACCGGCCGTGGCCGAACGGGAAGAGCGGTGTGACGTCGACGCTGCTGATCGTGCTCGGCTCGCCCAGCGGTGGCTGGAGATAGGTGAAGGGCTGGCCGCCCGGGCTGCGCGGGATCTGCACCGGCAGGCGGCCACCCGGCTCCAGCCGGCCGGACAGCACACCGGCCAGCGCCTCGCCGCCCTCCTCACCGGGCATGAACGCCTGCACCAGACCGGCCGCCCGCCCGGCCACGTCACCCAGCGCGTAGGGCCGGCCGGAGACCACGACCACCACCACCGGGGTGCCGCTCCCCAGCAAGGCGTCGAGCAGTTCCGCCTGCGCGCCGGGCAGTTCCAGGTCGTCCACGTCGCAGCCCTCGCCGGAGGAGCCGAGGCCGAACATGCCCGCCCGGTCGCCGACGAAGGCGATGCACAGGTCGGCCTCCCGCGCCGCGGCCACCGCCGCCGGGATGCCGGAGCGGTCGTCACCCATCACCCGGCAGCCCTGTTCGTGGGTGATCGTGCTGCCCGGCAGCTCCTCGCGCAGGGCGTCCAGGGCGGTCGGGACGGCGATGCCCAGGCCCTGGTGCTCCGGGAACTTCGGCAGCACGTGGTTCGGGAAGGCGTAGCAGCCCATGAAGGTGTGCGGATCGTCGGCGCACGGGCCGACCACGGCGATCCGGCCGGCCGGATCGGCTCGCCCGACCAGCGGCAGCGCCGTGCCGGGATCGAGCAGCACCACCGACGACCGGGCGATCCGGCGGGCGATGTCGCGGTTGGCGGGCGGGTCCAGGTCGGCCGGCGGGCTCACCCGCGGGCTCCACCCCGGGTCGAGCAGGCCCAGCCCGGCCTTCTGGGTGAGCACCCGACGCACCGCACGGTCGAGCAGGCCCTCGTCCACCCGGCCCTCGTGCACCAGCTGCGGCAGGCTCGAGAAGCACACCGCGTCAGGCAGTTCCACGTCCAGGCCGGCCTCCAGCGTGGCGACGGCCGCACCGGCGTAGTCGGGGGCGATGCGGTGCTTGAGCGCCAGGAACGGGGTGGCCCAGTAGTCGGACACCAGCGTCCCGGTGAAACCCCAGTCGTCGCGCAGGATCTCGGTGAGCAGCCAGGAGTCCGCACCGGCCGGCACACCGTCGACGTCGGAGTAGGAGTGCATCACCGAGCCCGCGCCGGCCGCCACCGCGGCCTCGAACGGCGGCAGGATCACGTCGAGCAGCTCGCGGCGGCCCATCGGGACCGGGCCGTGGTTGCGGCCGCTGCGCGAGGCCGAGTAGCCGGCGAAATGCTTGAGCGTGGCGATGATCCCGGCGTCCTGGAGCCCTCGGACGTAGGCCGAGCCGAGCTCGGCGACCAGGTAGGGATCCTCTCCCAGGGTCTCCTCCACCCGGCCCCAGCGGTAGTCGCGCACCACGTCCATCAGCGGCGAGAGGCCCTGGTGCACACCCAGTTCCGCGAGGTCGCGGCCGATCGCGGCGGCCATCTCGCCGATCAGCTCCGGATCGAAGGTGGCGGCCCAGGCGATGGCGGCCGGGTACACCGTGGCGCCGTAGGTGGTGACGCCGGTGAGGCACTCCTCGTGGGCGATCGCCGGGATGCCCAGGCGCGAGGCCGTCACCACGCCCTGCTGGCGGGCCAGCTCGGCGGCCCCCTCGGCCGGGCTCACCGGGGCACTGCCGTAGACCCGGGTCAGGTGCCCGAGGCCGTGCTCCGCGGCCTGCTCCAGGGGAACGCCCGCCGCCCGGGCGAAGACCTGCTCCATCGGAGCGCTCTCCGGCGAGCCGGTCGCGGGCTCCTCGTCGTCCTTGATTCTCGGGGTGTTACCGACCCAGCGGCCGGCCAGCTGGCCGGCCTTCTCCTCGACGGTCATCCGGGCAAGGAGGTCCTCGACCCGATCCGTGACCGGCAGCGACGGGTCCCGCCAGCGCGCGTTGTTCTCCACTGCTCACTCCCTCGTGAGGTACGTCGAAAAGTTTTCGACGCCCGGGCCACCCGCGGAGTTCAAATCACCCGGGGACAGGGGTTTTTCCGTTCGTCGACGGTTTCACTCTCACCGAGCACCACACCCGCACGCAACCCTTGACATCACCTGACAGCGAAACTACTTTTCGAGAACTTCCGACATTTCCGGCAGCTTTCGCGAGTGAAAGCCGCCGACCCTGACCGAAAGATTCCACCAGCGCAGCGGGGCGCGAACCGGGCCCGCCGCGTTCCGATGAGCCGCGGCCGTCCGCGGCCGGTACCCGATGGAGATCACCGTGGATCCCATGCAGACGTCCCGCACCTCCCGCAGAAACTTCCTGGCCTTCGCGCTCGGCGTCCCGATCGCCGGCGCCACCCTCGCAGCCTGCGGCAGTTCCGGCCCCGGCACCGAGAACGGCGGTTCCGGAGGAGGTTCCGGCGGCAGCTACTGGTACCTCTCGGTCGACCCGAACGAGACCATCCGGCGCACCTCCCTGGACCGTTTCAACAAGGCCAACCCGGACGAGTCGATCAAGGGCACGGCCTTCCAGAACGACGCCTACAAGGAGAAGATCAAGGTCGCCATCGGCGCCGGGCAGGCCCCCACGGTGATCTGGGGCTGGGGCGGCGGCGGCCTGGCCAGCTGGGTGGACGCCGGCGCGGTGGAAGACCTGACCTCGTGGTTCGACGAGAACCCGGACCAGAAGGAACGGCGCTT
Source organism: Kineosporia corallincola (assembly GCF_018499875.1). Lineage (GTDB taxonomy): Bacteria > Actinomycetota > Actinomycetes > Actinomycetales > Kineosporiaceae > Kineosporia > Kineosporia corallincola. The sequence goes on along the minus strand of NZ_JAHBAY010000007.1, from coordinate 221,871 downwards.
CCCGTCGTCGTTCGCGGCGGCCACGGTGGACGGCAAGATCTACGCGGTGCCGGCCGAGACCGTCACCCCGATCGTGCTGTTCTGGAACAAGCAGGTTTTCGAGGAGGCCGGACTCCAGCCGCCCACCAGCTGGGAGGAGATCCTGGAGCTGGTGCCGAAGTTCAACGACAAGAAGATCGCGCCGTTCTCGCTGGCCGGGCAGTCCCGCTGGACCAACATGATGTGGCTGGAGTTCCTGTTCGACCGGATCGGCGGCCCGGAGATCTTCCAGGCGGTGTTCGACGGTGAGAAGGACGCCTGGTCGAACCCGGCAGCGATCAAGGCCCTCGGCGAGGTGCAGAAGCTGGTCAAGGCCGACGGTTTCATCAAGGGCTTCGCCTCGATCACCGCCGACACCAACGCCGACCAGGCCCTGCTCACCTCGGGCAAGGCGGCGATGATGCTGCACGGCGCCTGGACCTACGGCTCGATGAAGACCGAGGGCGGCGACTTCGTCAGCGGCGGTCACCTGGGCTACATGAACTTCCCGCCGGTCGCCGGCGGCACCGGCGACCCGAGCAACACCTACGGCAACCCGGGCCAGTACTACTCGCTCTCGTCCAAGGCCACCGACGAGCAGAAGACCGCGGCCAAGGACTTCTTCAAGACCCAGGTGCTCTCCGACGCCGAGCAGACCGACTGGGTCAACGACGCCGGCCAGGTGCCGATCGTGGTCGGCGTGGACTCCAAGTTCAGTGGGCTGGAAGACGCCGAGTGGCTCCAGTTCGTCTACGACACGGCGAGCACCGCCCAGACCTTCTCGCAGTCCTGGGACCAGGCGCTCAGCCCGACCGCGGCCGAGGAGCTGCTGAGCAACATCGCCAAACTGTTCTCGCTCGACGTCACCCCCGAGAAGTTCGCCGAGAACATGAACGCGGTCATCGGAAAATGACTGTCGGGATCCAGGTTCCGCCCGATCAGGGGACGCCCGGCCGGACCGCCTCGCACGCGGTCCGGCAGGGCTCCATCGGGTGGATGGCCCTGCCCGCCTTCCTGATGTTCGTGGCCTTCGCCGTCATCCCCCTGATCGGGGTGCTGGCCCTGAGTTTCACCCAGTGGGACGGCATCGGCGACATCCACCCGGCCGGGTTCGACAGCTGGCGCGACGTGCTGACCGACCCGGGTCTGCCGAACGCGCTCTGGGTCACCTTCGAGGTGATGTTCCTGTCCTGGGCGTTCCAGACCCCGCTGAGCCTGCTGATCGGCGTGTTCCTGGCCGCCCCGCACCGCTACCGGGGTGTGCTCGCGGTGATCTACTTCATCCCGCTGCTGCTCAGCCAGGCCGCCATCGCCATCACCTTCAAGGCCCTGCTCGACCCGAACTTCGGCCTCGGCGCCGGGCTGGGCGTCGACCTGCTGGTGCAGGACTGGCTGGGCGACCCGACGCTGGCCCTGTGCACCGTGGTCTTCGTGGTGTCGTGGCAGTTCATCCCGTTCCACTCGCTGATCTACCAGGGCGCCGTGCGGCAGATCCCGATCTCGCTGTACGAGGCCGCGCAGCTCGACGGGGCCGGGCGGATCCGCCAGTTCTTCAGCATCACCCTGCCCCAGCTGAGGAACACGATCATCACCTCGTCCACCCTGATGGTGGTCGGGTCGCTGACCTTCTTCGACCTGATCTGGGTGCTCACCGCGGGCGGGCCGGGCGACGCCACCCGGGCCCTGGCGCTGGACATGTACATCCGCGGTTTCCGGGCCAACCTGATGGGCCCGGCCAGCGCCATCGCCGTCATCCTCGTCGTCGTCGGCCTGCTGCTCGCGCTCGCGCTGCGGCGCCTGGGCGGCGGGCGCGACACCGGCAGCCAACTCGAGGGGATGTGACGGCATGACCGCCAGCACACTGGAGCGCCCGGCTCCCTACCGGAAACTGCTGCACCTCAACTGGATCGGTGGCCTGGCCGGCTGGTTCTGGCTGTTCGTGGTGATCGTGCCGATCTACTGGATCGCGCTCACCAGCATCAAGACCCGGTCGAACTACTACACCACCAACCCGCTCGCCCCGCCCGACGACATCACCTTCTCCAACTACCAGTTCGTGATGGACGCCGGGTTCCCGCGCTACTTCACCAACACCGTGATCGTCACCCTGGGCGCCGTGGTGCCCGCCGTGCTGATCTCGTTCATGGCGGCCTTCGCGATCGTGCGGGCCGGTGACGGCCGGTTCCTGCGCGGCGTGAACCTGCTGTTCCTGGCCGGTCTGGCGGTGCCGCTCCAGGCAGTGATCATCCCGGTGTACCTGATCATCATCAAGCTCCAGCTCTACGACACCCTGCTGGCGATCATCCTGCCCTCGGTCGCCTTCGCGATCCCGCTCACCGTGCTGATCCTGGTGAACTTCATCCGGGACGTGCCCAAGGAGCTGTTCGAGTCGATGCGCCTCGACGGCGCCAGCGAGTGGCGCACGGCCTGGTCGCTGGCCTTCCCGCTGACCCGGCCCGCCCTGGTCACGGTCGGCATCTACAACGCCCTGACGATCTGGAACGGGTTCCTGCTGCCGCTGGTGCTGACCTCCGAGCCGGACCAGCGCACGCTCCCCCTGGCGCTGTGGTCGTTCCAGGGGCAGTACGGCGTGAACGTGCCGGCCGTGGCGGCGGCGGTGGTGCTGACGACGTTGCCGATCCTGGCGCTGTACGCGATCGGGAGGCGGCAGCTGCTCAGCGGCCTGACGGCCGGTTTCGGCCGCTGACAAGCTATTTCGGGGGTTCGGCATGACCACATCGAGGCCCGGCCGGGCCACCCTGGCCACCATCGCCCAGGCCGCGGGCGTCTCCATCGCCACCGTGTCGAAGGTGGTGAACGGGCGGGACGACGTCTCTCCCGGCACCCGCGCGATGGTCGAGGAACTGCTGCGGCGGCACTACTACACCGGGCGCGGCGGCACCCGGCAGCCCACCGTGGAGGTGGTGTTCGCCGGGCCGCTGGCCGCCTACAGCAACGAGGTGCTGGAGGGGGTGCTGCGGGCCGCCGCCGAGCCGCCCGGCGTGGCGGTGATGCTGAGCAAGGGACGGACCGGGATCGACACCGGGGCGGGTGCCCCGGTCACCCCGACCTCCTGGGCGCTCGGGGTGGCCAAGGCCGGGCGCAGCGCGGTGATCAGCGTGAGCAACGAGATGACGGTGGAGGACGCCACCGCCCTGGCCGGGGCCAACGTGCCGCTCGTCGTGATCGACCCGCTCACCCCGGCCGGCGCGGACGTCACCAGCGTCGGCGCCACCAACTACGCCGGCGGGATCAGCGCGGCCGAGCACCTGCTCTCGCTCGGCCACACCCGCGTGGCCTATCTCGGCGGCGATCTGGAGGCGGGCTGCAACCAGGCGCGCTGGCAGGGTTTTCGCAGCACTCTGGAGACCGCCGGGCACCCGGTGCGCGATGATCTGGTGCTGCACGAGACCTTTCGCTACGCGGCCGGGGTGGCGGCGGGCGGTGCGCTGCTGGACCGGCAGCACCCGCCCACCGCGGTGTTCGCGGGCAGTGACGAGATCGCGGTGGGTCTGATCGAGGCCTGCCGCCGCCGCGGGGTGCGGGTGCCCGAGGACCTGAGCGTGGTCGGGTTCGACGACACCCAGCTGGCCGAATTCTGTTCGCCACCGCTGACCGTCGTGCGTCAGCCGCTGCGGGAGATGGGCCGGGTGGCGCTGCGCACCGCGCTGCGGCTGGCGGCGGGGGCCTCGGTGGACTCACATCACGTCGAGCTGGCGACGAGTCTGGTGGTGCGGGCGTCGACGGCGGCGCCGCGGCAACGCTGACGGGCCCGGCAGCTCTGTTGCCCATGTTCCGCAACGGTGAATGCACTCTCACTGCCCTGGATCCCGGACTTTCCCTCTGACCGCGGAGTAGTGGGGTGAACCTCCCGTAATCTCCGACAGGTGAAGACCATCCGCCTGCGAGTGACCCTGCGCGACGTCGAACCCCGGGTGCTGCGCATCCTCGACGTCCCGGCCGACAGCACCCTGGGCGAGCTGCACGACCTGTTGCAGATCGGCCTCGGCTGGCTGAGTCTTCAGCCGTACCAGTTCATCTCGCCCGCCCTCGCACCGGACCTGCCCGGCCTGGGCGAGCACTTCACCTACCACTACGACCCGGAGGACCGGTGGCGGCACGACGTCACGGTGCTCGGGCCGGGCGGCGACGCCGCCGGGTGTGTCTACGGCGAGGGCGTGTGCCCACCCGAATCCAGCGGTGGCCCGGCCGGTTACGCGAAACAGACTCGGAATCCGTTCGCCGCCCCGGACTTCGACCAGGACCGCACCGACCTGCGGGTTCGCCAGATGGCCGGGCGGGTGCCCGAAACCGTGCGCCGGCTGATCGAGCTCACCCTGCCGGGTGTGGAACTCACCGGCTCCGGCGCACTTCCGGAACCCGTCGTGCACTCGATGCATGCGCTGCGCCCGGACTGGAACGCCGGGGCCCCGGCCACCGACGAGGCCGGGCTGCCGGCCCTGCTCGTGCTGCACGGCGTGCTGCGCAGCACCGGCATCCTGTGGCACGGGCAGGGCACGGTGCGGGCCGTCGCGGCGGCACACGACGAACGGTTCGTGGTGCGCCGGCTGCGGGCCTGGTTCGAGCCGGGCACCTTCGGGGCGTTCGTGGCCGGCATCGCGGTGGGCGGCCTGGCCGCCCACGGGCCGCTGGCCGAGGAGGCCCTGGTGCACCTCGTGCTGGGCGAGACCTCACCACGCAATCCCGCGACCGCCGACGACGTGCGGCAGACCCTGCACCAGCTCGGGCCGGTGCTGAGCGGGCTCGACCTCGTGCGGCCCACCCCGGCCGGCTGGCTGCCCGGTCCCTCGGCCCGCACCCTCATCCCGAAGGCCACCGCGCTGGCGGTGCGCCCCTGCGGCGCTCCCGGGCAGTTGCTGACCTCGCAGGGCTGACGAGCAAAAAATGATGGACGACGAGGAGCCCGCACGGCTCGTCGTCGTCCATTGTTCTGGCAGGTCCGAAAAAGGAGTGGGCCCGGCCGGGCTCGAACCGACGACACCCGCGGTGTAAACGCGGTGCTCTACCAACTGAGCTACAGGCCCCTGATCCGGCACCGGGTGGGTGCCGGACAAGGATGATACTTACAGGGCGGCGATGGCCTCGCGGTAGCCCTCCAGCGACCGGGCCTCGCCCATGCCGTTGACGATGCTCCAGCGCAGCACGCCCTCTTTGTCCACGAGGAACGTGCCCCGGACCGCACTGCCCGTGGTCTCGTTGAACACGCCGTAGGCCTTGGCCACCTCACCGTGCGGCCAGAAGTCCGACAGCAGCGGGAACGGGTACTTCTCCGCCTCGGCCCAGGTGCGCAGGGCGAACATCGGGTCGCACGAGACGGCGAGCACCTGCACCGAGCCCTCGTCGAAGGCGGCCAGGTTGTCGCGGATCTCGCACAGCTCGCCGGTGCAGATGCCGGAGAAGGCGAACGGGTAGAACACCACGGCGACGTTCTTCTCGCCGCGGAAGGCCGCCAGCTCGACGACCTCACCGTGCTCGCTCTTCAGGGCGAACCCGGGGGCCGCCTGACCGATCTCGAGTGCCATGCCCGAATCCTTCCGCCGGGAGGTTTCCATGACTGTGCCGCGCGCCAGGACGAGCCTGGCACGCGGGACACAGTCTGTCAGGAATCCCCCGCCCCCACGCCACCGGCGGTCAGCGCCGGTGGCCCGGAGATCAGCGGCGCCCGGCCCTCGGGGTGGCCAGACGGGTCCCGGTCCAGTCCTGACACACGCTGATCGTGCTCGTGGCGTGCAGGCCGGCGGTCGGGGCGGACTCCTCGATCTCGCTGTGCTCGACGTGGCCGTCGCGCCCTGCCTTGGGCGTGAGCAACCAGATCACCCCGCCCTCGGCCAGGTTCGTCAGCGCATCGACAAGGGAGTCGACGAGGTCACCGTCACCGTCCCGCCACCAGTAAAGGGCAGCGTCGACGACGTCCTGGGCGTCCTCGTCGGCCAACTCGTTGCCCGTCAGCGTCTCGATTGCGAGCCGCAGATCGTCGTCCACGTCGTCGTCGTACCCGAATTCCTGTACGAACTGACCGGGCTTAAGTCCAAGCCTGCCGGCCATGGACTGCTCAGCCGCGGGCTCCGCGGTCGCGCCCACCTCACTGACCTCCTCCGCTGCCAACGCTCCCGCGCGGCGGCACTGGCGACCCTCTCGGGCCGCTCGCTGTCCGGACGGATCGTCTGATCCGCCCGGGTCGTCACCTGCATGTCACCGGTGATGCTCCGGTGCACGTTCTGTGGTGCAGCTGCTTCCTCCACCAAGGATGATGCAACCATCACCAGGCTGGTCAGGCTAGTGGACTCCATCTGGTCAGTGCCGCGCAACCGCCCCGCCACCTCGGGCATCGTGTTTTTGACTGGTTGCGGTACTCGGTCGGGCGAACGAACACGAATTCCCCCGCACCGAAGCATCGGGCACCCGACACCCCACGCGCACAGGGTTTTCCGAACTTCTCACAGGTTCTCAGGTCGCCGGGAAGTCTGTGGTCGCGGCGCCGTCACCCCCGGGAAATCGGCGCGACACGCCGACGACACGCCGGTCACCGGTCCGGCCCGATCCGCCCCGCCTCACCTCCGCCCCTCCCGAAGAGGCACACTGGACGGTGAGGGCACGGCCGCCACGGCACCCGCCACGACCTCCGGTACGGCGGGGTACCTGTGACGTCCGGGCAGCCCGTCAGCCAAGATAGGGCCCGAACCGGTCGCGATCCGGCCGGGTTGCGCGTGGTTTCTACCGTTGTCCTAAACCCAGGAGGACCGTCGTGGTCGGACGAGATTCATCAGGCCCGATCCTCAACGGGCTGCCGAGCCGGCTGCCCGACATCGATCCTGAGGAAACCGCTGAATGGCTGGCGTCGCTCGACGCCGCCATCGACGATCAGGGCCGCCAGCGGGCCCGCTATCTGATGCAGTCGCTGCTCCAGCGCGCCCGCGAGCGCGGTGTCGGTGTGCCCAGCCTCACGGCCACCGACTACGTCAACACCATCCCGCCGGAGGCCGAGCCCTGGTTCCCGGGTGACGAGGAGGCGGAGCGCACCGCGCGCCGCTGGATGCGCTGGAACGCCGCGGTGATGGTCCACCGCGCGCAGCGCCCCGACATCGGCGTGGGTGGCCACATCTCCTCGTACGCCTCCTCGGCCACGCTCTACGAAGTGGGCTTCAACCACTTCTTCCGGGGCAAGGACCACCCGGGCGGCGGCGACCAGGTCTTCTTCCAGGGCCACGCCTCCCCCGGCGTGTACGCCCGGGCCTTCCTCGAGGGCCGGCTGTCCACCGACCAGCTCGACGGCTTCCGGCAGGAGCGCTCGCACCCGGGCGGCGGCCTGTCGTCGTACCCGCACCCGCGGCTGATGCCGGACTTCTGGGAGTTCCCGACCGTCTCGATGGGCCTGGGCCCGATGAACGCGGTCTACCAGGCGTCGTTCAACAAGTACCTGCACAACCGGGGCGTCAAGGACACCTCGCAGCAGCACGTGTGGGCGTTCCTCGGCGACGGCGAGATGGACGAGCCGGAGAGCCGGGGCTTCCTCCAGGTGGCCGCGCAGGAAGAGCTCGACAACCTGACCTTCGTGGTCAACTGCAACCTCCAGCGCCTCGACGGCCCGGTGCGCGGCAACGGCAAGATCATCCAGGAGCTGGAGGCCCAGTTCCGCGGCGCCGGCTGGAACGTCATCAAGGTGGTCTGGGGCCGGGAGTGGGACCCGCTGCTGGCGGCCGACCGCGACCACGCGCTGGTCAACCTGATGAACACCACGCCCGACGGTGACTACCAGACCTACCGGGCGGAGGACGGCGGGTTCATCCGCGAGCACTTCTTCGGCCGCGACCCACGCACCCTCAAGCTGGTGTCGAAGCTGTCGGACGACGACATCTGGTGGAAGCTCAAGCGCGGCGGTCACGACTACCGCAAGGTGTTCGCGGCCTACCAGGCGGCGGTGGAGCACAACGGCCAGCCGACCGTGATCCTGGCCAAGACCATCAAGGGTTACGGCCTGGGTACGCACTTCGCCGGCCGCAACGCCACGCACCAGATGAAGAAGCTCTCGCTGGACGACCTCAAGGCGTTCCGCGACGGCCTGCGGATCCCGATCTCCGACGCCCAGCTGGAGGCGGACAAGTATCTGCCGCCGTACTACCACCCGGGCGAGAACGACGAGGTCATCCAGTACATCCGCGACCGCCGCAGCAAGCTGGGCGGTGCGGTGCCGCAGCGCCGTCACTCGGCCGGCTCGCTGAAGCTGCCCGACGACAAGGCCTACGCCGGCGCCAACAAGGGCTCGGGCAAGCAGCAGGTCGCCACCACGATGGCATTCGTTCGCATTCTGCGTGACCTGATGCGCGACAAGGACTTCGGCCCGCGCGTCGTCCCGGTGATCCCGGACGAGGCCCGCACCTTCGGGATGGACTCGTTCTTCCCGACGGCGAAGATCTACAACCCGCACGGCCAGCAGTACACCTCGGTCGACCGCGAGCTGATGCTCGCCTACACCGAGTCGGTCAAGGGCCAGATCCTGCACGTCGGTATCAACGAGGCCGGTTCGGTGGCGGCGTTCCAGGCCGCCGGCACGTCGTACGCCACGCACGGCGAGCCGATGGTGCCGGTCTACGTCTTCTACTCGATGTTCGGCTTCCAGCGCACCGGCGACAGCCTGTGGGCGGCCGCGGACCAGATGGCCCGGGGCTTCCTGATCGGTGCCACGGCCGGGCGCACCACGCTGACCGGTGAGGGTCTCCAGCACGCCGACGGGCACTCGCCGCTGCTGGCGTCGACCAACCCGGCGGCCGTGATCTACGACCCGGCCTACGGCTACGAGATCGGGCACATCATCCGGGACGGCCTGCGGAGGATGTACGGCGAGTCGCCGGAAGACATCTTCTACTACCTGACCGTCTACAACGAGCCGATCGTGCAGCCGCCGGCGCCGGAGAACGTCGACGTCGAGGGCATTCTCAAGGGCATCCACAAGCTCACCGAGACGGTCCGGGCGACCGGCCCGAAGGCGCAGATCCTGGCCTCCGGCGTCGCGGTGCCGTGGGCGCTGGAGGCGCAGACCCTGCTGGCGAACGACTGGGGCGTGCAGGCCGACGTCTGGAGCGTCACCAGCTGGACCGAGCTGCGACGTGACGCCCTGGCGGCCGACGACCACGCCTTCCGGCACCCGTCGGAGCCGGCCCGCGTGCCGTACGTCACGCAGAAGCTCCAGGGGGCCGAGGGTCCCGTGGTGGCGGTCACCGACTACATGCGCGCCGTGCCGGACCAGATCCGGCAGTGGGTGCCGCAGGAGTTCACCTCGCTCGGCGCCGAGAGCTTCGGCATCTCCGACACCCGCCCGGCGGCCCGTCGCCACTTCGGTATCGACAGCCACTCGGTCGCGGTGCGGGTGCTGGAGCAGCTGGCCGCCCGCGGCGAGGTGCCCGCCGAGGTCCCGCAGCAGGCGATCGACAAGTACGACCTGCTGAACGTCCGGGCCGGCACCACCGGCACGGCGGGCGGCGACGCGTAACCGCTCACGATCACGTGACAGGGCCGCCGGGAGACCTCCCGGCGGCCCTGTCACGTTGTGGGGCGTCCAACGGTGGACGACGGGGGCCGCGCGCTGTCCCGGCGGCCCGACCCGGCGGCACGACCCGACCCGGCGGCCGTTCCTGGCGCAGCGGTTGTTCCCGACACGGCGGCCGACAGGGCTCGGCGGCCTGACACGACGGAGGGGCCGGCGGTGATCACCGCCGGCCCCTCCGTCGTCGATGGTGCTAGAGGATCGTCGCGATGCTGCTCGCGCCGCCTGTCGGGATCGACCCGGTGGGCGGGCCCAGCCGGTCGCCGAGCTCCCGGCGCAGGGCCTGGACCGCGTTCTGGTCCGGGTGCTCGGCCAGCGCGGCCAGGTGGCGGCGGGCCTCGCTGAGCCGGTCGCTCTCGATCGCGGCCAGGATGACCTCCCGGCCGGCCGCGGTGACGTGCTCCCTGGGCCGCCAGTGACCGACGCCCAGGTTGAGGGCGTCGTTGGCGTGCCCGGCCTCACGCAGTGTCTGGAGCCCCTGCGCCAGGGCCTCGCCGGTGGTGTCGCGGTCGGCGGCGGTGCTGAGCCGGCGCAGAGCGGTCTCCCGGTCGTCGTCGATGGAGAGACGAGCCAGCTCGATCAACGGGTACCAGGCCCGGTTGTTCTGGGCGACCTCCTCGGCCAGGGCCCAGACCGAGTCCTGGGCGCCCCGCTGTGGGTCGCCACCCTCGTGACTCAGTGCGCCCATGGCGCGGACGATCTCGGCGAGCCGGTCGAAGGCGGCCACGTCGTTGGGGTCTTCTCCCAGCCGGATGCGCAGCGCCTCTTCCTCGCTGCGGTCCTCGTCGGTGGCATGCAGATCGCCGCCTCCGAGCTCGACCGGGGTCTCGACGGAGTGCGCGGCGACGTTCTCGAGTCGGTCGCCACCGCCGCCCGCGACGAAGTCGTCCGTCGAGCGGCGCTTCAGCCGATCCAGCGCTGACATATCGCCCCTTTCGGCAACCTGCGGTGCAGTCCTGGTGCTGTGTGTACTGGCTGTGTCCGTAACTGTCTTCGGTGCAGAATCGATCCTCGGTGGCCCCCGGCCGATACAGGCTCTCCGTGTGACGGGTGCGTGACAGCCGGACCGCCTCTGGGTGCCTCCTGTGTGACGTAGGACCGTCTCGACCCTAACGCGTAGGCCCGGCCCCCGGCGACCGGTGACGCCTGAGTGGCGCCTGCCCGCGCACTGTTCCCGCAGCGTACGCCGCACTCCGGGGGCACCGGTCGGGTCTGCCGGTACCTTGACAAACCGGGCTGGCCAGCGGTCCCGTGACGGCTGTGCCCTAATCTCGTCAGCGTGGTGACCGCGGACCAGGCAACCGTCGCGAATCTCCGGGCGGCGCGTGGCGCGCTGGCCGGTGAGGCCGTCCGCCGGATGGAGGACGCTCTGCCCTGGTACCGGGCGATGAGCGCACAGGACCGGTCCTGGGTGGGGCTGATCGCGCACGCCGCGATCTCCGCCTTCATCGCCTGGTACCAGGCGCCCGGCGGGCGGGTGCAGATCACCGCCGACGTCTTCGGCACCGCGCCGCGCGAGCTGACCCGCTCGATCTCGCTCCAGCACGCCCTGGAGATGGTGCGCACGGTGGTGGACGCCGTGGAGGAGCAGGTGCCCTCGATCGCGGCCCCCGGCGCCGAGCCGCACCTGCGCGAGGCGGTACTGCGCTACTCCCGCGACGTGGCCTTCGCCGCCGCGGAGATCTACGCCCGGGCCGCCGAGTCGCGCGGTTCCTGGGACGCCCGGCTGGAGGCGCTGGTCGTGGACGCGGTGCTGCGCGGGGCGGACAGCGAGGACCTGCGCTCCCGGGCGGCGGCGCTGAACTGGAGCGCGACCACCAAGGTCGTGGTGGTGGCCGGCTCGGCCCCGCCCGACCCGGTGGAGGAGAACCTGGAGGGGCTGCGCCAGAGCACCCGGGGTGCCGACGGCGACCTGCTGGTCGGGGTGCAGGGCGAGCGGATGGTGGCGATCCTCGGCCACCACGACGACCCGGTGGCGCTGGCCGGCGAGCTGGTGGTGTTCTTCGGGCCGGGACCGGTGGTGATCGGGCCGACCGTGGACGGGCTGATGGCGGCGGGCGAATCGGCCCGCGCCGCCAACTCCGGGCTGTCCGCCGCCCGGGCCTGGCCGGGCGCGCCGCGACCGGTGCACAGCGACGACCTGCTGCCCGAGCGGTTGCTGACCGGCGACCCGGACGCCCGCAGCGCGCTGATCGAGCAGGCCTACCGGCCGCTGGCCGAGGGGGCCGCGCACCTGCTGGAGACGGTGTGGACCTACGTGGAGCTGGGCGGGTCGCTCGAAGGGGCGGCCCGGGCACTGTTCGTGCACCCCAACACGGTTCGCTACCGGCTGCGCCGGGTGAGTGACATCACTAGGTGGGACCCTACTGACGCGCGTGGAGCCTTCGTTCTACGCATCGCCATCATCGCAGGTCGCGTCGGCGATCTCTCGACCTGACCGGACCACCAGGCCCGGCACTTTGTAGGAACCCTCCAAAGCCCGGCGCAAAGCTTCGTACGTCCCACGGCGTCCGCCGGATGCCCCTCTCGGCGCATCGTTGAGCACGTGCTCGTCATCGTCGCGCCCGGACAGGGCTCACAGACCCCTGGCTTCCTCGGCCCATGGCTCGAGGAACCCGGCACCAGGGACCGGCTGAAGTGGCTCTCCGCCGTCGCCGACATCGATCTGGTCGAGCACGGCACCACCTCCGACGCGGAGACCATCCAGGACACCGCGGTGGCCCAGCCGCTGCTGGTGGCCGCCGGGCTGCTCGCCCTGCCGCTGCTCGGCTCCCCCGCCGCCGGCGTCCTGTCCGGCCACTCCGTCGGTGAGATCACGGCGGCCGCCGCTGCCGGTGTACTCACCGACGAGCAGGCGATGGTGCTGGTGCGCGAGCGCGGCCGGGCGATGGCCCGGGCCGCCGCGCAGGTGCCGACCGGGATGAGCGCCCTGCTCGGCGGTGACCCCGACGAGGTTCTCGCCGTCCTGGCGCAGTTCGACCTCACCCCGGCGAACATGAACATGGCCGGGCAGGTGGTCGCCGCCGGAACCCTGGAGAACCTGGAACGGCTCAAGGCCGAACCGCCGGCCAAGGCCCGGGTGCGGCCGCTGAAGGTCGCCGGGGCGTTCCACACCCACTTCATGGCCCCCGCCGTCGAGGTGCTCGAGGGCCACGGCCGGGCGATCAGCCCGGGCGACGCCTCGGTGCGCCTGGTCTCCAACGCCGACGGCCAGGTGGTCACCGACGGCCGCGAGGTGCTCGACCGGATCGTGCGCCAGATCAGCCGGCCGGTGCGCTGGGACCTGTGCCTGGACACCTTCCGCGAGCTCGGCGTCACCGGGCTGCTGGAGCTGCCGCCGGCGGGCACCCTGGCCGGCATCGCCAAGCGGGCCCTGCCGGGCGTCGAGATCGTCTCGCTGAAGACGCCCGCCGACCTGCCCGCGGCCCGCGAGCTGATCGCGAAGCACACCTCCGACGAGAACGGGAAGGTGCCGGCGTGAGTCGCCTGGGCACGCGCCGCGGCGCGGAACACACCCGCATCCTGTCCACCGGCAGCCGCCGTCCCGACCGGGTGGTCTCGAACGACGAGATCTGCCAGGTGCTGGACTCCTCGGACCAGTGGATCCGGGAGCGCACCGGCATCATCAACCGGCGGTTCGCCGCGCCCGGCGAGACCGTGGTCGACCTGGCCGTGCCGGCCGCGCAGCAGGCGATCGAGCGGGCCGGGCTCCAGCCCGGCGACATCGACGCGGTGATCGTCGCCACGATCACCCACATGATCTCCACCCCGTCCGCCGCCGCGCTGGTCGCGGCCCGGATCGGCGCCGGCCGGGCGGTCACCTTCGACCTGTCCACCGCGTGCGCCGGCTTCTCGCACGGCATCAGCGTGGCCAGCGACCTGATCCGTGGCGGTTCCGTCCGCCACGTGCTGCTGATCGGCGTGGACCGGATGACCGACGTCATCGACCCCACCGACCGGGGCAGCGCGATGATCTTCGGCGACGGCGCCGGTGCCGCGGTGATCGGCCCGAGCGACACCCCGGGCATCGGCCCGACCGTCTGGGGCTCGGACGCCGACCAGTGGGAGGCGCTGTACCAGACCCAGTCCTGGACCGGCTACCGTGACGAGCGGGACGCCGGCGGCACGCCGCCCTGGCCGGTCCTGACCATGATGGGCCCGAAGATCTTCCGCTGGGCGGTCTGGGACATGTCGCCGGTCGCCCGCAAGGCGCTGGAGGCCGCCGAGGTCGACGTCGCCGACCTGGCCGCATTCATCCCGCACCAGGCCAACATGCGGATCATCGACCAGATGGCCAAGCAGCTGAAGATCCCCGACCACGTGGTGATCGCCCGCGACGTGGCCGAGTCCGGCAACACCACCGGTGCGTCCATCCCGCTGGCCATGGACCGGCTGGTCTCCGAGGGCCAGGTACCCTCCGGAGGGCTTGCCCTTCTGATCGGCTTCGGCGCCGGGCTGAGTTACTCCGCCCAGGTCGTCGAGCTGCCCTGAACTCCTCGCCCCCGCACACGCGGGGCGCGGGCAGACCCGGGTGAGGACGGCATGAGCCCGTCGACGTCCTCACACCGCACCACCACCGAGCACCATCCGACCAATAGGAGAAGAACCATGGCGCACACCCAGGACGAGATCCTCGCCGGACTCGCCGAGCTCGTCGCTGAGGAGACCGGCCTCCCGGCCGGCGACGTGCAGCTGGACAAGTCCTTCACCGACGACCTGGACATCGACTCGCTGTCGATGATGACCATCGTCGTGAACGCGCAGGACAAGTTCGACGTGGAGATCCCGGACGAGGCCGTGGGCGGCCTGAAGACCGTCCAGGACGCCGTTTCGTACATCAGCAACGCCGAGACCGCCAAGGCCTGACCTCAGATGACTGGCTCAGACGACAGGCAGATCGCCGTCACCGGGCTGGGTGCCACCACCCCGCTCGGCGGCGATGTGAAGACCACCTGGGAGGCGGCGCTCGCGGGTACCTCCGGTGTCCGCGCGCTCGAGGCGGCCTGGCTCGAACGGTATCCGACGCTACCGGTCGAGTTCGCCTGCCGCCTGGCCGAACCGGTCACGGAGAAACTCACCCCGCAGGAGATCAAGCGTCTTGACCCGAGCGGTCAGTACGCCCTGATCTCCAGCCGGGAGGCGTGGGCCGACGCCGGCGCCCCCGAGGTGGAGCCGGAGCGCCTCGCCGTGTGCATGGCGTCCGGCATCGGTGGTCTGTACACCACCCTCCAGACCTACGACACGCTGAACGAGAAGGGCGCACGTCGGGTCCTCCCGATGAGCGTGCCCATGCTCATGCCGAACGGCCCCGCGGCCGCGGTGGGGCTGGAGCTCGGGGCCCGGGCCGGCGTGCACTCGCCGGTCTCGGCCTGCGCCTCCGGCGCCGAGGCGATCGCCCAGGGCGTGGACCTGATCCGCCGCGGCCTGGCCGACGTGGTGCTGGCCGGCGGCACCGAGGGCTGCATCCACCCGGTGACCATCGCCGCGTTCGGCGCCATGCAGGCGCTGTCGAAGCGGAACGACGACCCGACCAGGGCGTCGCGGCCGTACGACATCGACCGCAACGGCTTCGTCATGGGTGAGGGTTCCGGCGCGGTGGTGCTGGAGTCGATGGCTCACGCCAAGGCCCGCGGCGCCACGATCTACGCGGTGATCTCGGGTGTCGGCGTGACCTCCGACGGCTACCACATCTCCGCGCCCGAGCCGGAGGGCAAGGGCGCTGCCCGGGCCATCCGGGCGGCCCTGGCGGACGGCGACCTGTCCCCGTCCGACGTCATCCACCTGAACGCGCACGCCACCTCGACCCCGGTCGGTGACGTCGCGGAGGCCCAGGCCATCCGCCTGGCGCTGGGTGACGCGACCGACGGGGTGGCGGTCTCCGCGACCAAGTCGATGACCGGGCACCTGCTCGGCGCGGCCGGGGCGCTGGAGGCGATCTTCACGATCCTCGCCGTGCGCGAGGGCATCGCCCCGCCCACCACCAACCTGGACAGCCAGGACCCGAAGATCACCCTGGACGTGGTGAACAAGGATCCGCGCAAGCTGCCCGACGGTGACCGGGTCGCGGTGAACAACGCGTTCGGCTTCGGCGGCCACAACGTGGCGCTCGCCATCCGCAACGTGTAGTCGGCAAGCACACCGAAGGGCCGGTCCCCCCGGGTTGGGGACCGGCCCTTCGGGCTGTCTTCGGGTGGTTCTGCTGATCCGATGCTGATCTGGCGCTTATCCGACGCGGTGCAGCCAGCGCACGGGTGCGCCGTCACCGGCGTAGCGGAAGGGTTCCAGTTCGTCGTCCCAGGCCCGGCCCAGGGCGAGGTCGAGCTCGCGCTGCATCAGCAGGGGATCGGCATGGCCGATCTCCATGGCGGCGCGGATCCGGTCCTCGGGCACCATGACATTGCCGTGCACGTCGGTCACGGCGTGGAAGATCCCCAATTCAGGGGTGTGACTCCAGCGTCCCCCGTCGACCCCCTGACTGGCCTCCTCGGTCACCTCGAACCGAAGGTGCGCCCATCCGCGCAGAGCGGACGTCAGCCGCGCACCCATCCCCTGTGGTGCCTGCCAGGACAGCTCTGTCCTGTACAGCCCTGGCGCCGCCGGCTGCTCGATCCAGTCCAGCGACAAGCGCAGCCCTAGTACGCCGCCCGCTGCCCATTCCACATGTGGGCACAACGCGCTCGGCGCGGAATGCACAAACAGCACGCCTCGCGTGATGGCACCCGACATCTGGCCCTCCTCGACCCGGTTTGAGGTTCGTCTTCCCCAACGACCTCAATCGGACCCATGAGCCTCAGGCACCGTCCCACACGGACGCGTGTCGCGGATCATTGTGCCCGAGTCGGTCTCTCGCCGCCAGGGTCGATCCCCTCCGCCGATCAGCGGAGATTCCCTCGTCCGGGCGGGGTGCTCGGGAAAGTGCGCGCCGTCCGTGGCCCATCGGTCCTGCGGATGCGGATCATGCAACTCGCCGCACGCCACGCAACCCACTCCTGACGATGCTCCTCCCGACCGCATAGGGTCGGTGTGCTCGATGAATCAGCACGGACGACAGGAGGCCGGACGAGTATGTCGCAGCAGGTGCGCGGAGTGGTGTCACTGGCGAAGGGCGCGCCGGTATCGGTCGAGACGATCATCGTCCCGGATCCCGGCCCGGGCGAGGCGGTGGTGAAGATCCAGGCGTGCGGTGTCTGCCACACCGACCTGCACTACCGCGAGGGCGGCATCAACGACGACTTCCCGTTCCTCCTCGGCCACGAGGCGGCCGGTGTGGTGGAGAGCGTCGGCCCGGACGTGACCGACGTCGCCCCCGGCGACTTCGTCATCCTGAACTGGCGCGCGGTCTGCGGCTCCTGCCGCGCCTGCCTGCGGGGCCGTCCGCACCTGTGCTTCAACACGCACAACGCGAAGCAGAAGATGACGCTGGAAGACGGCACCGAGCTGTCGCCGGCCCTCGGCATCGGGGCGTTCATCGAGAAGACCCTGGTCGCCGCCGGCCAGTGCACCAAGGTCGACCCGAGCGTGCGCCCGGCCGTCGCCGGCCTGCTCGGCTGCGGCGTGATGGCCGGTCTGGGCGCGGCCCTGAACACCGGCAACGTCAACCGCGACGACACGGTGGCCGTGATCGGCTGCGGCGGCGTGGGCAACGCCGCGATCGCCGGCGCCCGGCTGGCCGGCGCGAAGACGATCATCGCGGTCGACGTGGACGACAAGAAGCTGGAGTGGGCCACCGAGTTCGGCGCCACCCACACGGTGAACTCGAAGCTCACCGACGCCGTCGCGGCGATCCAGGGCCTGACCGGTGGCTTCGGCGCCGACCTGGTGGTCGACGCGGTGGGCCGGCCGGAGACCTACCGGACCGCCTTCTACGCCCGTGACCTGGCCGGCACCGTCGTCCTGGTCGGCGTGCCGAACCCGGAGATGAAGCTGGAGCTCCCGCTCGCCGACGTGTTCGGCCGGGGCGGCTCGCTGAAGTCCTCGTGGTACGGCGACTGCCTGCCCAGCCGTGACTTCCCGACCATGGTCGACCTGCATCTCCAGGGCCGTCTCCCGCTGGAGAAGTTCGTCTCCGAGACGATCGCCCTGGACGGCGTCGAAGAGGCCTTCACGAAGATGCAGAAGGGCGAGGTGCTGCGCTCCGTGGTCGTGCTGTGAGCGGCGACCTCCGGATCGAGAAGGTCGTCACCAGTGGCGTGTTCTCGCTCGACGGGCAGGACTTCGACGTCGACAACAACGTCTGGCTGATCGGGGACGACGACGAGGTGCTCGTCGTGGACGCGGCGCACCAGGCGAAACCGATTGTGGACGCCGTGGGCTCGCGGCGGCTGCTCGGCGTGGTCAGCACGCACGGCCACAACGACCACATCGGTGCGGCGCTGGAGGTCGCCGGCGACGCGCCCGTGTACCTGCACCCCGACGACCGCATGCTGTGGGACGTCGTGCACCCGGACCACGCGCCGGAGCCGCTGCACGACGGCCAGACGCTGGAGGTCGCCGGCACCACGGTCGAGGTGCTGCACACGCCCGGGCACTCCCCCGGCGCCGTCTGCCTGTACCTGCCCGCGCTGAACAAGCTGGTCAGCGGCGACACGCTGTTCCACGGCGGGCCGGGTGCCACCGGGCGCTCGTTCAGCAGCTTCCCGACGATCCTGGACTCGATCCGGACCCGGCTGCTGGCCCTGCCCGGCGACACCGACGTGCTCACCGGGCACGGCGACCCGACCACGATCGGGGCCGAGGCCAAGGACTACGACGCCTGGGTCGCCCGCGGGCACTGAGCCCGCGAGATCGTCCGTGACCTCACCGATCTGGGGCACGCCCGGGCCCGCCGCCGGTACGGGCCGTACCGGCGGGCGGGACGCCGGGCCGGGCCTTCCCGGCGCCGACGAGGCGGGCTTCACCGGCCTGCGGGCCGGCACGCTGGTCGAGGTGCTGGAGCGCACCCGCACGATCACGGTCTCCCGCCACGACCACGACATCGAGGACGCCGAGCGGCACGACTACGAGCTGCTCACCCCGGACCGGCGGCTGCGGCTGGCCCGGCTGGAGCACCGGCCGACCCGGATGAACCAGCTGGCCGGCCCTCTGCTCCCGGCGCCCTACCTGCTGATCGACGAGCACCTGCACCCGGTGACCGGGCTGCTGCGCTCGCCCCGGATCGGCCGGGGCCCGGCCCGTTTCGAGCTCTCCGGCCCGCTCACCGGATCGGCCGGGCAGGAGAGCCGTCCGCACGAGCCGCGGATCCGGGTGACCACCGGGCAGGGCCGGGTGATGTGGCTGTCCGGCGCGTCCTGGAACGCCGGGCGGTACCAGGTGGCCGACGGGGTTCGGGAGGACGGGACGCCCGGCCGGGTGATCGCCGGGGTGGAGCGGGAGAGCAACGGCTACCTGACCGGCACCTTCCGCTACCAGGTCACGTTCCGCCACGCCCTACCGGGCCCGGACCGGCTGTTGCTGCTCGTCGCGGTGATGCTGCTGGACGAGCTGGGGCGGGGCAAGAAGGAGAACGCCGCCACCTGGGGCGTGCGGGCCCGTTAACCTCGTCGTATGGCGGAGCAGGACATACCGGTCTGGGGCACACCGGAACCCCTCGGCGACCCCGGCGACTCGCCGCAGCCGGCCCCGGCCTGGGGCACACCGCAGCCACCCGCACCCGCCGGGCCGCCCTCGACGCCGGCCACCGATCCGCGCCTGACCCCGGTCCTGGCAACGGTTCTCGGCACGCACAGTGAGATCGAGGTGAGCGAACACCGCGACTTCTTCGGCCAGGGCGGCTACGAGATCCTCACCCCGGAGGGCAGCCGGGTGGCCTCGCTGACCCGGCAGGCCTCGGCCACCACCATGATTTTCGGCGACCTGTCGAGCAGCCGGTTCCTGCTGCACGACGACACCGGAGTGCTGGCGGCCGAGCTGATCCGGGCCGGATCGCTGGGCGGCACCATGGCTTTCGAGCTCTACGACCGGCTGGGCGGGCAGCTGGCCACGATCGAGCAGGAGAACCTGATGTTCGCGCCCCGGCTGCGGGTGCACGGCCCGGACGGGGCACGCCTGCGGATGATCGGCGGGGCCTGGGGCAACAGTGACCGGTTCGAGGTGGTGGACGGCGCCGACGACACACTGGTGCTGGCCACTCTGCGGGAACGCAGCAACGGCATGTTCAGCGGCACCCAGCGCTTCCGCATCCGGTTCGTCCCCGGGCTCACCCCGGTGCAGCGGTTCGTGGTCGCGATCACCGCGATCTGCATGGACCAGGCCCGCGACCGCAAGAAGTAGCCGTCCTCACCACCAGGCCACGGCGGTCTGGGTGCCCGGCGCGACCTCGGTGAAACCGCCGTCGTGCACGGCGATCCCGGCCCGGTCGACGCACGCGGGCCAGGCCGCCTGGTCGGGGGTGATCACCCGCACCGCCCAGCCGGTGTCGCGCCAGCGGGCCCGCGCGTCGTCGTCCATCGACATCAGCGCCAGCTGGGCCGCGTGACCGCTCTGCGCGGCCGACTTGCCGGTGGTCATCGGGGTGAGCGGGGTGAGGGCCACGGTGACGCCGCCGGGCACCGGAGCGGACGGCTCGCCCGGCTCCGGCATGTCGGTGCCGCCGACCTGCATCTTGGCCAGGGCGGGCGGGACCAGGTCGACCGGCCCGGGCACGAACGCGCGCACCTGCGCCCCGGCGTGCTCGACCTCCACCCCGTCGAGCTCCTGAACCTGGGTGAAGCGGATGCCCCGCCCCCGCCGCACCACCTTGCGAATCGGCCCCGACACCCACTGCCGCACGAACGGGTGCCAGGCGCCGCCGGGTTCGCTGCGCGGGTCGGTCAGCAGGGTGACGACCGCGCCGGCGGCGGCCTCGCAGACCGCGAGGTGGGTGGGCCGGGCCGAACGCTCGTCGCGCATGGCCAGCTGCATGGCCCAGGGCTGGGTGGAGGCGAACGGGTCGGGGGACAGCGGGGCGGCGAGGTCTGCCGGGGCGGCCGGGTCGGGGGTGGTCACGTCGGGGGTGTTGTCTTCAGGCGCGATGGACACGGTCGGCAGTATCCCCGAGAGCGGCGCCGGGCATACCCCGCCCACCCGGGGAGACACGTCCGGGACAGGCGGAGGTTGGGCCTTCGGAAGGCAAGGTGCACCGTCGGGGCCGGGCCAGCGCTCGGCACCTGGTGGATCTGGGCCGGATCGCGGTACCGGCGGCATTTGCGCGGCCTGCGCGTCGTCCATGGTTCGGGTGCCCACCGTGATACCGAAGACGCATGGACGGCAGCACACACCGGCTCTTCGCGGCCTCGGTGAGCATCGCGACGTCGACGGCCACGGGCGCGCCGCTGTGGCAGGCGGCCGCGTCCGCGGTGATCGCCACCGCCTCGTCGGCCGGCTGGACCAGCCCGGACGCCGACCAGACCTGGCTGGACTGGACCCCCGGCGGGCACCGCGGGCTGATGCACTGGTGGGGACTGCCCGCCGCCGTGGCCGTGGCGGTGCTGGTGTTCGTGCCGCCGGACTCCGCCTGGGCGATCTGGGCGCTGCTGCTCGGCTGGTCGTCGCACCTGCTGGCCGACTTCATCTTCGGGGAACAACCGCCCGGCATCCCGATGGCACCGTGGTGGTCGTACGCCGGGCTGGGTCTCAACTCCGGCGGCGCCGTGGAGAAGGCGCTGCGGTGGGGCATGCCGGCGTTCATCACCTGGCAGGCCCTGGCCCTGGTGGCCGGCGACCTGCTGCTCGGGTGGCGACCCTGAGTTGCCGCCGGCCCAGGGCGGGATAGAACGGATCCGGGTGCAGCTCGCCGCCCTCCGGAAGCGACGAAACCCGGGTCCCCATGTTCCCCTCCTCGGCGCCCTTGCGCCTGCGCCTCATCGGCGACTTCGACCTGTCCGCCGGTCCGCAGAGCGTGCCGATCCGGCACTGCGGCCAGAAAATCCTTGCCTTTCTCGCGATTTCACGTGACGCGGTGAGCAGGCCGACTCTGGCCGGCACCCTGTGGCCGGAGAGCCCGGGGGCCCGCGCCGCCGCCAACCTCCGGGCCGCCATCAGCCGGCTGCCCCGCCCGCAGGGCCGCCACCTGGTGCGATCCGCCGGAGCCCGGATGGAGCTGGCCGGTGATCTGCACGTCGACCTGCACCATGCCGAACATCTCATCGAGAAATCCTCGGGGACAACGACCTCCACGCCGGAAAGCTGGCGGTCCGACCTGTTGCCGTTCTGGGACGAGGACTGGGTGCTGCTGGAACGAGAGCGGTACCGGCAGGCCCGGCTGCATGCCCTGGAGCGGCTGGGGGAACAGCTCAGGTCCCAGCGGCGTTTCGGCGAGGCGATGCAGGCCGCTCTCGCGGCACTTTCCGGGGAACCGCTGCGGGAGAGCGCACATCGACTGGCGATCGAGGTGCACCTGACCGAGGGGAACGCCGCCGAGGCGTTGCGGCAGTACGACCTGTACCGCCGTCTGCTGCGGAGCGAGCTGGGTATCGCGCCCTCCACCGCACTGCGGCAGCTGGTCCGCCCGCTGCTGGAACGCCCCGAGGACTGAGCACCCTCAGCATCCGTCCAGCCAGCGCCGCACCTCGGCGCAGATGGCCTCGGTCCCCTGGGCGACGACCTCTCGGCCGTCGTCGCCCAGGATCCGGGCCCGCAGGCCGTCTTCCTCCGGCCAGACCCGCAGCACGAGCACCCCGGGACCGCGCCGGCAGACCTCGCAGCGGGGCATGTCCTCAGCCGGCCACGGTCGCGACGACGAGCCAGCAGTTCAGCACCACGATCAGGGCCATGACGACGCCCGCGCAGACGGTGGTGACCGGCCGGTTCACGTACTCCCCCATGATCGAGCGGCGGGAGGTGAACACCACCAGCGGCGCCAGCGTGAACGGGATCCCGAACGAGAGCACCACCTGGCTCAGCACCAGCGCCGCGCCGGTGTCGGCACCGGCCCCCAGCAGCCACAGCGCCGGGATCATCGTGACGGCACGGCGCACCGCGGTCGGCACCCGGCGCGACAGATAACCCCTCATCACCACGTCACCGGCGCAGGTGCCCACGCTGGAGGAGGAGAACCCGGAGGCCAGCAGCGCCACCGCGAACACCGCCGCGACCGTCCCGCCGGCGATCAGACCCAGCGCGGCGTGGGCGTCCTCGAGCCCGGTGACGTCGAGTCCTCGGCCGTGCAGCAGCGCGGCGGCGGTCGCCATCATCGCGATGTTGGCCAGTCCGGCCAGGCCGAGGGCGATCAGCACATCCACCCGCTGGGCCCGCAGCAGATCGCGGCGGGCGGGGCCGGCGGCACCGGGTGCGACCAGGCCGGCCGTCATCGAGGAATGGATGTAGACGGCGTGCGGCATCACCGTCGCGCCGATGATTCCGCTGGCCAGCAGCAGACTCCCGGTCCCCTGGAAACGCGGCACCAGGCCGCCGGCCAGCGCGAGGGCGTCCGGCCGGGCGATCATCACCTGGTATCCGAAACCGAGGACGACGACGGCCAGGAAGGCCACGATCACGATCTCGAACGGCCGGCGTCCGCGACGGCGCAGCTCCAGCACACCGAACGAGACCACCGCGGTGAGGCCACCGGCCGGCAGCGGGTCGATGCCGAAGAGCAGGTGCAGAGCCACGGCCGCGCCGACGAACTCGGCCAGGTCGGTCGCCATCGCGACCAGTTCGGCCTGCGCCCACATGAACAGCCGGGCCGGGCCCCGGGTGCGCTCACCGCACAACCGGGCCAGGTCGCGGCCGGTGGCCAGGCCGAGTTTGGCCGAGAGGTACTGCACCAGCATGGCCATCAGGTTGGCCAGCACCACCACCCAGATCAGGGTGTAGCCGAAAGTGGCTCCGCCGCCGATGTTCGTGGCGAAGTTGCCGGGATCGATGTAGGCGATGGCGGCGATGAACGCCGGGCCGAGCAGGGGCAGCACGCGGCGGGCCCGAGCGGTGGCGGGCGGCCGGGGCGACCTGACCAGGGGCTCGGCCGCGGGCTCGGCCGCGGGCTCGGCCGCGGGGCCGGGCGGACGCTCGGTCGCGGGGCCGGTCGGGGCCTCACGCAGCAGCGGGCGGAAGAAGGCCGGGTGGACGTCCGCGACGGTGACGGGCGTGGCCGTGGGGTTTGCGGGGCGGATGAGCATCGGGCCTCCGGAGGTGAACGGGCTCAGTGCCGGGACGCCCGCGGGCGTCCCGGCACTCAGAGGTCTCAGCTGCTCTTGGTGTGGGTGCCCGGGGCGGTCCCGGTCAGTGCCTCCTTGGCCTTGTCCATCAGCCCGCCGCCGCCACTGGCCGGGGCGGTGCCACCGGCCACCTCCCGGCTGCCCTCGCCGGTCGTCGCGTACAGCAGCGGGTCGGCCGCCGGCACGCCGGGCACCGGCCCGAGCGGCGCCGGGTCCTGGAGGTAGGTGAACTCGCCGCGCCCGTCGGGGGCGGTCGCCGGCAGCGCCGACGGGCCGTCGACACCGTCGGACAGACCCCAGACCTCGTAGCTGTGCTCGTCGTACTCGGTGTCCGTGCCGAACTTGATCGGCACCGGAAGGTCTTCCAGGCCGTCCTCCTTCAGCTTCTGGATGGCGGCGAGCCACTGGTTCTGGTGCGCCGTGTCGCGGGCGAGGTTGAACCGGAGCATGTCGCGCACGCCCTTGTCCTCGGTCATGTTGTACAGCCGGGCGGTCTGGAGCCGGCCCTGCATCTCGGCCGCGGCGTTGGCGTGGAAGTCGGCCAGCAGATTGCCGCTGGCGACGATGTACTTGCCGTTCCACGGGTAGCCGGCACTGTCGGCCGCCAGTGCACCACCACCGCCGACGATGGCGTGCTGCGGGTTCTGCCCGCCGAGCACCGCGGCGAGCGCCGGGTTGGCCGCGGCCGCCGCCGAGATCTGCTCCGAGGGAGCGCCTTCCAGCAACCGGGCGATCATGATCGAGATCATCTCGACGTGCCCGAGCTCCTCGGTGGCGGTGTCGAGGATGAGGTCCTTGTACTTGCCCGGAACCCGGGTGTTCCAGCCCTGGAACAGGTACTGGAGTGCGACGGTCAGTTCGCCGTAGGCGCCGCCGATGAGCTCCTGGAGCTTCATCGCGTACAGCGGGTCCGGCTGGTCGGGCGTGCAGTTGTACTGGGTCTGCTGGGTGTGCCTGAACATCGGGAAAGGCCTCCAAGCCGTCGCCGGTCGATGGCTCCACCCTCGTCCGCACCCCGTCGCCCGGGCGTCACCGGGAGCGTGACAGGAGCGTCACCACCGGCGCCGGGACTCGCCGGAGACGGTGTGCGGCGGCAGCACCACGTCGTCGGCCAGCGTGGGCAGGTCGATCTCACGGGTGACGTCGGTGGCCGCGATCCAGTCGGTGCGCAGGCCCGCCCCGATGTCCGGCTCCCAGCTGATCTCCACGGCCTCCCGGGTCCAGGCGGTGGCGGTGGCCGGCACGGTGCGGTTGACGCCGTGGTGCCAGCGGATCAGGGCCACCACGGGAAGGCCCTCGCCGAGTTCGAGGCGGTGCACGGCGCCGTGCGGGATCGCACGGCGAATGCGAGGCACGCTGGGCATGACGCATCTCCAGTTTCACAAAAACGACATTTCGGAACCTCGACCCACCTCCAAGGTAGCCGATGTCGAACGTATGTTCGAGCACGGCGAGCGTGCGAAGTTAACCGGTTCACCCGAACGGCGGAGCGGGCCCGGGAGCCACCGGGAAAAGGCTCACAGCAGACGCTTAGCCGGAGTGCACCCGCGTGCCAGAGACGGCCGACAAGGTTGCCACCATGACGGCGATCCAGACCACGCCTGGCCCTGACGCCCAGGCCGCACAGGAAACCCAGCCCAACCCGGCGGGAGCCCCGCACCAGCCGCTCCCCGTACCCGCCCTGGACGTCGTCGTCCCGGTGTACAACGAGGAAGCCGGACTCGAGCCCTGCGTCGAGCGGCTGCACGCCTACCTGGCCTACAACTTCCCCTACCGCTTCCGCATCACCATCGCCGACAACGCCAGCGTCGACAGCACTTTCGAGGTCGCCACCCGGCTGGCCGCGCGGTATCCCGAGGTCGAGGCGGTGCACCTGGACCAGAAGGGCCGCGGCCGGGCGCTGCGCGCGGTCTGGTCCGCGTCCGACGCCGCCGTGCTCGCCTACATGGACGTCGATCTCTCGACCGACCTCACCGCCCTGCTCCCCCTGGTCGCGCCGCTGCTGTCCGGGCACTCCGAGCTGGCCATCGGCAGCCGCCTGGCCAAGGGTTCGCGGGTGGTGCGCGGCACCAAGCGGGAGATCATCTCGCGCTGCTACAACCTGATCCTGCGCGGCACCCTGGCCGCCGGATTCACCGACGCGCAGTGCGGTTTCAAGGCGATCCGGGGTGATGTGGCCAAGCGCCTGCTGCCCCTGGTGGAAGACACCGGCTGGTTCTTCGACACCGAGCTGCTGGTGCTCGCCGAGCGCAGCGGCCTGCGCATCCACGAGGTGCCGGTGGACTGGGTGGACGACCCGGACAGCCGCGTCGACATCGTCGCCACCGCCACCGCCGACCTCAAGGGTGTGGCCCGGGTGGCCCGGGCCCTGACCCGCGGCGAGCTGCCGATCGCCGACATCCGGGCGGAGCTGAGCCCCGCCGCCCGGCGCGCCGCGGCCGCCGGCCAGGGCCAGATCTCGGCGACCGGCCGCGCCGTCGACCCGGACGGCGTGCCGCCGGGCCTGACCGGCCAGCTCATCCGGTTCGCGACGGTCGGCCTGGTCAGCACCGTGGCCTACGCCATCATCTACGCCCTGTTGCGGTACGGGATGGGGGCCCAGGCCGCGAACATCGTGGCACTGCTGATCACCACGATCGGCAACACCGCGGCCAACCGAAGCCTGACCTTCGGGGTGCACGGGCCCGACCAGTGGCTGCGCCACCAGGTGCAGGGGCTGGCGATCTTCGCCCTCACCCTGCTCCTGACCAGCGGCTCACTGGCCCTGCTCGGCTCCGTCGACCACTACTTCGTCGAGGTCACCGTGCTGGTGCTGGCCAGTGCGCTGGCCACCTTCCTGCGCTTCACGCTGCTGCGCACCTGGGTGTTCAAAGTCCATCGCTGAGTGGGTAATTCGCTACTCAGCGTCGACTTTTTAGCACTCGTCCCGTCTGGCCCGCTACGGTGCATTCCTGAAGATCAGTCAGGCAGTAAGGAGCCGGGCCGTTGAGCAAGCGGGACCTCGAGCAGGCCATGACCCTGGAAGAGCGCTTCGCCGAGCTCGCCGAGGCCGGGGAGGCGCAAGCCGCCCTGGCAGCGATCGACGAAGCCGTCGAAATACGCCGTGAGCACGGCAAGGACGACGCGGAGTCGCGCAACGCCCTGGCCAATGCGCTCTACAGCAAGAGCCTGGTGCTGGCCGCCACCGACGACGCGACAGCGGCGCTGGCAGCCATCACCGAGGCCGCGGACATCTGGCGCACGGTGTCGGAGCAGGACACGGCGGTCGGTATGCCGAACCTCGCCCTGGCCCTGACCGCGATGTCCGACCAGCACGCGGCCGCCGGTGACGACAAGGCCGCGCTGGAGGCCGCCGAGGAGGCGGTGGAGGTGTACACCTTCCTCCAGACCGTGGTGCCCGAGCAGGCGATGCTGCCGGCCGCCGGTGCGCTCAGCGGGCTGGCCACCATCCGGTTCCGGCTGGGCGAGCAGGCGGAGGGCCTGACGTCGATGGCCGAGGCCGTCACCATCGTGCGGCAACTGGCGGCGAAAGACCCGGACCAGCACCGTGAGGCGCTGGCCGTGTCGCTGAACAACCTGGCCACACTCCAGGTGCGGGCGGGCGAGATCGCCGGTGCCGTGGTGTCTCTCGAAGAGGTGGCGGTGATCGTCAGCTCGCTGGCCGACGTCGACCCGCAGACCTATCAGCCGGTGCTCGACACCGTGCTGACCAACCTGCGGCAGGCCCAGGCGCAGGCGCAGGCCGCCTAGTCCGCAGACAGGCTGAGACCACAGACGACGAAGGGCGACCCGCGTGAGCGAGTCGCCCTTCGTCGTGTCACCGGCCGCTACTGCTGCGGCGAGGAGTTCTCGCTCAGGTAGTCCGCCAGTTCCGGCAGCGAGACCAGCCCGTCGCCGTCGGTGTCGATGACCTGCACAGCGTGCTCGGCCATCTCGTCGCTGACCTCGCCGCCGAGCGCGGCCATCAGGTTCTTCAGCTCGGCGGCCGAGATCAGGCCGTCGTGGTCGACGTCGATCAGGTCGAAAGTGGCCTGGTAGTTGGTGGTCTCGCTCATCGTCGTACCCCGTCCGTGGTCTCGTGACGTCAATCTCGCAGAACCGTTCACCTCCGGCGAACCTACCGCGCACCGGGGTCGTCGGCCAGCAGGAACGACACGACGACCGGCACCGGCTCGGGCCGGACCGGGCGCCGTCAGATGTGGCCGCGAGGCGTCACTCCGGGTCTTCGGCGATCTGCTGCTGGAGCCGGTCGAGCTCGGCGCCGTAGATGCGCCGGATGCCGCCCGGGGCGAAAGTGCGCTCGAAGAAGCCCTTCACACCGCCGGCGCCCTGCCAGCTGATCTTCACCGTGACCTTGCTGCCACCGGGCGCGGCCGCGACGTCCCAGAGCACGCGCAACGTGGAACCGGTGTCGGACTCCAGCAGCTGCTGCCCGGCCGGCGGCTCGCTGACCACGGCCTCGACGTGCCGGGTGCGCTTCTTGGTGGCGTGCAGATCGTAGGTGACGTGCGTGCCCTCGCCGGTGCCGCCCGCGGTCACCTTGTAACCGGTGATCTGCTCCGGCAGCAGCTTGGGCCGCATGATCGTGTAGTCGGCCAGCGCGTCGAAGGTGGCGTCGGGCGGGGCCACGACGTCACGCTCCAGAACGACCGAGATCTCGCTCAAAGGTCCATCCCTCTCCACCGAACCAACTGCCCGTTCCGGGCATCTCGCAACCCTAGCGCCGGGCGAGCATCCGGTCGGCGTTGCGGGCGGTCCAGGTGAGCAGGGGCCGGAGCAGGCCGACCAGTTCCTCACCCAGCGGGGTCAGGCTGTATTCCACGTGCGGCGGGATCACCGGCAGCGCCTCGCGCCGCACCAGGCCGTCGGCCTCCAGGGTCTTCAGCGACTGCGCCAGCATCTTCTCGCTGATGCCCTGCACCACCCGGCGCAGCTCGCCCCAGCGCAGGGTGCGGCCGGACAGGCCGACCAGGATCAGCACGCCCCACTTGCTGGTGATGTGGTCGAGCACCACCCGGCTGGGACAGTCCGACGGGAAGGTGCCGTCGGGAAACATCTCTGCGAGTTCGAGTTCCGGCTGAATCGTCACGGCGCGCTCACCTCAATACTTTCCGCGTGGCCAGTACCTTACTTCAAAGTGGGTACTTTCGATCGGGAAGCATGCTGGCAGAAGCTTCCTTGACCCAGGGGCAAGCAGCTATCGAGAGGGAGATCATGACCATCGTCGTCACCGCCGCCACCGGACAGCTCGGCCGGCTCGTCATCCAGGACCTGCTGGCCAAGGGGGTCACGCCGGGCGACATCGTGGCCGGTGGCCGCAACCCGGAGAAGCTGTCGGAGCTGGCCGCGAGCGGCGTGCGGGTGCAGACCGTCGACTACGACCAGCCGCAGACCCTGGCAGCCGCCTTCGACGGTGCCGACCGGGTGCTGTTCGTCTCCGGCAGCGAGCCCGGCCGGCGCATCCCCCAGCACAAGAACGTGATCGACGCCGCGAAGGCCGCCAAGGTCGGGCTGATCGCCTACACCGGCATCGCGAACGCCGGCACCACCACGATGAAGCTGGCCTCCGACCACCTGGCCACCGAGGCCGCGCTCAAGGCCTCCGGCCTGCCCACGGTGCTGCTGCGCCACGGCTGGTACTTCGAGAACTACACCGCCCAGATCCCGGTCTACCTGGAGCAGGGCGCGGTCACCGGGGCCGCGGGCGGTGGCCGGATCAGCGCCGCGACGCGCGCCGACTTCGCCGGGGCCGACGTGGCCGCGCTGCTGAACGCCGGCGGCGGCGAGGTGTACGAGATGGGCGGCGACGAGTCGTTCACGCTGTCCGAGCTGGCGGCCGAGGTGAGCCGGCAGACCGGGAAGCCGGTGGTCTACAACGACGTTCCCACCGACACCTTCGCCGAGATCCTGGCCGGTGTGGGTCTCCCGGCCCCGCTGCCGCAGATCCTGGCGGACGTCGACCGCGCCATCCGCGACGGCGAGCTGCACGTCGGCACCGGTGACCTGTCCCGGCTCCTCGGGCGCCCCACCACCTCACTGGAGGACGCCGTCCGGGCCGCGCTCTGACCGGCCGTCTCCCGGTGGACGGCGGCCGCGCCGGTCGCGGCCCGGTCGTCGTCCACCATTGACGGAACAGCCGGCGGGGCAGTCGGCGGAACAACCCCGAAGAACAGCCCGTGACCGCTCCCCGCGACCGGTCACGGGCTGTACCTTTGCCCCGGTCCTCCCGCACCGAAACACCCATGACGAACGCGTTACGTGCTCGGCGCACCCTTGACGCCGTTTTATAAAGACGCTTCACTAAAAAAATGCCAGCCACCCCCGGCCGGGCCCTCCGCCCGACCACCAAGGTCATGCCTGGCCAGGCCCGCGTCTACAACCGGTCCCTGGTGCTCCAGTCGCTGTACAGCGACGGCCCGCAGAGCCGGGCCGACCTGGCGCGGGTCACCTCGCTCACCCCGGTGACGATCGGGGCGCTGGTGAGTGAGCTGATCGCCGAGGGACTGGCCGTCGAACTCGGCACCCGCGCCGGCGCCCGGGTCGGAAAGCCCGCCACGCTGGTCGGTTTCGATCCCTCGGCCGCCCACATCGTGAGCCTCGACCTGTCTCGCGACACCTCGTTCCGGGGTGCCGTGGTCGACCTGGTCGGCACCGTGCTGAGCACCAGCGAGATCCCCCGGCGGGGCCGCACCGGCGAGGCCGCCGCGCAGGCCGTCACCGATCTGGCGCGTGACCTGATGGACCAGGCGGAACGGCCGGTGCTGGGCATCGGGGTGGGCAGCCCGGGCGTGGTGAACCCGGACGGCGTGGTGCTGAACGCCCCCAACCTGGGCTGGTCCGGCATGCCGCTGGCCGAGGTGCTGCGCGACGGCCTGGGCCGGCCGGTCCACGTGGCGAACGACGCGAACGCGGCCGCCCTGGCCGAACACAGCTTCGGCGGTGCCACCGGCCGTGGGGTCCTGGTGCTGACCGTCGGAATGGGCGTCGGGGCAGGCATTCTGCTCGACGGCGCCCTGGTACGTGGCGACCGGTTCGCCGCCGGTGAGATCGGGCACCTGATCGTGGAGGAGCCCGGACTGCCCTGCGCCTGCGGACGTTCCGGCTGCCTGGAACGCCTGCTGGCCGTGCCGCAGCTGCGCGCACGGCTGGCCGAACTGCCCGGCCCCGAGCAGCAGGAGGTGCTGGCCGGCGCCGGCACCAGTCTCGGGATCGCGCTCGCCCCCGTGATCAGCACGCTCGACCTCGGCGAGGTCGTGCTCACCGGCCCGCCGGACCTGCTCGGCGGCGCTCTCCTCGATGCGGCCTCCACGGCGGTGAGGCGGCGGGTGCTGCCGGTCGTCGGCCAGGCCCTCGACATCCGCCTGTCCACGCTCCACGAGAACAGCATCCTGCTCGGATCCGCCGTGCTCGTGCTCTCCGGCGAACTCGGCGTCTCCTAGCGAACCTGCTCGAAAGAAGCGGTGCGGCATCTGATTCCGGAGCCGTGCCGTCAGCCCCGCACACCCATTTTCGCAACCGTTCCACTCGGAGGAACTCGTGAAGATCCGTGCTCTGGCCGCGGTGGGTATCGCCACCGCACTCGCTCTGTCCGCCTGTGGGGGCGGCAGCGACGACACCGCAAGCAGTGACACCGAAGGCGCGGCGCAGACCGGCACGATCCGGCTCTGGCTGAACGGGGAGGACACCCCGCAGGAGCTCGTCGACTACGCCAAGACCGAGTTCGAGAAGCAGAACCCGGGCTCCACGCTGGAGTTCGAGCGGCAGCAGTGGACCGGCATCGTGGAGAAGCTGACCACGTCGCTGTCCAGCAACGACAGCCCGGACGTGGTGGAGCTGGGCAACACCCAGGCGCAGGCCTTCGAGGCGGCCGGGGCGCTGCTCGACATCACCGACCGCAAGGCCGAGCTGGGCGGCGACGACCTGGTGCAGAGCCTGGTCGAGTCGGGCAGCTACGACGGCCGGTTCTACGGCGTGCCCTATTACGGCGGCGCCCGGATCGTGGTGTACCGTAAGGATCTTTTCAAGGACGCTGGGATCGAGATTCCCACCACCACGCAGGAATTCGTCGACGCCGGGGTGAAGCTGAAGCAGGAGAACAGCGACACCGAAGACTTCTCCGGGATCTACTTCCCCGGCAAGTACTGGTACGCCGCACTGCCTTTCATCTGGGACAACGGCGGTGACATCGCCACGCAGAACGGCGGGCAGTGGACCGGCCAGCTCTCCACGCCGGGGTCGGTGGCGGGCCTGACCACGGTGAAGACCATCATGGACACCGCCTCGGCCGCCCCGAAGGACGCCGACGAGTCCAAGGACTACCTGGACTTCTGCAAGGGCAGGATCGGCATGCTGATGGGCCCGGGCTGGAAGGTCGGGCAGATCGTCAACGAGGACGACGGCTGCCCGAAGCTGGAGAAGGACATCGGCGCGTTCGCCCTGCCCGGCAAAACCGAGGGCACCCTGGCGCCGTCGTTCCTGGGCGGCTCCAACCTGGCTGTGTCGGCCAAGTCGGAGCACCCGGAACTGGCGCTGAGCCTGCTGAAGATCCTGTCCGGCGACGAGTACCAGACCAAGCTGGCCGATCTCGGCCTGCTGCCGGTGAAGAAGTCGCTGCTCGGCGAGGTCTCGGGTGACGAGGCGGCGAAGGCCCAGGCCGAGGCGGCGGAGAACACCCGGTTCACCCCGGCCAGCGAGAACTGGGCCGGCGTGGAGGCCGGCTCGGTGCTGCCCGACATGCTGGTCGCCATCGCCCAGGGCAAGGACATCGCCACCGAGACGAAGACCGCCGACGAGGCGATCGCGTCGGCGCTGAACCAGTAATGTCCACTTTCACTCCCCTGACCCCGTCGCGGGCCGCGAGCCGGCCCGCGACGGGGCGCAGGCCCCGGAACCTGGTGCCGTACGCGCTTCTGCTGCCCGCGGCGCTGGTGCTCGCCCTGGTGCTGGGCTACCCGTTCGCCCGGCTGGTCGTGCTCTCGATGCAGAAGTTCGGCCTGAAGCAGCAGTTCGGCGCCCCGCCGGACTGGGTCGGCGCGGCCAACTACACCACGATTCTCCAGGACACCCAGTTCTGGCACGTCCTCTACCGCACCGTCGGATTCTGTTTCGCGGCAGTTGTTCTAACCATGGTGCTGGGCATGCTGGTGGCCCTGCTGACCCGCCGGGTGGGCCGGGTGCTGCGCCTGGCACTGATCGTGTCGCTGCTGCTGGCCTGGGCGATGCCGCCGCTGTCGGCGACGGTGGTCTGGCAGTGGCTGTTCGACACCCAGTACGGGCTGGTGAACTGGCTTCTCACCGCCCTGGGCGGCGACTTCCACGGCCACTCCTGGCTGACGAACCCGTGGTCGTTCTTCGGCGTCGCACTGATCATCGTGGTCTGGATGGGCATCCCGTTCGTGGCGTTCACGCTGTACGCCGGTCTCACCCAGGTGCCCGGCGAGGTGCTGGAGGCCGCGCAGCTCGACGGGGCGAACGCCTGGCAGCGCTTCCGGCACGTGATCATGCCGTTCCTGCGGCCGGTGGTGCTGATCCTGACCGCGCTGTCGGTGCTCTGGGACTTCCGGGTGTTCACCCAGATCTACGTGCTCCAGAAGGCCGGCGGCATCTCCCGCGACACGAACCTGCTCGGGGTGTACGCGTACCGGGTGGCGTTCGGCGAGAACAAGTTCGACCTGGGTGCCGCGGTGGCGGTCGTGATGGTGCTGATCACGCTCGGGTTCACGGTGTTCTATCTGCGTCAGATCACTCGCCAGGAGGAGCTGTGAGCACGCTCAGCGCCGTCCCCCGCACCACCGCCCGACCCGGCGTCCCGGCACCCCGGCCGAAAAAGCGTCCCCGGGTGGGTGACTGGGCGGCGAACACGGCCGCGGTCGTGGTGGTGCTGATCGCGATCCTCCCGGTGTACTGGATGATCAACACCTCGTTCCAGCGCGGCGTCGACATCCAGAGCGACACCCCGCACCTGCTGCCCTGGAACGCCACGCTGAACAACTACCGCAAGGCCTTCGCGCAGGGCGAGTTCCTGCACGCGCTGCGCAACAGCCTGACCGTCACGCTGCTCACCGTGGCGGCGGCGCTGGTGCTGGCCCTGCTGGCCGCCGTGGCGCTGAGCCGGTTCCGGTTCCGCGGGCGCACCGGCTTCGTGGTCACCGTGCTGATCGTGCAGATGGTGCCGGCCGAGGCGATGGTGATCTCGCTGTTCAAGGTGCTGGACGGCTGGCAGCTGGTGAACACCGCGCTCGGCCTGACCCTGGTGTACCTGGTGTTCGTGCTGCCGTTCACGATCTGGACGCTGCGCGGGTTCGTCGCCGGGGTGCCGGTCGAGCTGGAGGAGGCCGCGATGGTGGACGGGTGCAGCCGTTTCCAGGCGTTCCGCCGGATCACCTTCCCGCTGATGGCGCCGGGACTGGTGGCGACCGGGACGTTCGCGTTCATCCAGGCCTGGAACGAGTTCACGTTCGCGCTGGTCCTGATGAACAAGCCGGAGAACCAGACACTTCCGGTCTGGCTCCAGACCTTCAACGAGGGCGCCAAGGGCACCGACTGGGGCGGGGTGATGGCCGGGTCGACCTTGATGGCGATCCCGGTGATCGTGTTCTTCCTGCTGGTCCAGAGCCGGATGACCGAGGGGCTCGTGGCAGGAGCTGTCAAGGGATGAACGAGATCCACCGTCAGGCCCACCGGGTGCTGATGCCGTCGTTCCACGGCCTGGAACTGCCTGGCTGGATGCGGTTCCGGCTGGGTGAGGGCATCGGTTCGGTGTGCCTGTTCGGCACGAACCTGACCGGGGACGACGATCAGGCCGCGGCCCTCGTGGCGCGGATCCACGAGAGCTCACCGGCCGGCTGCCTGGTGACGCTCGACGAGGAGGGCGGCGACGTCACCCGCCTGGACGCGGTGCGTGGTGGCCGGACCGCCGGGCACGCGGTGCTCGGCGCGGTGGACGACCCGGAGCTGACCACCGCGGTGGCGGCCGGGATCGGAAAGCGCCTGCGCCGCATCGGGATCGATCTGGACCTGGGACCGGTCGCCGACGTGAACTGCGAGCCGGACAACCCGGTGATCGGGGTACGCAGCTTCGGGGCGACACCGGACCTGGTGGCCCGGCACACCGTGGCGTTCGCTGCCGGGCTGGAACAGGCCGGGGTCGCGGCCTGCGTCAAGCATTTTCCCGGCCACGGCGCCACGGTGACCGACTCGCACCTGGCGATGCCACGACTGGACATCGACCTGGACACCGTGCGGCAGCGGGAACTGGTGCCGTTCGCGGCGGCGGTGGCGGCCGGGGTGCCGGCGGTGATGACCTCGCACGTGGTGCTGGCCGCGGTGGACGCCGCGAACCCGGCCACGACCAGTCCGGCCGTGCTCGGGATCCTGCGCGGGGAGCTGGGTTTCGACGGGGTGATCGTCACCGACGCCCTCGACATGGCCGGGGTGGCAAAGCCCTACGGCGGGCCTGGACGGGCCGCGGTGGCCGCCCTGGCGGCCGGTGCGGACCTGCTGTGCATCGGCCCGGAGCGCGCGCCGGGCGCGATGGAGGCGGTGCTGACCTGGGTGATCGACGACATCGTGGCCGCGGTCGGCGACGGCAGGCTGCCCGCCCGACGGCTCGCCGAGGCGGCGGGGCGGGTGGACGCGCTGGTCGCCCGGCAGCAGCCGGCCGGGACCGGGCCCGGCAGCGAGGACGCCGATCGCGATGCCGCCCGGCGGGCCCTGTTCGTGCGCGGTCCGCACGAACTCATCACCCGGAAACACGCTGTGCTACTTGAGTTTCACGTCACTCCTGGGATCGCCGCAGGTGAGGTACCGTGGACTTTGCCGCTCGATCTTCTGGAGGGGGCGGACAAACGATCTTTCACACCCACCGACGACCCGGCGACCGTTCTGGCCGAGGTGGGTGACCGGCCCCTGGTGGCACTGGTGCGCGACGCGCACCGGCACGCCTGGGTGGCCGACCGGTTGGAGCGGATCGCCCGGGCACGCCCGGATCTGGTAACGGTCGAAACCGGCTGGCCGGTGGTGGATGCTGATGGTTCGCCCACGGGACTGCCCGGGGCGGCCGCGATATGGACGTACGGAGGATCGTCGGTGAGTCTGCGCGCGGCGGCGGAAGTTCTGGGTGGTATGCGGTGAGTGAGCCCACCCTGCTGGCGGGTCTCGACATCGGCGGCTCGAAGGTGCTGGCGGTCGCGGTCGATGTCTCCGCCCCCGACGGCCGCCCCCGGGTGGTCGAATCCACCCGGCTGGCCACCGGTCTCGGCCCGGAAGGGGTGGTCGACACGGCCGCCCGGGCGCTCGGCGCGCTGACCGCCGGACTCTCCGCCGGAGCGCCGCACGAGGTGTTCAGCGGCGTCGGCATCGGCATCCCTGGCCTGGTCGACGCCCGGCGCGGAAAGATCACCCACGCGGTCAACCTCGGGGTCGGCCCGGGCGGGCTGGCCCTGGCCGACCGGCTCGGCCGCCGGCTCGACCTGCCGGTGGTGGTCGAGAACGACGTGAACGCGGCCGCCCTGGGGGCTGCCTCGCACCTGCGGCTGGGCCGGATCGACATGGCCTACCTGAGCATCGGCACCGGCATCGCGGCGGGCATCGTGCTGGACGGCCGGCTGCGCCGCGGCCCGCACGGCGCGGCCGGCGAGATCGGCCACATCCCGATCGACCCGTCCGGCCCGGTCTGCGGCTGCGGCCAGCACGGCTGCCTGGAGGCGCTGGCCTCGGGCAGTGCCATCGCCGCCCGCTGGACCCCTCGCCCGGGCAGCGAACTGCCCGCCGGGCAGGACCTCTTCGCCGCCGCCGCCCACGGGGACGCGGCGGCGAAGGAACTGCGTGACGAGGTAGCCGGCTACCTGGCCGACGCCACCCGCATGCTGGCCCTCACCGTCGACGTCGACCTGATCGTGCTCGGCGGCGGGGTGGCCGAGATCGGCGAGCCGCTGCGGCACGCGGTGGCCAAGGCCCTCGACCGGCAGGCCGGCTCGTCGCCGTTCCTGCGCGGGCTGGACCTGTCCGCCCGGCTGTCCGTGGTGCCCCGCGACCAGCCGGTCGCCGCGATCGGCGCAGCGCTGCTGGCCACCGAGCCCCCCGCCCTGGCCACCTCCGACGACACCCCGGCCACGCTCGACGGCGCCCTGACCGAAGACCTGCCCGCCTGAGACCGCCTGAGACCCGCCTGAACGGAACCCGATGGAAGTCATTGTCCTGCCCACCGCCACCGCCACCGCGTCGCTGGCCGCCGACATCATCGAGCACCTGCTGCGCAGCGAGCCGCACCCGGTGCTCGGCCTGGCCACCGGCTCCACCCCGGAGCCGCTCTACGCCGAGCTCACCCGCCGGCACAAGGAGGCCGGGCTGGACTTCGCCCACGCCCGGGCCTTCATGCTCGACGAGTACGTGGGCCTGCCCGCCGACCACCCGGAGCGCTACGCCGCGGTGATCCAGCGTGAGGTCACCGACCCGCTGGAGATCCCGGTGGACGCGGTGCACGGCCCGGACGGCGCCGCCGCCGACCCGGTGGCCGAGTGCGCCCGCTACGAGCAGGCCATCCTCGACGCCGGTGGCATCGACGTGCAGATCGCCGGGATCGGCTCGAACGGGCACATCGCCTTCAACGAGCCGGGCTCCGCGCTCACCTCGCTGACCCGCCCGAAGACCCTGAACGCCCGCACCCGGCAAGACAATGCGCGATTCTTCTCCTCGCCGGAAGAGGTGCCGCGGCACGTGCTCACCCAGGGCCTGGGCACGATCGGCCGCTCCCGGCACCTGCTGCTGCTGGCCAGCGGCGAGGGCAAGGCCGACGCCGTGGCCCGGGCGGTGGAGGGGCCGCTGTCGGCCTCCTGCCCGGCCTCGATCGTGCAACTGCACCGGCACGCCACCGTGCTGCTCGACGAGCCGGCCGCGAGCCGTCTCCAGCTGCGCGAGTACTACGACGACATCTGGGCCAGCCGGCCGTCCTGGCAGCCGCTCTAGGCCGTTCTAGCCGTTGAACAGGCTGGTCGGGGGTTCGGGTGAGCGCTCGGCGCCGGCGTCCGCCACCGGCTGGGCGCCCGCCACGAACTTCTCCAGGTCCGAGCCGGCCAGCACCCGGGCGGCGAACACGTCGGACGCCGTGCGCCGGGCCAGCACCCGCAGGGGCAGCGGCCCGTTGCCCGCCACCAGCACCAGGTTGCCGAAGCGCCGGCCACGCAGCACGGGCGGCTGGGCAACGATCGCGGTCTCGCCGAAAACGGTTGCGGCGGTGGCCACCTGGGCCCGGGCGAAGTGAAGGCCGGGGCCGTCGGCCAGGTTGGCGGTGTACAGCCCGCCGGGCCGCAGCACCCGGGCCGCCTGGGCGGCGAACTCGGCCG
The DNA here is from genome assembly GCF_018499875.1 of Kineosporia corallincola. Classification (GTDB taxonomy): domain Bacteria; phylum Actinomycetota; class Actinomycetes; order Actinomycetales; family Kineosporiaceae; genus Kineosporia; species Kineosporia corallincola. The sequence goes on along the minus strand of NZ_JAHBAY010000007.1, from coordinate 183,817 downwards.
AGGTGAGGTGGGCGGGAATCCGGGCGCCGCTGAACACGTCCACGATGATCAGGTCGACGCTGTCGTCGGTGAGCCCGGTCAGCACCTCGCGGGCGTCACCGGCCCGCACCCGCACCCCGGCGTTCCTCGGCAGCGGCAGGTGCTCGCGCACGAACTCGATCAGCGGCTCGTCGATCTCGACCACGCGCTGCCGGGAACCCGGACGGGTGTGGGCGACGTAGCGCGGCAGGGTCCAGGCTCCCCCGCCCAGGTGCAGCACGTTGACCGGCCGGCCCGGCTCGGCCGCCAGGTCGATGAGGAACCCCAGCCAGCGCATGTACTCGAACTCCAGCCGGGACGGGTCGGCCAGGTCGACGTGCGACTGGGCGGTGCCCTCCACCAGCAGCGTGTACGCCCCCGGCCGGTCCGGGTCCGGCACGATCTCGGCCGTGCCCTGCGCCACCTGCCGCCGGGCGCGCGCGTCCAGGCGCCGCACCGCGTGACGGTTGCCTGAGTCCTTCGAGTCCTTCGAGCCCACCGCCCGATCATGCCCCGGAATCACGGACGACGACGAACCGGGCGGACCCGGCGTCGTCCACCGTTGAGGGCCGGGATAGGAAAGAGGGCATGCTGACGACGGACGGAACCGGGACCGACCTCTACGTGGCCAACGGCATCGCCCGCTGGACCGCCATGGGTTTCCCGGTGCGGGGGCTGCCCGACGGCGAGGACGTGTTCGCCCGGCGCACCACCAGCGGGGCGCAGATCGTGCCGCGCCGCCGGCTGCCGCCGGAGCGGATCGAGGAACTGCTGGGGACGCCGGTGGTCGGATACCGCACCATGGTCGAGGACCCGTACGGCGTGGAGGGTGTCCGGGTTCCGCCCGGCGTGAGCGTGCACGTGTACCCGACCATGCTGCGCCCGGCCGGCGACGTCGAGGTGACGGCCGGTGACGTGCGGCCGGTCACCGTCGCGCGGGAGCTCGACGAGGCCGAGCGGGTGATCGTCGAAGGCTTCCCGAGGGCCGAGCTGGTGCCGTGGTCGCCGGGCCGGATGATCCCGAAGAGCGTGCTCGGGGAGCCGGGCTGGACCACCTGGCTGGCCCGGCGCGACGGCGAGCCCGCCGCGGCCGCCGTGAGTTACGACGACGGTGCGGCCGTCGGCGTGTTCTGGCTGGCGACGCTGCCCGGGCACCGTGGTGCCGGGCTGGGGTCCGCGGTGATGACGTCGATCCTCGCCGCCCATCCGGGGCGGGCCTCGGTGCTGGTGGCCACGCAGGCCGGTCTGCCGCTGTACGAGCGCCTGGGTTATCGGACGGTGTCGCGGGGGCACTGGTACGTGCGCGCGTAGGTGAACAGACGTCCGGACGACACCCGGGCCGGGGAGGGCCCCAGGTGGGTCGGGCATGATGGCGCCCGTGGTGAGCAGAAGCGCAGCGATGCTGGTGTACCGGTTCGACCCGAACAGCGATCTCGAGGTGCTGATCGCGCACATGGGCGGGCCGTTGTGGGCGCACAAGGAAGACCATGCCTGGTCGATCCCGAAGGGCCTGTTCGAGCCCGGTGAGGACGCCCTGACCGCGGCCCGCCGGGAGTTCCACGAGGAGCTGGGCTCCCCCGCCCCGGAGGGCCCCTACCTGGAGCTGGGCGACACGAAACAGCCGAGCGGCAAGGTGATCACGACCTTCGCGGTGCACGGCGACCACGACGTCACCACGTTCTCCAGCAACCTGTTCGAGATGGAGTGGCCGCGCGGCTCCGGCACCGTGCAGTGGTTCCCGGAGATGGACCGGGCCGGCTGGTTCGACCTGCCGACCGCGGCCACCAAACTGGTCAAGGGGCAGGTGCCGATCCTGGCCAGGCTGACCGAGGCGGTCCGCCGGCAGACCACTCCCTCCTCCTAGAACTCGGGTTTCGGGCGCAGCCGCCGGGGCCGGTCGTCGGGGTCGTACACGGTGCGGTACAACGGCCCGGCCCACAGCCGGGTGAGCCGGCCGACGGGTTGCGGGTGGTGCGCCCGGGCGTGCCCCGGCGGCCGCTCACCCTGCCGCCCGGCCGCGTGCCAGTCGTCCAGGTCCTTCGCGGTGCGGGCCCACAGGTCGAAGGCCCGCACCGGGTCGAGCAGGTTCTCGTCGTCCACCGGTAGCCCCAGGTGCTCGGCCCACAGGGCGAGCCGGACGTCCCGGGGCAGCCGGCGGGCCCCGTCGCCGTCGGCCGAAAGATCCCGCGGCTCACGGGAATCCAGCTGCGGATCGAGCACGGCACAGGTGAGTTCGCTGTCGTTGGTCCACGAACGGCGGTTGAAGTTGTCGGAGCCACAGGTCATCCAGACGTCGTCGACCACGCAGACCTTGGCGTGCACGTAAATGGGCACACCCTGGGTGTTCTCCAGGTCGTACACCGCGAACCGTTCCGGTGCGGCCTGTTTCAGCAGGCGAATGGCCTGGATCTGGCCCAGCCGGTTGGCGGGCGTGTTCTGGTCGGGATACCGCGGCACCACCGCGATCACCCGCAGCTGCGGCGAACGGTGCAGCGCGTCGGCGATACCGGCCGCCACCACCTCCGACCAGAGATACTGATCCTCCACGTAGATCAGGCTCTTCGCCTTCCGGAACGCCTTTTCGTAGGCCCGGGCCACGCTGCGCTCGCCGTTCTCGGCGAACGGGTACCGTGGCCGTTTGGCGCCGTAGGTGCGCAGAACCTGCACGGCGTGCCGGCCGGAAGGCTCCGGGTCGGGGAACGACTCCGGCAGCTTCTGCGGGTGCCGGGGCATGTGGGCACGACGCTGCACGGCCATCCGGTAGGGGGTGCGCCGGTCCAGCGGGGTCGGGTCGTCCCAGCGCTCGATGAAGGTGCGCAGCAGGTCACCGACGATCGGGCCGCGCAGCTCCAGGGCGGCGTCGTGCCAGGGCGCCCGGCCCCGGTAGCGCGCGTCCATCGGCGCCTGCTGCGGGTCGCCCTGGTGACCGGCGTCGTCACGGCGCGAGTAGCACAGGTCGATACCGCCGACGAAGGCCACGTCGCGGGCCGGTTCGCCGCGGTGCCGGATCACGAAGAGCTTCTGGTGGTGTGCGCCGAACCGGCGCACCCGCTGGTCGAGCAGCACCTCGCCGCCCGCCTCGTTGATCTCCGTGCCCAGACGCTGGTTCTGCTGGGCGCTGAACCACAGACTGTCTGAATGTGAGCGCCACAGCAGGCCTCTCACGTCCACGCCGTCGCGGGCCAGGCGGGTCAGCACGTCGCCGACGGCCGGCCCGCCGGGCAGCAGCTTCTCGTCCCGGTCGCCGCGCCAGTCGGTGAAGTACAGCCGGTCACCGGCTTTCAGCGCGGTGAGTTCCTCGTGCAGCCGCCGGAAGTAGACCGCCCCGTGGATCAGCGGGCGCACCTGGTTGCCGGCGACCCAGCCGCGGCCGTCGTCGCGGGGCACCCGGTCAATGGTGGACGACGGGTTGCCGCGCTCACTCGGCGCCAGGAACCAGGTGCGGGTGGCCGGGTCCTCGGGTTCGTCCACACCGGGCACGTCGATGTCGGGCGCCGGGTCGATGTCGGGGGCGCTCTCGCCCTCCTCGTCGACATTCGGCAGGCCGTCGAGATCGTCGGCGCCCGGATTTCTCGAGCTCTCGTCGATATCCATCTCACGCCGAGATTAAGCCTGGGCCGGGCGTTCCGCCCCTCGAACGGCATGCCCGGGTGACCCGGCGCGGGTCACCCGGGCCGTTCGCCCTAGCTCGCCGCGCCCACGCCGTGGGCGTCCGGGACGCCGTCGACCGTGTCCCAGCCCGAGCCGCCCTCGACGATGTTGGTGCCGTCGCCGCCGGACAGGGTGTCGTCCCCCTTCTCGCCGTACACCTTGTCGTCACCGTCCTCGCCGTAGAGGTAGTCGTTCCCCACGCCGCCGTAGACCTCGTCGTTCCCGGCGCCGGCCGAGACGTAGTCCCCGCCGGTCCCGCCGCGCACCGAGTCGTCGCCGTCCTCGCCGTAGATCCAGTCGGTGCCGTCGCCGCCGGACACGTCGTCGTCGCCGGACCCGGCGTACACCGAGTCGTTGCCCAGGCTGGCGATGAGCCAGTCGTCACCGCCGGCCGAGGCGAGCACGTCGTTGCCCGCGCCCCCGTTCAGCACGTCCTGGTCGGCCCCACCGGTGAGGACGTCGTTGCCGTCGCCCCCGGTCACCGAGTTGTAGCCGTCCCCGGCGTCGATGACGTCGTCGCCGAGGCCCCCGGAGACGCTGTCGCTGCCGAGGCCGCCGGAGACCCAGTCGTTGCCGTCGCCGCCGGCGATGTCGTCGTCACCACCCAGCCCGCAGACGGTGTCGTTGCCACCGAGCCCACGGATACGGTCCGCGCCCTCGGTGCCGATGATCACGTCGTCGCCGGCCGTGCCGACGAAGGTGCCGTGGCTGGCGGTCACCTTGGTGGCGGCCTTGCCGTTGCAGGTGGGTGCGGCCGACGCCTGCGACAGCGCGAACTGTCCCCCGACCAGTGCGGTCAGCACCGACGCCCCGAGCAGCCCGGCCATTCTCTTTCCCCGGATCACTTTCCCCCCAAATTCTGAATTGAACAGGACGGGGGAAAATTAACAGCCTCCAGGAATACCCATACCGAGTCCCGGCGAACTACCCCGAATTCCCGAGTTAGCTTCGTCGATCGGCGGTAAACAAATTCAGCTGAAGCGGTTTTCAGGCCAGACCGGACGCAATCGCCCGACGCACCGCGTCCGCCCGGTCGGTGATTCCGGCTTTCGCGAAGAGATTATTGATGTGCGTTTTCACAGTGGCCTCACTGATAAAAAGCTTCTCAGCGATACCGCGATTCGGAAGGCCTTCCCCGATCAGGGCAAGCACCTCGCGCTCACGGCGTGTCAGGTCGGCGGGCAGTTCCGGGACGGAGGGCTGACGGTCTGACGGCCGGTCGGGCTGGTTCGGCCGGCCGGGCTGGTTCGGCCGGCCGGGCTGGTTCGGCCGGCCGGATTGCTGGTCTCGTGGTGCCTGGGTCTGGGGCTGCGTAGTGGCCCGGACGCCGGCGAGCAGCCGTTCCTGCACCTCGCGGTCGAGCACCGCCTGACCGGCGGCCGCCGCCCGGATGGCCCGGGCGATGTCCTGACGCCCGGCGTTCTTGGTCAGGTAGCCACGGGCCCCGGCCCCGAGGGCGGCCAGGATCGAGTCGTCGTCGGCGAACGTGGTGAGCACCACCACGGCCACGTCCGGATGCTCCTCACCGAGACGCCGGGTGGCCTCGATACCGTCCAGGCCGGGCATTCTCAGGTCCATCAGCACCACGTCGACCGGGCCGTCGGCCACCACGTCGAGCACTCCGAAGCCGTCGGCCACGGCAGCCACCACGTCGATGTCGCCGAGCAGGTCGAGCACCGCGGCCAGGGGTTCCCGCACCGCGGCCTGATCGTCGGCCACCACCACCCGGATCGGAGCCTCACCCTGACCTGTGGCCTGACCTGTGGCCTGACGCGTGCCCTGATCCGTGGCCTGATCCGTGGCCTGATCCGTGGCCTGATCCGTGGCCTGATCCGTGGCCTGATCCGTGGCCTGGGGAAGGCTCTGCCCAGCGCCGGAACCCGTGACCGACCCCGTCTCGTCGCTCATGCCGGCACCACCGCCGAGACCTGCCAGCCACCCACGTCCGCTCCTTCGGTGATCGGTCCTGCGGTGATGCCGCCCTTCAGCAGCGCCACCCTCTCACGCATGCCGATCAGTCCCATTCCGCTCCCGCCCGGCACCGCGGCCGGCGGACGCGGGGGTGGTCCGTTGACGATGCTCAGCGCCACCTCACCAGCCCGGTAGTCCAGGGTCACCCGCACCGAGGCGCCCGGGGCGTAGCGGGTGGCGTTGGTCAGCGCCTCCTGGGCGATCCGCAGCAGGTTCTGGCTCACCGGCGCGGGCAGGTCACGCTCGTCGCCGGTCACCTCCAGACCCTGCCGGTGCCCGGACGACTCGACCATCGCCCGCAGCGAGCCGACCAGGGGCAGGGCGTCCTCGCGCAGGGTGTGCACGGTCCACTGGGCCTGCCGCAGGCTCTCCCGCACCAGGCCGTGCGCCGTGCCGGTCACCTCGCGGGCCCGGTCCAGGTCGCCGGCCTCCAGCAGCGCGTCGGCCAGCTCCAGCTGCATGTTCACCCCGGCCAGCGAGTGCGCGAGCACGTCGTGCACGTCGCGGGCGATCCGGGCGCGCTCGGTCAGCACCGTGGACCGGGCCTCGGCGTGGGCGGCCCGCTCGGCGGAACGGGCCGCGTCGAGGGTGGAGGCCATCGCCTGGCGCTGGAGACGGTTCATCATGCCGAGCAGCACCGGCAGCCCGAAGGTGAGGCCCACCGGCCAGGGCACCTCGTGGTTGCCCGGGCCGAGCCCGGTCAGCAGCACCAGCGTGCTCAGCCCGGAGGCCAGGGCGGCGAGAGCCAGGGCCGGGCGGGCCGGCAGCCGCATACCGGCGTGCCCGGCCAGGAAGTAGACGAACAGGTAGGCCGAGCCCTCCTGGCTGGCGGTCATCAGGGCGGCCGCCGCGAGCACCCCGGCGCCGAGCCAGATCACCGCGACCCGGTCGGGCAGCATTGATCCGGGCAGGTGGCGCGAGGCCAGGAAGAGACAGTTGACCGGTAGCAGGAGCGCCACCGCGAGTCCCCAGCCGGAGGTGCCGACCGGACGGACGGTGATCAGGGCCGCGAGCATGACGACCGCGCTGACCAGCCACTGCACCGGCTGACCGGGCTGACCCGGCAGCCAGGAGGGTCCGGCCGGTGAATCGATCGCGGGCACCGGCACGGCCCGACCATAGCCCACGGGCTCAGGCCGTCGTCGCGTAGGCCCGCGCAGCGGCCGGGGCCTGCCGCACCAGCCGGGCCCGCACGAAGATCGTGGCCAGCCGGGTGACTACCTCGGTCAGCGCCATCAGCACGAACGCCGCCACCCAGGCCTGGGCACTGGTGATGTCGTGAGTGACGCTGAACCGGGCGATGGTGCCGGCGCCGCCGTGCTCGCTCCACAGCTGGAAGGTCATCCGCGCCCCCATGCCCAGCACCCACAGCACGGCCGCGACGGCGCCCGCCTTGACCAGCACGTGCTCCCCCACCGCGCGGACCCGGGTGCAGAGCCCACCGCCGACGCCGAGCGCCGCCCCGACCGCCACCAGCGTGCCGACCAGCGCCAGGTCGTTGCCGTCGGTCGGCACCGTGGTCAGGTACCGGTGGGCGACGAAGCCGATGATGCCCAGCGGGAGAAGGAAACTCATCGCGTCGAGCCGGCTCTCGCGCAGCTGGCGGAAGACGATGAGGAGAAGGGCGAGGTCGGTGATCCACTCGGTCGTTGTCATGTGCTCAAGGTTGCTCCGGCCGGCGGTTTTCCACCTGGACCCAGGGGTGGAGAAGCGGGTGGAGAAACACCGCGGCCCGGCACCCCTGACGGGGAACCGGGCCGCGAGGAGCGTGACGTCAGGCGCTGGGCTCGACCTCGCGCAGCGTGACCTCGACCCCGGCGTCGGCCTCGTCGACCGCGACGGTGGTCAGCTCGGCCACCACACCGGCCGCCTTCAGGTCGCCGATGACGGCCTGGACGGCGGTGATGCGGGCCGTGGTGTCGGAGACGACGACCTTCTCCACCTCGGAGCGCACCGACTTCTTCGCGTCGGACTTGGCCTTGCGGATGCGGCGCAGCACGTCGGCCGCGACTACGAGCACCGAGACCTCGCCCGCGGCGGGCTCGTCCGAGGCCTTCAGCAGGTCGCGGATCTCCACGCTGGTGGGCCAGGCCGCCCGGTGCACCGACCCGGCGGGGAAACCGGGCAGCCGCTGCCCGGTTTCGGAGGTCGCCATGGACCAGGCCTCTTCGGTGACGTAGGGCAGGAACGGCGCGAGCAGCCGCAGCACCGTGGAAACCGCCGTGCGCAGGGCGGTCTGGGCCGACAGCGCCCCGGCGCCCTCACCGTAGGCGCGGTCTTTCACCAGCTCCAGGTAGTCGTCGCAGAACTGCCAGAAGAAGTCTTCGGTGAGTCGCAGGGCCCGCGAGTAGTCGTACGCCTCGAAGGCCGCGGTGGCCTCTTCGACGACCGTGATCAGACGGCTCAGCACGGCCTCGTCGACCGGCTCGGTGATGGCGCCCTCGGTGCTGCCGGAACCGAAGCCCAGCGCGAACTTCGAGGCGTTGAGCACCTTCAGCGCCAGCCGCCGGCCGATCTTCATCTGGCCCGGGTCGAACGCGGTGTCGACGCCCAGCCGCGCACTGGTGGACCAGTACCGCACCGCGTCGGCGCCGTGCTGCTCCAGCAGGTCGGTCGGAACGACGACGTTGCCCTTGGACTTGGACATCTTCTTGCGGTCGGGGTCGAGGATCCACCCGGACAGGTTGGTGTGGCTCCACGGCAGCGAGTCGTGCTCGTAGTGGCTGCGGACCACGGTGGAGAACAGCCAGGTGCGGATGATGTCGTGACCCTGCGGGCGCAGGTCCATCGGGAAGGTGCGGGAGAACAGGTCGTCGTCCTCGCTCCACCCGGTGGCGATCTGCGGCGTCAGCGACGACGTGGCCCAGGTGTCCATGACGTCCGGGTCGCCGGTGAAACCGCCCGGCTGGTCGCGCTGTTCGGCGGTGAAACCGTCGGGGACGTGCGACTGCGGGTCGATCGGCAGCAGCCCGTCGGCGGGGACGATCGGCTTGTCGTACTGCGGCTCACCGTCGGCGTCGAGCGGGTACCACAGCGGGATCGGCACACCGAAGAACCGCTGACGGGAGACCAGCCAGTCGCCGTTCAGCCCTTCGACCCAGTTCTCGTACCGGTGCCGCATGTGCTCCGGCGTCCAGTGCAGCTTCTTGCCGCGCTCCAGCAGGCCGTCGCGGATCTCCGCGGAGCGCCCGCCGTTGCGGATGTACCACTGCCGGCTGGTGACGATCTCGAGCGGGCGGTCGCCCTTCTCGAAGAACTTGACCGGGTGGGTGATCGGCTTCGGGTCGGCCAGCAGATCGCCTGCCTCGCGCAGCATCTCGACCGTGGACTGCTGCGCCCCGAACATCGACTTGCCGGCGATCTGGGCGAAGGCCTCACGGCCCGCGTCGGTGGTGAGCCAGGCCGGGGTCTCCGAGGTGATGCGGCCGGTCTTGGTGACGATCGGGCGGGTCGGCAGCTCCAGCTCACGCCACCAGATGACGTCGGTCAGGTCGCCGAAGGTACAGATCATCGCGATGCCCGTGCCCTTGTCGATCTGGGCCAGGCGATGCGCGACGACCGGGACCTCGACGCCGAACACCGGCGTGGTGACCGTGGTGCCGAACAGCGGCTGATAGCGCTCGTCGTCGGGGTGGGCGACCAGTGCGACGCAGGCCGCCAGCAGTTCGGGCCGGGTGGTGGAGATGGTGACGCCCTCGCCGCCCGCACGGTGGAACCGCAGGTCGTGGTAGGCCCCCGGACGCTCCCGGTCTTCCAGCTCGGCCTGCGCGACCGCGGTCTGGAAGGTGGTGTCCCACAGACTGGGCGCCTCGGAGGAGTACGCCTCACCCCGCTCGAAGTTGCGCAGGAACGCGCGCTGGCTGATCTTCTGCGAGCGCTGCGAGACCGTGGAGTAGGTCAGCGACCAGTCGACCGACAGCCCCAGCGTGCGCCACAGCTGCTCGAAGACCTTCTCGTCGGTGGCCGTGAGCTGCTCGCACAGCTCGACGAAGTTGCGGCGGCTGACCGCGACGAAGTCCTGCCGCTTGGAGGCGACCTTGGCCGGCGGGGCGAAGTTCTCCTCGTAGGGGACCGACGGGTCGCACCGGACGCCGTAGAAGTTCTCCACCCGGCGCTCGGTGGGCAGGCCGTTGTCGTCCCACCCCATCGGGTAGAAGACCTCGCGGCCGCACATGCGCTGGTAGCGGGCGATGGCGTCGGTCTGCGTGTAGCTGAAGACGTGCCCGACGTGGAGGGAGCCGCTTACGGTCGGCGGAGGCGTGTCGATGGAGTAGATCTCAGAGCGCTCACGCGTACGGTCGAACCGGTACGTGCCTTCGCGCTCCCAGGTCTCGCCCCAGCGGGCTTCGAGACCGTCGACGGCGGATTTCGGGCTTCCCATACCAACGACTCTATCGGCTCCCCGCGAATCGTTTTTCCGCCTGTGGACAACCCTCCGTACGAGGCAGACTGGGGCGATGCCGGAAGAGCGCCCCGTCGTCACCGCACTGACCGACGTCTACACCGCCCTGGCCGATCTGGTCTCCTCGCTGCCCGAGGCCGACGGCTGGCACGCCACCCCTCTGCCCGGCTGGAGCGTGCGCGACCTGCTGGTGCACCTGCTCGGCGACGCGGAGCGGGCGCTGGTCGCGCTCGGCACCCCGGCGGCGGGCCCGGCCGACCGCGACGCCGTGAGCTACTGGGCCGACTTCGCCCCCGCCGCGAGCACCCCGGAGTCGGTGCGGCGCCGTGACCGGCAGATCCGGGTGGTCCGGGCGCTCGCGGTGGCCCACCCCTGGGAGGTCCTGACCAGGACCTACGCCGAGACCACCGCGGCGGTGTGCGTGCTGGCCGGGCGCACCGCACCGGACGAGCTGATCAGCACCCAGGGGCACACGCTGACCACCGACGACCTGCTGGGCACGCTGGTCGTCGAGGCCACCGTGCACCACCTCGACCTGGCCTCCGGGCTCGGCCGGCCGGGGCCGCCCGCGAGCGGTCTGGCCGTCGTCCACCATTGTCTGGACGGTCTGCTCGGCCGCCCGGAGCCGGTGGGCTGGGACGACGTCACCTACGCCCTGACCGGAACCGGCCGCCGGCCGCTCACCACCGTCGAGACCACGGAACTGGGAGACGACGCGAGCCGTTTTCCGCTCTTCGCCTAGCTACTGTTCCTCGCGCACCAGCAGCTCGTCGTCAGCGGCCAGGGCGGCCAGGGCCAGTGTGCGGTAGCCGACCTGCTCGAACAGCACGGTGATCCGGTCGGCCTCGTCGCGCATCACCACACCGGGACCCCACTCCCGGTGCACGACCCGCTCGTTGATGTCGAACACCAGCGCCGCCACCTCCGGCGGCACCGACTCCTCCACCTCGTCCTGCTCGGCCGCCGAACCGGAGCGGCAGGTGTCGCAGTTGCCGCAGCCGGCGTCACCGGCCTCGAGCTCCTCACCGAAGTAGCCGAGCAGGAATTCCCGCCGGCAGCCGGTGGTCTCGGCGTAACCGCGCATCATCTCGACCCGCGAGCGGTCCATCCTGGTGTGCTCCGCGTCGACCTCCCCGGCCGCCACCACGGCCGCGGCGGCGGGCACCGACACGTCGGTGTAGGCCAGGTGGGCGTCTTCCTCCACGCGCAACGCACCGGCCTGCTCCAGCAGGTTGACGGCGCTGGTGAGCTTGGTGTGCGAGAGGTCGAGCTCCTTGCGCAGCTCGCCCGCGGGCACCGAGCCGTCTTCCCGGGTGTGTTCCAGCACCGCTCCGGCCACCTGCGACAGCACCTCCTCGTCCGGGCCGCCGGAGGCGAAGAAGTTGCGCAGCGAGAGGTCTTCGGGGCGGTAGTAGAGGCAGGCCAGCGCGGGGGCGCCGTCCCGCCCGGCACGGCCGATCTCCTGGTAGTACGAGTCGATCGAGTCGGGCACGTCGGCGTGCACCACGAACCGCACGTCGGCCTTGTTGATGCCCATGCCGAACGCGGAAGTGGCCACCACCACGTCGATCTCGCCGCTCAGGAAGCCGGCGTGCACCTCGTCGCGCTCGGCCGCCTTCAGCCCGGCGTGGTAGGCGCGGGCCTTGCGGCCCTTCTCGCGCAGCTGCTCGGCGTACTCCTCGGTGGAGCGGCGGGTGGCCGAGTAGACCAGGCCCGAGCCCTCCAGCTCGACGACCCGCTCGACCACGGCCTTCTCCTTGTGCCGGGCATCCACGAAGCGCCGCACCTCGAGGTCGAGGTTGGGCCGGTCGAAGCCGGTCACGATCCGCACCGGGTCGTTCATCCGCAGCCGCTCGACGATCTCGGCCCGCACCGGCGGGGCGGCGGTGGCGGTGAGCGCCAGCACCCGGGGCCGGCCCAGAGCCTCCACCACGTCGCCGATGCGCAGGTAGTGCGGCCGGAAGTCGTGGCCCCAGGCGGACACACAGTGCGCCTCGTCCACGGCCAGCAGCGAGACCTTCAGCTCGGCAAGCCTTTCCAGCACCTTCTGGTTGGCCAGCTGCTCGGGGGCGAGGAAGACGAACTCGGCGTCACCGGCCGTGAGCGTCTCCCAGGCCTCGTCGGTGCGGCCCTGGCTCTGCGCCGAGTTCACCGCCACCGCGCCCAGCCCGGCGTCCTCGCCGTGCCGGGCCAGCCCGGCCAGCTGGTCACGCTGGAGCGCGATCAGCGGTGACACGACCACGGTCGGGCCGTCGAGCAGCAGCCCGGCGAGCTGGTACACGGCGGACTTGCCGGCACCCGTGGGCATCACCACGAGCACGTCCTTGCCCTTGGCCAATGCCTTCACGGCGTCGAGCTGACCTGGGCGGAGGCTTTTCAGCCCGAGCCGGGTACTGGCCAGCTTGCGGATCCTGAGCGAGAGGGGAGCCAACTTCACGCGCCTATCCTGGTGGAAAGCGGGGCAGAGAGCACACTCGGCACCCACCGTCATTCAACCGTCACGTCACCGGTGAGAACCGGGTCGCGAACAGCGTCCCGCCCACGGCCAGGATCAGCACCTCGACCCGGCACCCGCACCCGCACTACCGTGACCGGAATGACGACGGCCCCACCGGCCCGTGACGCCGGCGCGATGCTCCGCTGGTGGCGGGAACGGCGGCACCTGACCCAGCTGGAGCTGTCCGGCCTGGGCGAGGTGTCCACGCGTCACCTGAGCTATGTGGAGACGGGGCGGTCGAAGCCGTCCAGCCGGCTGATCCTGCGCCTGTGCGAGCACCTCGGGGTGCCGCTGCGCCGCCGCAACGAGATCCTGCTGGCAGCCGGTTTCGCCCCCGCCTACCCGGAGCACCGCCTACTGGATCCGCCTCTGGCGGCGGTGAACTCGGCCCTCACGGCGATCCTGGCGGCGCACGAGCCGCTGCCCGCGGTGGCCGTGGACCGGCACTGGGAGATGATCGCGGCCACCTCGGCGATCACGGTACTGACCGAGGGCTGCGCGCCGGAGCTGCTGGAACCGCCGGTGAACGTGCTGCGCCTGAGCCTGCACCCGCGCGGGATCGCCCCGCGCATCACGAATCTCGGCGACTGGCGGGCTCATCTGCTGCACCGGCTGGAGGCTCAGGTGCGGGCCGGCGGCGACCCGGTGCTGGCCGACCTGCTGACCGAGCTGCGCGAGCTGCCCGGACCGCAGGAGGCGGCCGACCCGGTTCCGGAGGTGCTGGTCCCGCTCCGCCTGCGGCTCGGCGGCACCGAGCTGTCACTGCTCAGCACCACCACGGTGTTCGGCACCCCGGCCGAGATCACCGTGTCCGAGCTGGCGATCGAGGCGTTCTACCCGGCCGACGCCGCCACCGCCGCCGCACTGGGCCTGAACGGCAACCGGTTTCAGCCGGTCTCCCCGCCCGTCTCCCCGCCACGGAACGCCCGCACCTGACCCCGGCCGCCGGCCTTCGCGTCGTCCATCGCGAAACCGGCCTGGGCGAGCAGGTCGTCGAGCCGCATGCCGGGCCGGGCCATCGCGATGCCGATGCTGGCGCCGACCCGGATCGGAGAGGTCACGTCGATCACCGCGATCCCCATCCCGATCCGCTCGGCCACCTGCGCGGCCACCGCCTCGTTGGAATCGCGCAGCACCACGGCGAACTCGTCGCCGCCGATGCGGGCGGCCACGTCGTCGGCCCGCACCAGACCGCGCAGCAGCAGGCCCACCTCGCGCAGCAGCTCGTCGCCCGCCTTCTGCCCGAACACCTCGTTCACCCGCTTGAAGTCGTCGAGCCCGAGGAACAGCACGGCGGCCCGGCCGGTGCTCGAGCTGTTCACCAGAGCGCCCAGCGCCTCGATGAATCCCTCCCGGCCGACCAGGCCGGTGAGCTGGTCGATCTGTTCCCGGCCCGAGGCCCCGGGCGCCGTCCCGGCGGCCCGGAGGGCCAGCGCGGACTGGGTGATCACCGCCTGCACGGCCGCGTCGAGAGCCGGGTCGGGCGGCCCCGGGCGCCCGACGGCGAGCAGCACCTCGGGTCCGGCCGCGGGGAACGCCTGGACCAGCCACGAGCAGCGGCGGCCCACGCCGGCGTCCAGCGCGGGCAGCGGCCCCGGACGGCGCAGCGGGCCGGCCGGCAGTCTGCCCTCCGGCACACCCAGATCGGCCGTGCGCAGGATGGCCGGCGGCCGCTCGAACGCGCCGGTGCGCAGCGACACGATCAGCTCGGCGCCCTCGCGCTCCAGCTGCACCACCCGCAGACCCGGTGTCCGGCGGGACAGTTCGGCCAGCGCCTGCCGGCCCAGCTCCCGGATCCGCCCGACGTCGGTGACCCCGGTCAGGCGCGCGGCCGCGGCGGTGACCACCAGCTGACGGGCCACGGCCGCGTCGTGCGCCCGGGTGACGGCCACCAGCTGCCACAGCAGCCGGGCGATCACCGCCGCCGTGAACAGCATGACCAGCACGGTGATCAGGCTCCAGGGGGTCATGTTCCGCTCCCGGTGCGCAGCGGGGCCTGGTGACCGGCCTGACCCCAGCCCCTTCCGTGGGCCGGGGAGGCGTACGTCGCCGGGTCGCCCGGTGGCCCGTCCAGGCCTGTCGCCTGCATGTCGCCCGCCCCCCTCCTGCCCTCGCCGCCTCCCGACGCGGGCAGGTCACCGTCCGTGTCATCGGTGCGGCGGCGGGTCTGCTTGAGGACGACGAGGAGAACCGGCCGTCCCGGCGCCGGGCGGACGCTGAGAGTCGTCTGAGATGTCTGAGAGCTTCCTGAGCCGGGTCGTTACCGCATCCTCCGGGCATCGAACGTAGCCTGTGGAGATGTCTTTCAGCGCCTCCTTCAGCGCCTCGGCCGGTGCCCTGGCCGGTGCCCGGACCGCCCGCCTGCTGCACGGCACCGGGGTCAGCCGCCGGGCCGGGCTGGGGGTCCTGGGCGCCCTGGTGACGGGTGCGCTGGCGGCCTGCGCCACGGGATCCCGGGGCTCCTCGTCGTCCACACGTTCCGCCGATGGTTCGGCCGGCCCGCGACCGGCCACCACCACGGGCCCCGGCTGGACCCGCCACGCCGACCTGGCCTACGCCGCGACCGTGGGCCGGGGACACCTGCTCGACCTGTATCTGCCGGCCGGCGCCGAAGGCCCCTTCCCGGTGGTGGTCTTCCAGGCCGGATCGGCATTCTCGAGCGACGACACCAAAGACACCACCACCGAGCTGAGCGGCACCACCGGAGCCGCCGACCTGGCCACGCTGTGGGCCCCGCACGGCTACGCCGTGGTCGGGCTGAACGTGCGGGCCAGCAGCCAGGCCCGGTTCCCGGCCCAGGTGCACGACACCAAGGCCGCCATTCGCTACCTGCGCGCGCACGCCGCCGAGTACCGGCTCGACACCGGCCGTTTCGCCACCATGGGCACCAGCAGCGGCGGCTGGGGCGCGGTGATGGCCGGCGTCACCGCCGGAATCCCGGATCTGGAGGGCGATCTCGGCAACGCCGGGCAGTCCGGCGCGGTACAGGCGGTGGTCGACCTGTTCGGCCCCACCGACTTCCTCCGGATGGACGCCCACCGGCTGGAGGGCGGGCAGCGGCACGACCCGGCGTCGTCCCCCGAGTCCCGGCTGATGGGTTTCGCGATCCAGTCCGACCCGCGGGCCACCCGCCGGGCCGACCCGGCCGCCCACGTCACCGCCCAGGCCCCGCCGATCTGGATCTCGCACGGCACGAAAGACCCTCTGGTGCCGTACAACCAGTCCCAGATCCTGTTCGCCGCCTACGCCGAGGCCGGCGCCCCCGCCACCTTCACCCTGGTCGAGGGCGCCGGGCACACCGACGCCTACCTGAGCGGCACCGGCTCGTCCCCCGTGGTGGTGCACCGCACGACCGGCGGCGAGATCACCCGCACCACCTCCCCGCAGCCGACGTTCGACGGCATCCGGGCGTTCCTCGACGAGAGCCTGGGCCGGTAGACCTGGCCTCAGTACAGCCCGTGCTCCGCGTCCAGGGCGAGCATGTCGTCGATCAGTTCGGCCTCGACCGCGAGTTCGCGCTGGCTCTTGGCGATCTGGCCGCCGGTGGGCACGTCGCGGCGCTCGGGCCAGCTGGCGACGTCCCACATCCTGGAGCGCACGAAAGCCTTGCTGCAATGGCTGAACAGCTCTTCCACGCTCACCTCGATGCTCAGGTGGGGCACGCTGCCGCGCACCGACATCCGGTCGAGGTAGGGGGCGTCGGCCACGATGCGGGCCATACCGTTGACCCGGATCGTGTCGCTGATGCCGGGCACGACGAAGAGCATGCCCACGCGCGGCGACGACAGGATGTTGCGCAGGCTGTCGAGGCGGCGGTTGCCCTTGCGGTCGCCGAAGGCGATCGTCTTCTCGTCGAGCACCAGCACGTTGCCGGCCGGGTCGCCGCGGGGCGACACGTCGCAGGTGCCGTCCTGCGCCGTGGTGGCCAGCAGGAAGAACGGGCTGAGCTCGATGAACCGGCGGGAGGCGGGGTCGATCCGGCCGACCGCCTTGCTCTCGATGTCCGGATGGGGCGGCTCGACGATCTCGCGCAGTTCCGCCTCGTTCGTGATCACTCGGCTCATCTGCCGCGCCACCGCACCGTTCTGTTGTGACCTTCGGTCCTTGACATCTTTAGGTAAGCCTAACTCGTCCCCGTCGCGGATAAGCAGGTGCGCTCGGGGTGACGAATGTTGCACGATGGCCGACTGCCCAAAACCTGGGCAGGAGAGATGGAGACCGTCGTCATGGAACTGCTGACGAATCCGGTGCTGGAGTACGGCGACCGTGAGGCCGCGCGGGCCGGCCAGATCCTGCGCACCACGGTCGGGTCCGGGGTGCACGGCATCGCGATCCCGGGCACCGACGACCACGACGAGATGGGCGTGTTCATCGAGCCGGCCGCCTGGCTGATCGGCCTGCGCCCGACCCGCGACAGCTACGTGGCCCGGTCGCAGCCCGAGGGCGCGCGCTCCGGGCCCGGCGACACCGACCTGATCATGTACTCGTTGCGCAAGTACCTGAGCCTGGCGGTGAAGGGCAATCCCACCGCCCTGCTGCCGCTGTTCGCGCCCGAGCGGGACGTGCTGTTCTGCGACGACGTCGGCCGCGAACTGCGTTCCCTGCGTGACGCTTTCCTGTCGCGGGCGGCGGCGCGGCGGTTCCTGG
This sequence comes from Kineosporia corallincola, assembly GCF_018499875.1. Classification (GTDB taxonomy): domain Bacteria; phylum Actinomycetota; class Actinomycetes; order Actinomycetales; family Kineosporiaceae; genus Kineosporia; species Kineosporia corallincola. The sequence goes on along the minus strand of NZ_JAHBAY010000007.1, from coordinate 166,631 downwards.
GCTTCATGCAGGCCCAGCGGGAGGCGCTGGTCAACGGTGGACGCAAGCTGCCGAACCGGCCGGAGCTGGTGGAGAGGTACGGGTACGACGTGAAGTACGCCTCGCACGCCCTGCGGCTGGCGATGCAGGGCCGGGAGATCGTGCAGCACGCCCGGCTGACCCTGCCGATGCCGGAGGAGGAGCGGCAGCGGGTGCTGGAGGTGAAGTCGGGCCGGGCCGGTGACCTGGCCGGGGTGCTGGACCAGATCGACGCGGTCGCCGCCGAGGTGGTGCGGGACCTGGACTCCGGCCACACGCCCCTGCCCGAGGAGGCCGACGTGGCCACCGTGGAGGCCTGGGCGATCGACGTGCACCGGCGGTTCTGGGGATGGTGAAACCCTAACGGCGCCATAGCATCCACTGCGGCGGGCCCGAGGTCACCGGCACGGCGCCGGTGACCTCGAACCCGTGACGCCGGTAGAACGGCAGGTTGCGGGGGTTGGACGACTCCAGGTACACCGGCACGCCGTCGAAGCGGGCGAACGCCTCCGCGAGCAGGGCGGCACCGTGGCCCTGCCCGCGGGCGCCGGCGGCGGTGCCGATGAATTCCAGGTACCAGTGCCGCGGTGGCTGCCGGTCGTGGGTCTTCTCGATCTCGTCCAGACGCCGTAGCAGACGGGGCAGCCGGACGCCCGCCCCACGCACCATGGGCGGGGCCGCCCGCACCATCGAGGCCGGCGGCAGTTTCCACTGCCCGGGGGCCGACCACATGGCCACGGCCCGGCAGTCCGGCGTGGTCGTCACCTGCCCGCGCGGCAGGGCGTGCGCGAGCAGGGCCCCGAAGATCCGGCGCAGCCGCTCGTGCCGCCCCCGCTCCGGCACCATCCAGCTCCACACCGGATCATCGGCGAACGCCTCCGCGAGGGTCACGGTCAGGGCGGGCAGGTCGTCCGGGGTGGCTCCTCGCACGGTCACCCTGACATTTTCACCGTACGCGGACCGGTGGACGACGAAAGACCGGCCTTTTCTCACCCGGCACTGAGATCGTCGACCGGTACCTCGATCACCGTCCTGGGTCGCTGCCTCAGCGGCCTGATCATCTCGATCTGACTCAGCCCCGGAGGGCTACCGGTCATCGAGAAACTGATCAGGCATTCGAACTCCCCACCGTTCGCCTGCATGAACCGGTAGAGCTCATCCGCCTTCTCCATGCAGATCTGTACGCCCGCGATGGTGCCGTAACCGTAGGCACCGGCGATCAGGAGCACATGGCTCGCCGGGTTGTAGAGATTACGCGCCCGCACCACGATCCCGTAGTCGTGGATCACGTCGATGTTGCCGCCGGAGACGAGCTGCTTCGTGCGGGAGGGCTTGTGCACGGTGTTGGCACGATGATCCCGGATCACGTTCTGATCGTTCTCGTCACGTGGAAACCCTGCTGCTGGTGGGCAGATCGGCCCGGGCCAGGCCGTCCAGCAGCTCGACCATCGAGTGCAGTTCACCCAGCCCCGTCAGCCCCGCCATCTCGAAGTCCCGGGCATCGTCGCTGAGGAATTCGGCGATCACCACGTGGGTCGGGTGCTGGAGCAGGGGCCGCCAGAAGCGACGGGCCGAGCGGTATCTGAACTGCACGCGGAGCCAGCGCCAGCCCGCGACGAACCCTGCGCCGATCAGCGCCGCGAGCAGATTCAGTACGACATCATCGACACCGGACACGACTCCCCCCGTTCCGAATCACCACCGCACCGGTGGAACCCGCGGAAACCTGCGTACGTCCCCGTGCTCTCATCATCTCTCCGTCGTCAACAGGCACTTCCCGTCACCTGACACCTTTCGCGCATCCGGTTCGCGGACGGCCCTCCGGCTTGCCAGCCGGGCCGCGCACGGAACAAAGTGTTCGTTCCGGACGTGTGGAGGACGTAGATGACGGACGACGACCGCAAGCGCCGCACCCCGGAGCGGGCGGACTCTCGCGGCGGCCCGGCGGCCATGCTCTCCGCCCTGGTGGCGGCCGGGCTGATCTTCGCCGCGGCGATCATGCTGCACTTCGGCTCACTGCCGCCGTTCCTGATGCCCGCCGTGTCGCCGGGCGACGAGGCGACGATCGAGGGCGCGCTGACCGTGGGGGCGGCCTCGCAGGACGTCACGCTGGTGGCGTCGGTGCCGGACGGGCCGAAGATCTCCGGGGCGAAGCCGGACGGTGAGACGGAGCGCAAGACGGTCACGGTGGCGGTGCGGGTGGAGAACCGGTCCACGGTCGCCGTGGACGTGCCCGGCGGCGAGCAGACGCTGCGTACCGGTCTGGCCCGCTCGTACGACAGCACCACCACCGACACGGTGACGGTGGCCCCCGGCAAGACGAAGACGGTGAAGCTGAAGTTCGTGGTGCCGGAGACCGAGGACCCGGCCTCGTTCCTTCTCAAGGTGGCCGGCGAGCAGCGAAAGTTCGACGTCTCCTGAGGCTTTCGGCCGCTTCCGGGTTTCAGAGGCCGAGCGCGGCCAGCAGCGGTCGCATGCTCTCGGCGTCGAACCGGCTGACCATGCGGGTGATCCGGCCCCCGGCCACGGTGAGCACGTCGACGCCGGGCACCTCGATGTGGGTGCCGTCGGCGAGAGTGCCGCCGATCGTCAGCTCGACCGTGATCAGGTCGTTCTGCTGGGTCAGCCGGGCGGTCTCGGCATAGTCCGGCATCAGGCCGGCGAACAGCGCCTGCCGCTGGGCCAGGGCCCGGGCCACGAGGGGGCCGGGATGGAAGCCGTCGGCCGGCTCGGGCGGTTCGTGGCGCACCTCCACCCGGTCGGCCAGCAGGCGGGCGAACACCTGCCCGGTCTCGGCCGGGCCCGCGGCATAGGCCTGCGCCAGGTCGTCACGGGCGGTGCTGTTCGCCGTCATCAATTGCCCCCTGGAAAAAGGCTGGGCCACCAGGGTTCCGGATGCGTGTGGCCGGGACAAGCAGCTGGTGTCTGCTGACGGCGAAGAGCTCCCGGCGGTGGGGCGGCCACCGCCGGGAGCTCTTCGCCGTCAACGCGATTCGGCCCAGCTCAGGAGACGACCGGCCAGACCGAGGAGTCCCAGGTGAGGCGGTTGATGCCGAGCTTGGCGGTGCCGTTGTCGGCGCCGTCGTAGTAGTGGTACACGAGCACGTCGCCGTCACCGTCCTGGATCAGCGACTGACCGCCCGGGCCGACGATGGTGCCGTGCGTGCCCAGGATCTGGGTCCCGCCACCCGCCGTGAGCAGAGTGCCGGCCCGGTCCTTGTAGGGGCCGGTGATGGTCTTGGACCGGCCGACCTTGATCTTGTAGGTGCTGCTCGTGCCCTGGCAGCAGGCGTCCCACGAGGTGAACAGGAAGTAGTAGCCGGCGTGGTAGATGATCGCCGGGCCCTCGATGGCGGTGCTGCCCGAGGCGCGGGAGGCGATGCTGTAGACCGTCTTGTTGCTCGAAAGCTGCTTACCGGTGGACGGATCCAGCTGGATCATCTTGATGCCGGTCCAGAACGAGCCGAGCGATAGCCACCACTTGCCACTGCGGTCGATGATCAGGTTCGGGTCGATCGCGTTGTGGTCGCTGCTGGTGGTGGTCGAGTAGACCTTGCCCTGGTTGGTGAAGCTGCCGGGCTTGCCGGTGGTGCTGGTGGCCAGGAAGATCGCCGACTTGTTCTTGCCGAACGACGAGGCCGCGTAGTAAAGCAGGTATTTGCCGCCCTGGTACGACAGGTCCGGCGCCCACAGGTTGCCGTTCGAGGTGCCGGTGTACTCGTCGGTCCAGGACGCACCGTTGGGGAACGCCAGGCCGCTGTAGGTGAACTTGGTGCGGTCGGTCGACGTGCGCAGCGCGATGCCGGGAGCGGTGGCTGCCAGCAGGTAGGTGCCGTCCGGGCCCTTGACCATCGACGGGTCGTGCACGGTGATGTTGCCCGAGACCGCTCCCGGGCCGGGGTACTCGGCCGCGCTGGCCGACCGCATGTGCAGGCCGACGGGCACGGCGGCAGCGGTCACCAGGGCCGCGGCCAGCAGCCCCGCCAGCCGGGTGCGGCCTCGCCACCAGCCCGTTCGGGCTCCGGAGCGTACTGAGAAGACGCTGGACATGGCACCTTTCCTGGTTCTCTTCAGCCACCGGCCACCGACAGGGGGCGGACCGGCGACGTGACCGGCCGGCTGCCGGTCCACAGCATCCAGGTCGGTCACCGACGTTTCCGGGTTGCTCGGGAGAAGATCAAATCGAGGCTAAGTCGCCACCACCGCCGACCCACGGCGTCACGTTTGCACCACTTGGTGGCACCCGCTGGAAGGGGGCAGATGACCATCTGATGCACTGGCGACCCCACATGATCCAGATGTGGGGATCCCTATGAAACGGAGATTCCGCACCACATGAACAGGCTCGGCCACCAAGCCGCCGCCCAGGCCACCTGGCTCGGCGTCTGCACCTTCGAACGACTAGTCGTGGACACCCCTCTGACCTGGCAACACGTATTAGCGGGCGCCATCGTCGCCTCCAGCATGTGCGCGGACGACTGGTCACCGGACGCCGACCAGGGCGGCTACATGGCGAAGATCATCCCCGGCGGGCACCGCGGGCCGACCCACATGCCGGAGCTGGTCGCCGCCGTGCTGTTCCTCCTGGGCCGGGTGGCCGGCCAGGACCTGGACTGGTTCGTCGCCGCGGCCGCCGCGGCCTGGGGTTCACATCTGTTCGTCGACTTCTTCTGGGGCGGCATCCCGTTCGGCATCGCCACCCTGGCCGGCAACAAGAAACGCATCGGCTTCAAACTGGACACCGGTGGCCCGGCCGAGGAGGTCGTCACCACCGGCCTGACCTGCATCGCCATACCGCTCGCCTACATCGCGCTGGGCGGACCGCTGCCGGTTCAGGTCCCTCTGACGTAATGCCGCCGGGCCGGTGAGCACTTTCACCGGCCCGGTTCTCGCCACCCCCGCTCTCAGGGTCGGGGAGGCACTTCCGGCTCGGTGCGCTTGCCGACCGGTGTCCCGGCCGGCGAAGCCGGCACCGTCGCCGTGCGGGAGTAGCGGGCGATCTGCTCCCCCGCCGCGCTGAACACCAGCTCGTCGCCGGTGACCCGCACCGTCGTCGTCCGGTCGAGGACGTCGTAGTGCGGCACGTTGGCGCAGCCGATCTCGGTGGACGCCGCCGTCTTCATCTCGAAGTCCCCGTCGGCCCCCAGCTCGTAGGTGCCCCGCATCCCGTTGCAGCCGTCGCTGGCCTTCCAGTCGCCGTCGTCGAACTCCAGAAACGCCTTGCGGTAACTGGGCTCGTCGAGCGGCGAGACGGTGTAGCCGACGATGGAGGCCGGGTACCAGGTGCCGGCGATGGCCTGGCGTGGGTCCTCGGCCGGCTCACGGGTCGAGGACGCCGGGGCGGTGCTGCTCGTCTGCGCGCGGCCCGGGTCCTCGCCGCATCCGGCGAGCAACAGCACGGGCAGCAGGGCCGTGGTGGCGCCTGCCCAGATCTCTCGTCGCATGGAAACCCCTCTCGTGGCCGTGCACCGGCTTGGACGCAGCGCGGGGTGGACGGGTTCCGGAGCTGTCCCGGGGGCGATGGTCCTGCTTTTTCACACCGGCTCGGGCGCGACGGTGGTGTCATTTCTGGAGCAGGGACCCGGATCCCCCGGGAACGGCTCGGTTCTACGGTGGGGCAGGCGGGGTTCGAACCCGCGACCGACGGATTATGAGTCCGCTGCTCTAACCTATTGAGCTACTGCCCCGCGCCACGGCACTGTGGGCGATCGGCACCCATCAGGCGCCGGAGTGCAAGGTTACCGGCAGCACGGGTTGCGCACCGGCCGGTCCGGCGAATCCTGATGATCGTGACTCACCGCACACGGACTCGTGCAACAGTCCCCCGTCGCCCCCACGTCTGTCGGTCTGACACCAACGAGTGGCAGATTGGACGATCGGTACGGGTGAAGACTCGAAGGCGCAGCACCATGGTGGTGGCGGGCGGCACGGCCCTGTTCGCGGCGGCCGTTCTCACCGGATGTGGCAAGGATCCCGATCCGGACTACCAGGGCGTGTGCGTGAACCAGAGCACGCAGACCCGGGTCGCCGACAGCAAGTGCAGTGGCAGCGCCGGCAGCAGCAGCCTGGACGACGACTCCTGTGACGACACGGCCGGCCCGTACAGCACCTACGGTTCGTCCAGCACCTACGGCAGCGGCAGCACCCCGGGCAGTTATCTGTCCTCGCACGACGACTGCGACAGTTCCGGCAGCAGTAGCAGCGGCAGCAGGGGTGGCAGCAGCGGCTCGCACGGCTACTACGGCTACCGGATGTGGCCGGTCGGCAAGACGTATCCGCCGGTGGGCGGCAGGGTCTCGGACTACCCGGGCTCGGTGACCACGCTGCCGGAGGGGCACTCGGCCACCCTCGGCGGCGCCGGCACCAGCAGCGGCACGGTGACCAGGCAGAGCACCAAGCAGGCCGTGGAGCGCGGCGGCTTCGGCAAGACCAGCCGCAGCAGCAGCGGGAGCGTGGGCGGATGATGCGCCTTCCGCAGACCCCACGCCCGGACGCCTACCGCGTGGTCGAGGAGGAAGGGCTGGCCTACGCCCGCGAGCGCAACGACGGCGACGACGACCAGCCGTACTGGTTCGAGGGCGCGGCCTACCGGATCACCGAGGGCCAGGCCGACGAGCTGGAGCGGGTCACCGACGAGCTGCACGCGATGGCCATGCACGCCACCCGGGTGCTCTGCCACGACACCGAGGCCCTGCGCCGGCTGGGCATCCCGGAGTACGCCTGGCCGCACCTGCGCCGATCCACCGAGGAGAACTGGTCGCTGTACGGCCGTTTCGACCTGCTCTGGGACGGCTACGGGCCGCCGAAGATGCTGGAGTACAACGCCGACACGCCCGCGGCCCTGGTCGAGACGGCGGTGACCCAGTGGTCCTGGCTGGAGGCCGTGCAGCCCGACCGCGACCAGTGGAACATGCTGCACGAGCGGCTGGTTCGCACCTGGCAGAAGCACCTGAACGACAACGAGTTCGTGCATCTGGTGGCCGGGGTGACGGAGCCGCTGGAGGACTGGAACACGATCGCGTACGTCGCGGACACGGTGCGCGAGGCGGGAGGCCGCCCGATCACGCTGCCGATCGACCAGCTGGGCGTCGTCCATGGTTCGAACCGGTTCGTCGGTCTCGAGAACGAGCCGGTGACGACGTGTTTCGCGATGTACCCGTGGGACTGGATGCTGGCCGAGGACTTCGGCTGCACCGCCCTGGCGAGCGACGTGACCTGGCTGGAGCCGGTGCACAAGGTGCTCACCGGGTCGAAGGCGCTGCTGGCCACGATGTGGGAGCTGTACGAGGGGCACCCGAATCTGCTGCCCGCGTACTGGTCCCCGGAGAAGCTGGGACGCGAGTACGTAGTCAAACCGGTGCACGGCTGGGAGGGCGCCGGGGTGCGGGTGGTGCGCGACGGCCAGGTGGTGGCCGGCACCGAGGACCGGCACACCGCCGGCCAGGCCGCGATCTACCAGCAGTACCAGGAGATTCCGCGGATCGGCGACAACCTGCCGGTGCTGGGCACCTGGGTCGTCGGTGGGCACGCGGCCGGGCTCGGCATCCGGGAGACCGACGCCGGCCGCCTGATCACCGACACCCAGGCCAGATTCGTGCCGCACTTCATCGACGCGCCGCGCACCAGCGAGGAACAGGTGCGGGCCTGGATCGACGAGGACGAGTAGCGGGCTCCTCGTCGTCCATCATTTTTCAGGCCACGGCCGCCCGGTCGCCGGTGAGCGAGATGACCGACTGGGCGGCCGCTCTGGCGGCCTCCACCGGGTGCCGGGCGTCCAGCTCGTCGGACAGCACCTCGACCGCGAGCGGCAGGTCGACGCCGATCTCGCCGAGGGTGGCCAGGAAGCCGGCGATGTCGACGACGCCCTCACCGGGCAGGAGCCGGCCGTGCCTGCCCTCGTGCCGCAGATCGGCGTGCGGGGTGGCGGTGGCGTCACACAACTGGACGGCGAACACCTCGGACGGCGCCAGCGTGCGCAGGTCGTCGAGGGTTCCTCCGGAGCGGTGCCAGTGCCAGGCGTCGAGCATCAGCCCGGCGTTGTCGCAGCCCGCCGCGGCGATCAGCTCCCGGGCCGCGGACAGCCGGGGCAGGGTGCTGTAGGGCATGAACTCCAGGGCGATGCGGACGCCGTGGTCGGCGGCCCGGGTGCACAGCCGCCGGAACTGCTGGCGCTGCACGTCGAACGGCACCTCGGCGAACAGGCCGACGTTGATCTGCGGCACGTGCAGCAGATCGGCCAGATAGAACAGCAGGTCTTCTTCCAGACGCACGCCGCGCACGTCGGCCTCGCGCCACCAGTCGGCCAGGAACTCCAGCTCGACCACCCGCAGCCCGTGCCGGGAGACGTAGTCGGCCAGCTGCTCCTCGGTGAACTCCGAGCGGCGCGCGTCGAGGTAGTCGACGGCTCCCAGACCGATGCCGCTGAAGCCCGCCGCGGCTGCCGCCAGAACGCGGTCAGAGAACGAGCTGTAACGCAGAGTCATTGCCGATAAGTGCAGTTCCATCGGCGTGGAGCGGAGCGGAGCACGGCGTCGGGTGGCCCAGGGGCTGGGGGCGTCGGTCATGCCATCACTGTATGGAATCGAACTCAGAGATGTGTGTCATCTCTGAGTTCTCTCAGCAATCACTCACTAGGGTGCGGCCGCATTGGCGGCGATATCGGTAGTATTCCGGGCAATTCGATTGCCAGCTGGCCCACAGTTTGGCGTGATCGGGCGCGCGTCCCTCGTTCTCCTTGGCATATTGGATGCCACTGGAGATGAACTCTGTCGCAGCGTCGGCAATCCAGAAGTTGACGTTACGTGAGCCTAGGAAGGGGCCGGAATGACCGCGCAGACCGTGCACACGCAACGCCACGTCGTCCCGCTGAGCTATCGGGACGTCGAGGCGGGCAGCGTTGCTCGGCTACGGCACGTGATCACCACCCAGCCCGAAGCGCTCGCCGTGCACGACGACGAGCTGCGACTGACCTACGGCGACCTGGGCCGCCGCATCGCCGCCGTGCGCCGTCAGGTGCGCATCGCCGTGGCCGGATCGCCCGACGCCCAGCCGGTCGCCCTGCTGTACTCGCACGGCGCCGCCGCTGTCGCCGCCCTGTGGGGCGTGGTCACCTCCGGCCGCCCCATCCTGGTGCTCGACCCGCGCACCCCCGCGGCGCGCCTGCGCTCGTTCGTGGACCGTGTGGACGTGCGGGTCTGCCTGACCGACGAGGCGAACGCCGAGAAGGCGGCCGAGCTGGTCGGGCAGGTGCTGCTCGACACCTCGGGGCGCAACCCCGGCAGCGAGGCCGACCTGGACGACCTGTGGGCCACCGGCCCGGCCCCCGGCGACGCCGCGGCCTACGCCTTCACCTCCGGTTCCACCGGCCGGCCCAAGGTGGTGGTGAACGACCACCGCATGCTGGTGCGCGATGCCTGGGGCAACTCCCAGTCCACCGGCTGCTACGGCGCCGACGACGTGGTGGCCCACACCCTGCCGATGGGCTTCCACGCCGGGCTGATGGCCACCTGCGCGGGCATTCTGGCCGGCACCACGATGGCGATGTACGACATCCGCACCCGCGGCATCGACGGCCTGCCGGCCTGGATCGAGCGCAACGGCGTGACCATCGTGCAGGCCAGCCCGGCGATCCTGCGCAACCTGGTGGGCATCGCCCCCGACCCGGCCCTGCTGGGCCGGCTGACCAGCGTCACGATCGCCGGTGAGGCCGCCTACGGCCCCGACATCGAGGCCGCCCGGGCCCTGCTGCCCGGCACCTGCGTGCTGCGCAACCGCTACGGCTCGTCCGAGACCGGCATCCTCACCGAGTACCGCGTGGACCACACGCACCCGGAGCTCACCGGCCTGCTGCCGGTCGGGCAGCCGATCCCCGACGTGCTGCTGACCATCGTCGACGAGGCCGGGAACCCGGTTCCGCCGGGCGGTTCCGGCACCGTCACGCTGACCGCCCGCAACTTCGCCGTGGGCTATCTGGGCGATCCCGAGGCCACCGCGAAGGCGTTCAGCCGGCAGCACGAAGACGGCGCGCGCACCTACCGCAGCAGCGACGTCGGCACGGTGAACGAGGACGGCGCGCTGCGCCTGCTCGGCCGCCGCGACCACAGCGTGAAGATCCGCGGCTACCTGGTCGAGCCGGGCGAGGTGGACGCGGCCCTGTCGGCGCTCGACGGGGTGATCGAGTCCCTGACGATCGGTGCCGAGCGGGACGGCGAGGGCAGCGGCAAACGGCTGGTCTCGTACCTCGTGTCCGACGCCGACCGGCCGAGTGCGGCGTCCGTGCGTCAGCAGCTGGCCGGGGTACTGCCCTCGCACATGGTGCCGGAGAGCATCGTGTTCCTCGAGGCGCTGCCGCGCACCGACCGGGGCAAGCTGGACCGGGCCGGGCTGCCCGAGCCGCCCGTCGTCACCGCGGGCAGCGGCACCAAGGAAGACCTGTCCGAGTGGCAGGAAGTGGTGCGGGCGCTGTGGTGCAGCGTGCTGGCGCTGCCCGAGATCAGCCTGGAAGACGACTTCTTCGAGCTCGGCGGCGACTCGCTGGCCGCCGAGAGCCTGATGAGCCGGATGGCCTCCGAGCTGGGGGTGCAGACCGAGGCCGCGCAGACCACCGTGCTGGTGCAGGCGCCCACCCTGGGCGAGTTCGCCGAGCGGGTCACCCGCCGGGTGGATGCCTCCAACCAGACGCTGATCCCGTTGCGCGCCACCGGTTCCCGCCCGCCGCTGTTCCTCTTCACCGGGGGCGGCGGCCTGGGCGTCACGCTGGTGCCCCTGGTCCGGCACCTGCCCGACGACCAGCCGGTGTTCGCCTTGCAGGCCTACGGTCTGGAGGCGCGCGGCATCCCGGACTGGAGCGTGGAGGCCTCGGCCCGGCGGCACATCAAGACGCTGCGCCAGATCCAGCCGGTGGGGCCGTATTTCATCGGAGGGCACTCGTTCGGCGGGGTGCTCGCGATGGAGGTGGCGCACCAGCTGCGTGACGCCGGGCAGGAGGTCGGGCTGCTGGTGGTGCTCGACTCGTTCCCGCCCGACCGGCGCTCGCACCAGAACGACGGCGGCACCCCGATCCAGAAACTGAAGACGGCGCTGGGCGTGGCCACCACGGGTCTGCGCGGCACCCCCGGCGACGACCAGTACTGGCGTTTCTGGCGGCAGAGCAACTATCTGCACATGCTCTACAAGGGCAAACCCTATGACGGCGAAGCGCTCGTGATCGTCGCGGCCGAGAGCGAGGAACGGGAGGAACGCCGCGCCTGGGCGCCGTACCTGACCGGCACCTGGCGGCTCACCCACGTTCCGGGCGACCACATGTCGATCCTGCGGGACCCGTTCGCGCGCAAGACGTCCGAAGTGATCCTGGAGCAGTTGTTGCCGGCCCAGGAGCGGGAGCCCGACGGCACCGCGCCGCGCCGGCGGGAGCAGAACCGGCCGCGTCTGCTGCGGCGTAGCAAGTCCTGGCCCGACCAGTACTGAGAGCGGCGCCGGGTCAGGATCCGGCGGGGCGCGGGGAGAGTCCGGCGAGCAGCCCGTTGTAGGAGTCGCGCAGGGTGGTGGGCATCCGCCACCCCCACACCCCGTAGGGCCGCCAGACCGCCTCCACCAGCAGGGTGCGGCCTTCGACGGGGATGAACGTGGCCCGCACCCGGGCGCCGTCGGTGATCTGGGTGCACTCCCGGGTGGAGGGGCGGCTGCCGGCGTCGAAAACACTGGTGTTGCCGCCCGGTTCGTTCACGTCCTCGCCGCGCCAGCCGCAGAACAGCGGCAGGCGGGCATAACTGCTCTGCGGCTGGGCCATGGACGAACGCCGGTAGTCGATCTGGGTGGCCGGGCGGCCGTCCACCTCGACGCGGCGCACGGCGCTGACGAACACGTCGGGATGACGTTGCAGCCAGGCCGACGGGTTCGAGGGCATCTCGGCCCGGGTGCCGTCGGGCTGCACCACCTGCTCGGGCACGGTGACCAGCACCCAGCCGCCGGTGGCGAACTGCACGCCGACATAGCTCTCGTCGGCGGTGGCGATGGCCCCGTCCGGCAGGTTCAGGGCGACCGGGGCGGTCAGGTGGCGGCCGAGCACGACGGTGTTGTCGTCGGTCGTCTCCTCGTCGGCGGACAGCAGCGAGGGCACCGACAGCGCCGCGACCAGCACGGCCAGGGCCGTGGCCGCGACCAGCGCCAGACGACGACGGCGCGGTGACCCCGGCTCGGCCTTGCCGCCCTCGTCGATCCAGCCGTCGGCCTGGTCGAGATCGGCTGCCCAGCCCGAGGATTCGTTGCCGCCCGGCTGGTCCGGGGTGGGGGCCGGCGCGGAGGCGGCCGGCCGGTCGCCGAGGTCGTACTCCCAGACCTGGCCCTGGCCGTCGAGCGTCTGGAGCACCGGGGGCGCGGAGAGAATCGGGGACGTCGTGGCGGGCACCGAGGAGGGCGCTGACGGGCGCACGGCTGAGGGCGCGGCCGGGGGCACGGCCGAAGGCGCGGCCGGGGGCAGGACGAAGGGTGGCCCTGTGGTCACCGACGGATGGGTGACGTCGGCGGGAGCGGCGGGGCCCGCCGGAGGAGCCACCGCCCAGCCCGTCATTGTCTGACCCGACGTCTGACCGGACGGCTGCTGGCGGTGCTGGTCCGGTGGGTCGCCACGGTGATCGGGTGGGTCCTCGGGCGGATCGGGTGGGCCCCACAGAGCCGCCGAGTCAGCAGCCGGATCCGCCCCCGTCGATGTGCCCTCGGACGACCCGCGCCCCGACGTCCACGCCCCAGAACCCGCCATTGCGACTCCTCGTTCCAACCCCGCATCTGCCCGGCCATTGTCACATCCCGATAACGATTCGGCTCGTCGGGCGAACGTGCGATTCCGGCTCAGGTGTATGCGGGGTTGAGACGAGGGACGCGAATGCCCTGGTCAGGCGGCTCCGGAGAAGGACGAGCCCTGGGTCGCCGAGCCGGACGACGAGCTGGGAGCGGGGGTTTCGTCGTCCCCTTGTTCGTCGTGCCACTGATGGAACTGGCGGCCACCACCCCATCCGCCCCAGCCCTCCGGAGCGTTCCGCCCGTCCGAAGACAGGCCAGGGAGCTTCGGCAGGCCGTTCTCCACCAGCCAGGTGATGCGCTCCTTCAGCTTCGGGGTGATCCCGTCGGCCGCCTCCTGGGTCAGGTCACCGGCCTCGACGGCCTGGTGGATCTTCTCGGTGGCGGCCTCGACCAGGGCGTCGATCACGTCGTCGACGTCCTTGCCCTGCTGTTCCGCCAGGTCCTTGACGGACCTGCCGTCGGCGAGCGCGCTGCTCACCTCGTCTTCGCTCAAGCCCAGGGCCTTGGCCACCTCGTCGAGAGCCAGGGCGGTGGCCCGGCCGTGCAGGCCGACCTCCGGGCCGGAGCCGATGCCGGAGCCGGCCAGCTTCTCCGCCACCTTGTCGGCCTGCTCCTGGGTGATCGTGCCGTCGTCGACGAGGTCTTTCAAAGATCCTTCGAGCCGGGACTTTCCGTCGGCCGACGGCCGCGTGGGGGTGGGGGTGCCCGTCGGAGTGGGTGGTGCTCCGGTGGCGGACGGATCGTCCGGAACGGTCGCGGCGAAGGCCGGGTAGGCCACCGCGATCCCCGCTGCCCCCAGGCCGATGGCCCCCGCGGCCACGGCCAGTCCGACTCTGGTGCTCAGGCGTCGTACGCGCATGATGCATTCCCCTCGTCCGGGCCGTACCTCGTTCGTGCCGCGGACCCGTTTCCGCGGCGGAGGCCGACCCATGCACCGTCGACGCTCGACCGGCTACCTGGAGTACCCATCGGTTGTTCCTGGCATTTCCCTGTGAAGCCGTGGAGGGACTGTCAGGCCGTCTCGGCGCGGCTGCCGTCCAGAAACACGGCCATCCGCTCCCACTCCCCCGGAAAGGGGCTCGTCTCACACGTGATTCACGGTTCGGCGATTCCGTCACGGTGTGAAGCCGGCCAGGACGGTCGTCGCCGGTGCGGTGAAGACGGCCGCATCATGTTCGCCACAGGGGTCCGCATCGGCGAGGCCCTCGCGATCGCCTGGGCCACTCGCGGAGCCGATGCGCTGGAGAACCTGTCGGAACCCGGAGCCGCCAAAGATGACCCAAAAAGGTCCCACCGTCGATGGCGACTGATGGGACCTGGTGGCTGACCTGCTGTGAAGCTCCCCCGACTGGACTTGAACCAGTAACCCTGCGATTAACAGTCGCATGCTCTGCCAATTGAGCTACGGGGGATCGCTGCTCTCCGTAGGTTTCCCTGCGGCGCGAGAAGAACTCTATCAAAGCCCGGGCACTGCTTTGACCACCCCACCGCGAGGGCCGTCATCGGGTGTTCAGCCGCACCGCGCCCTTGCCCGAGCGCTTGGCCGCGTACATCGCCTGATCCGCCGCGTGCAGCAGGTCCGGGCCGGTGTCGCCGTCGGCCGCGACGGCCACGCCGATGCTGGCGCCGACCCGGGCACGGGTCCGGCTCAGGTCGAACTCGCGGGACAGGGCGGCCAGCACCTCGTGGCCGATCCGGATCGCGGTGGCCGCGTCGGGCACGCCGGGGCAGAGGATGGCGAACTCGTGGCGCTCGGTCAGTTCCTTGCGGGCGGTGATGTCTTCGACCAGCAGGATCAGGGAAGGGTCACGGTCGCCGTCGGGCCGCACGGCCGAGGCGGACACCCGGCCCCAGCGCTCGCCGCCGTCGGCCCGGAACAGGTGGCGCTCGGCGGTCACCGCGTCCACGTTCCCGGCGATCAGCTCGGCCAGGTTCCCCATCGCCTGCTCCAGGTGCTCCGGGTCGCCCAGGAAGTCCCCGACCCGGGCCCCCACCAGCTGCCCCTCACCGACCCCGGCGAACTCGCAGAGCGCGTCGTTCACCCGCAGGAACCGGCCGGGGTCGGCGGCGCCCAGCGAGACGACGGCCATGCCCATCGGCGAGGTGTCGAACGCCAGCCGGAAGCGTTTGTCGCTCTCCGCCAGCTCTTCCTGGGCCCGCAGCACCGCGGTGAGGTCGGTGATGACGCCGGTGTACCCCATCCGGGTACCGTCCGGGCGGCGTTTGACCGAGAGCACGAGCTGCCCGGGGAATGTCGTGCCGTCCTTGCGCGCGAACGTGCACTGCCGGTTGAACACCCCGTCCCGCTCGATCGTCCCCATCATCTCCGGCAGCAGGTCGCGCCCCTCCTGCGCGAGCCGCTCCAGCTCCGTCGGTCGTGCAGTTGCATCGGGGTGAGCCGGCCGATCGCCTCCTGCGCCCGGTAGCCGAACAGCGCCTCCGCCCGACGTTGAAGAACGTGAGCGTGCCGTCCTCCCGGTCGGTCCCGAGGATCGCCGTGCCGGTCACCGCGTCGAGTACGGCGGACAGTTCCTGGTGGGCCCGGTCCACCTCGGCGGCCGCCGCCCTGGCCTCGGTCACGTCCTGCACCGTGGTGAACACCTCCTTGCCGCCGCCGGTGGACCGCTCGGTGGCGGAGCGAATGGCCACCTGCCGCACCTCGCCGTCCGGCCGCACGATCCGGTACTCCAGGTGCCGGGCCTCCCCGGTGTCCTCGGCCAGCCGCGCGCCGTCCTCGAGCACCCGCTCACGGTCGTCGGGGTGCAGCCTCTCGGTGTAGGTCTGGGTGGTCTCCTGGTCGCGCGCCGGGTCGGTCCCCAGCACCAGGTGCAGGCCCTGGCTCCAGACCATCCGCCCGCTGGCGGTGTCCCAACGCACCGAGCCGATACCGGCCAGCCGCTCGGCCGTGTTCAGGTCCTCGGTGCGCCGGCGCACCAGCCGCATGGCCCGTTCCCGTAGCCGCCCGGCCACCGCCGTGGCCATCGTGGTCAGGGCCAGCGTGCCGATCGCGATCTGGAGGGTGATCACCCCGTCGTCACCGTGGTCGAGGGCGGAGATCCGGCCCAGGCCGTGGCTGGTGCCGACCGCCGCCATCGTCGCGATCACCAGCAGGCCGGTCATCGCCCGCAGCGGGCCGAGCCGCAGGGCTCCCCAGACCAGCGGCAGCACCACCACCGACGAGCCGACCACGTGCTGGTGGGTGAGGAAGACCGCGCTCGACAGCAGCGTCGTGACCGACAGCTGGGTCAGCCATTCCAGGTTCGCCCGGCGGTCGCGCAGCTGGGCGCGGAACTCCTCGCGGCCGATGCTCACCGCCAGGCACGGCGAGACCAGCATCAGCCCGAGCAGGTGGTTGCGGGCGAACTCGGACCACAGGTCCATCAACGTGGCACTGCCCGACAACCCGATGACGGCGAACGCCACCGACGCCACCGCGCTGCCCCCCAGCACGCAGCCCAGCACCCGCACGGCGTCCAGCGGCGACTCGTCCAGCGCGCTGCGGGGCCGCAGGCGGCGCAGCAGCGCGACGATCAGGTTCTCGCACAGTCCCGCCACCAGCCCACCGAAGTTGATCGCGCTGGGCGCCACGAGGGCGACGACCAGGGCCGATCCGAGGGCCAGCCCGATCATGATCCAGGGCCAGAGCCGGCGGGTGGCATGGACCAGCGCCACCGCCCCGAACCGGCCACCAGACCGGCTCGCCCGACACCGGATCGCGCAGCAGGTTCAGACCGGCCCAGCCGAGTCCGGTGGCGACCAGGCCGGTCAGCAGCAGTGTCAGGCAGCGCACCACCACCGTCGGCACCGCGTTCCTCCGCCCGTCGGGCCCAGCCATCCGCTTCCCAATCGGATCGCGCGGCCCGGGCCTGAGCGGGTGGGCCCGAAAATTGTGGACGACGATGAGCTGCCGCGCCCGGCGTGGCGCCGGTCACGGGAGCTCGTCGTCGTCCTCAATCGGGGTTTTCGTACCATTGCGCATGACCACCACGCCCTCGCGCCCGGTGCGCCCGGTCCCACCCGCCCAGGCCGACGTGGTCGTGATCGGCGGCGGGGTGATGGGCGTCAGCACCGCTTACCAGCTCGTGGCCGCGGGCGTGGAGCGCGTGGTGCTGCTGGAGGGCGGGCAGCTGGGCAGCGGCTCCACCGGCAAGGCCGCGGGCGGCGTGCGGGCACTGTTCTCCGACGAGCTCAACATCCGGCTCGGACAGCGCGGTTTGGAGACGCTGCGCCGCTTCGGCGCCGACTTCGGCCAGGAGATCGACCTGGAGACCAGCGGCTACCTGTTCCTGCTGGACGACGACGCCGACCTGGCCTCGTTCGAGGCCGGGATCGAGATCCAGAACGCCCTGGGCGTGCCCAGCCGGATGATCGACGTCGCGGAGGCCCGCCGGCTCTCGCCCCTGATCAGTACGGAAGGCCTGAAGGGGGCGCTGTTCTCGCCCGACGCCGGCCACTGCACGCCGGAGTCGGTGGTGGCCGGTTACACCGGGGCCGCCCGTCGGCTCGGCGCGACCGTCCTGCCCGGCACCCCGGCCACCGGCTTCCACATCGAGGACGGCGAGATCCAGGCCGTGCTCAGCCCGGCCGGGCGGATCCGCACGAACACCGTGATCTGCACGGCCGGTGCCTGGTCCGGCCGGATCGCCGGCTGGGCCGGGGTGGACCTGCCGGTGCGCCCGCTGCGCCGGCAGATCGCGATCAGCACACCGATCCCCGACCTGCCGCCGGACCTGCCGTTCACCATCGACTTCGGCACCTCGTTCTACTTCCACCGGGAGGGCCGGGGACTGCTGCTGGGCGGCGCCGAGAAGCAGGACACCTGGGCCTTCGACCAGAACCCGACGCAGGACTGGCTGGACGACCTGGCCGGGGCGATGGCCCGGCGGGTGCCGGACCTCGGCGAGGTCGGGATCCGGCGGGGCTGGGCCGGGCTCTACGAGATGACCCCCGACCACAACGCCGTGATCGGCGAGGCGACCGGCGTCTCCCGGTTCCTCTACTGCACCGGCTTCTCCGGCCACGGCTTCCTGATGGGCCCGGCGGCCGGCGAGGTGATGCGTGACCTGTATCTCGGTGTGCCACCCGAGTTCGACGTGAGTGGTCTCTCGGCCTCCCGTTTCGCCGATGACCAGCTGCGACCCGAGCGCAACGTGGTGTGACCGGATTGCTCCCGGAAGTGATTTACACCGATAACCACATCAGACACGGCGGGCATGTCCCTAGAATCCGTCCCGATGTCACTACCTTCCGTGCCCCCCGAGGAACCGGCCGCCAGCGGCAGCCGGGTGGCTCAGCGACTCCTCGACCAGCCCCTGCGCAGCTTCGGCGTCGGCATCACCGCCCTGGTGCTCGGCTCCACCGCGGCGTTCGGGGGCCTGGAGGAGGCGCAGGGCGGTGGCATCGGCAGCCGGATCGGCACGGTTCAGGTGGGACGCACGATCGAGGCCGACCCCTTCGAGATCACGATCCGGCGACTGATCTGGATGGACGGCGCGGCGGTGCCCAACACCTACCCGAGCCGGAGCGGCGACCGCTGGCTGGCCGTCGTGGCGGACATCGAGAACACCAGTGACGAGAGCGTGCTCGGCTACTACGCCACGCAGGTGCTGAGCATCGACGCCGGCGCGGTGAAGGGCATGGTGCGCACGCCCGAACTCGACTACGACACGACCGGCGACGACTCGGACCGCACCACCCGGGTCAGGGCGGACCACGTTCAGCAGTACGCTGACAGTTCCGCGCTGGAACCGATCCAGCCGGGCATCACGTACTCGGCCGTGTTCCTCTTCGAGCACGACGCCGAGGTCCCCCCACCCGACGAGGTGAAGGTCCAGGTCGTCGAGCACACCTGGCGGGCGGACAGCCTGACCCAGACCGAACAGTGGCTGGACCCGACCGTGACCGCGGAGGCCGAGCTGGCAGTGCTGCCACAGAAGGCCGGGTCCGACGACACGAGCACCACGGCGGACAGTGGAACTGAAACGAGCACGGACACAGGAGCCGGCGGGTGAGTGACGAGGGCAGCAACCGGCCGACGAGGCTGGTGACCGGGCCGGTCCGGCAGGACACGGGCCCGCGGATGTCGCCGGTGTACCAGGACGTCACCGGGCGCCCGATCCCGCTCGCCGAGGGCTGGGAAGCGCCCGAGGCGGAGCGTCCCCGGGAGAACCGGCACCAGCAGTGGGCAGGTGCGGCGGCGGCGTTCACCGACGACGCCGTGGGTCTGTTCACCGCCGACGCGCGGCAGAGCGAGACCAGGTACGAGCCACCGAAGTCGTACCCGCCGACCGCCGGCGGCAGCGCCTTCTTCACCGGCGCGCGCAAGGCGCAGCAAGACACCGGGCAGACCGGCCAGGTGGGGCAGGACAGCCGGCCCTCCGTCGCGCCGGAACCGCTGATCGATCCGTCGCCGAGCCTGTCACCCGACTCCGGGGCGTCGTCGGCGCCTCCGGAGTACCACCGGGGCGGCGGGGGCGGGGCCTTCTTCGCCGGGGCCCGGCGGGCGGCCATCGACCGGCAGACCGGCTCGATCGAGCGGATCACCGGCTCCGAACCGGTGGAACAGCCTCCGGTGGAGGAGTTCTACGACGACCTGTACCAGCAGGCCAGCCCGTACCAGCAGGCCGACTACCACGAGACCGCCTCACGGCAGGCCTCGTTCCAGGAGTCGTACCCGCAGACCGAGCCGGCCGGGTTCGAGCAGCCCAGCAGCAGCTCCTACGACTACGCCTTCACCGACTACCAGCCGGGGCAGACCGGTTCGCAGCCGCAGGTGTCCGGGTGGGACCAGCCGGGGCAGGACGACGGGTACGGATCCGACGGCTATGGATCCGACAGCAACGGATCCGACGGCTACCGGGCCGAGGGCGGCTACGACCAGGACGGGCGAGCCGACCAGGACGCCCGCGACGACCAGGACACTCGCGACGGCCAGGACGCCCGCGGTGGCTGGGGCGAGCCGGACTCCTACGACTCGGCGCCCGCGGGCCCGGCCCGCCGCACCGACGACGGGTACCCCCGGACGTACCCGCCCCAGGAAGAGACCTTCCGGGCGCCGGACGACCAGAAGGCGCCCCCGTGGCAGCAGGTCCAGGCCTCCCAGCCGATGAGTGGTTACGCCACACCCGGATTCGGCGAGCAGCGTCCCGAACCGCAGCCCCCCGAACCGCAGCGTCCGGACGTCCCCAAGGCCCCTGCCCCGTGGGACCAGCCGGACACAGCACGCGACACAGCACGCGGCCGTGACCACCAGGACGGCGACGTGCCGGGCTGGAACGCGCCGCCGCCGCGGCGGTCGGAACCGGGCGCACCGCGGCCCCGGGGCAACGGGAACTGGGAGACGCCCGGCGGCGGACGGCTGCTCGGCGGTCCCGACCCGGACTACGACCGCGCCTACGAGCAGGACAACCCGAGCTACTACCGGGTGGGCAAGGGCGAGGTCCCGCCGGGGCAGCGTCCCGGTCAGGGCCGGCCCGGCGCACCGCCGCGCGGCGGCCGGGGCCCCGGGCGACGTGGCGGCTACGGCCGCAAGGCCGCCCTGGTGGTGCTGGTCATCGCGGCGCTCGCGATCGGTTACTTCATCAGCCAGTTCGGCAAGGACGACACCGACGTCAGCCGGCCGTTCCTGCGCGAGGGCACGGTGGGCACCCCGGTGACCCTGCGTTACGCAGAGGTCACCGCGACCGCTGTGGAGGGCTCGCCCTGTCTGTCGCAGGGTTACGGCACCGACTTCCGCTCCCCCGAGGTGTTCGTGGTGGTGCCGGTGAAGGTGTCGGCGCGGGGTGAGACCTCCGACCTGCAATACGCGGCGATCGAGGGCGGCGACGGCCGGCTCTACGTGGCCACCTCGGCCGGCCGGGGCGGGTTCTCGACCGGCTCCGTACAGGTCGGGGTGCCGGTCTGGACCAGCGTGGCGATCGAGATGCCCGCCGACGCGGTTCCCGGCGCCCACCTGCGGATCGCGCTGAACCAGACGTACCTGTCCCAGGACGACGTGACCGACATCGACCTCGGGGTGAGCCGCTCCGAAGTGGCGCAGATGCGGAAGAACACCAAGACGCTGCTGATGCCGGGGGTCTCCGCCGAGCAGCCCGACGCGTCCTCCGGCACCACCACGACAGCCTGTGCGGGGGCGGCTGAGTCGGCGTGAGTGCCGTCCTGATGCGGCATTCCAACCGCCGCACCGGCTGGCTCTCGCGCAACCGCTGGGGCCTCGGGCTGTTGCCCCTGGCCGCGGTGCTCGCGCTGGGGGCCAGCTCGGACCGGGTGAAGACATACTACTGGGACGCCGACCTGCACCAGCCCACGGTGGCGCGCAAAGGCGTCTGGCTGGACTACGCGGAGCCCTACACCGACAGCACGGGCGACAACGTGCGGAAGGTGTCGCTGAAGCTCGACTCGGTGCGCCGCCTCAGCGCGCAGGAGGCCACCGGGTCGCTCAGCTACGAGATGCCCGAGGGCACGGCGGCGGTCGAGGTGACGTTCTCGGTCGAGTCCGACCCGCAGACGCCACTGTTCGGCTGCCAGGCCGCCCTGCGCGACACCGCGGGCAACCGCTACTTCTACCTGGTCACCAATGTGGCCGGCGGCCAGGACATCCCGGTCTGCACCCCGCGGGACGCCCCCGGCCCCTACGACCTGCTGGGCAAGCGGGCCGAGCCGATGGACGGCGAGAGCCCCCGGCCCGCCTCGTACACCGTGACCCGGGTCTGGGTGGTGCCGGCCGACGCCGAGTACACCGAGCTCGACCTGTGGTGGGACACACCGCGTTACGTGGCCTTCCGGGCGGGCTCCTGACCGAGGACGCGGCGAGCGCTCAGGCCGGCTGGGGCTGCGCCTCTTCCGGCTCCCCGGCGTCGTCCGTGTGCTCCTCCTCGATCACCGCGCCGCCCTTGGCCAGCACCCGCTCGACGGCGGCCGCGAGCAGGCACATGGTGACGGTCAGCCCGACCGCCCGGGTGACGGTCTGCACGTGCGGCGAGAAGGCCAGCCAGGTGCCCGCGGTCTGCGGTCCGATGATCCAGCGCGTCAGCTCGTTCAGGGCGTCTTCCAGCCGCTGCGAGGCGAGGAAGGCCAGGGCGAAGATCAGCATCGGCCCGAGCCCGGCCACCGCGAGCTGCCGCAGGCCGCCGAACAGGCCGCTGAAGCGCTCGGCGATCTCACCGGTCAGCTCGGTGCCGGCCCGCCGCACCGGGCCCGGGACGGCGCGCAGCAGGCGGGGTTCCCGGACCGGTGGCGGCTCGACCAGCCGGTGCCCGTAGACGACCGCCCCGACGGTGAGCCAGGCGATCGGCACGATCACCAGCGAGTCGACGCTGGAGACCAGGTCGAGCGCCCAGGCCCCGGCGATGTCGGCGGCGTCGGCGAACGGGCCGAGCCGGTCCAGCAGCGCTTCCCAGCCCTCGACGAACATCTCCACGCCGCGCCGGCTCTCGGCCCAGTCCCAGGCCGAGTCCTTCCAGGTGGTCAGGTGGATCGCGATGGTGGCCAGCCAGAGCACCTCGACGTAGGCCCCGAGGAAGCCGAAACCGGCCCAGGCCCGGTGCGCCTCGAGCTTGGCCAGGCCGAACTTGAGCGCGACCGCCACCACCACGATCGCGACCAGCTGCCAGCCCTCGGCGAAACCGAACCGGTCCAGGTTCGCGTCCCGCATGCCGGCGAAGATCGCCTCGCTGGTGAACTCCTCGCCGAAGATCGCGTTGGTGTAGCGGTCGATGTCCTGGCGCAGGAATCCGTAGGAGGCGTAGACCGCCAGGAAGGGCACCAGCACGCTGGCCAGGATGTCGAGCAGACGCCGTTCCCGGTGCCGCACCCGGTCTTCCGGGCCGGCCGCGGTGCTGGCCTCGTGGATGGTGGGCAGCGAGTGCCGCAGCGTGTAGAGCATCAGCACGATGCCGGTGACGGCGCACAGCGGGGCGAGCACGACGACCAGCACGCCGAGCGTGTTCTGCACCTCGCTGACGCGCACGGCGAGCCAGATCGCGCCCATCCGCCCGGCCAGGGCGAACAGCGCGATCGTCAGCAGCACCGGCCAGTGCCGCAGCCAGAGCCTGGCCCCCGCCCCCACCACCACGAACGCTTCACCGACCGCTTTCAGCACAGCAGGACCATAAGCGACACGCAGGCTCTTCCGCCCCGGCCCGGCTCAGAAACTTCAGCCCAGGCGCCAGCTCAGGAACGCCGAGGAGCCGAAGGCCGCGGCGGCCGGGAAGAGCAGCAGGCAGATCGCGGCCAGGGCGGCACCGGGCTCGCCGGGCCGGTAGCGGGCGGTGACGGCGGCGCAGACCGCGACCACCACGGCCACCGGCAGCAGCACCAGCGGGTCGATCAGCACGAGCAGGCCAAAGGTCAGCCCGGCCAGCAGACCCTCGGCGGTCGAGCCGCGCACGGTGAACCGGCGCAGCGCCCGCACCACCAGGTGGATCAGGGTGAGCGCGCCGAACAGGCTCAGCCAGAACTCCCAGTCGCCGGAGCGCATTCAGCCGCCCGGGTTCTGGTGGTTCTGGCCGGACAGGCCGTGCGTCGTCTTCTCCCAGTAGTGCGGTCTGGTGATCAGCTGCCAGAGGGCCTTGTAGGCGGAGATCGAGTGCATCATCCAGTAGGCCGGGTTGAGCAGGGCCCAGGGCACCAGCCGGTAGCGGCGGCGCTTGAAGGCGCCCATCATCGTCACGTAGATCATCACCGAGTTGCCGAGCAGCAGGTTGGCCAGGCTGATCTCCAGGATCGGCGAGGGGAACAGCTCGTTCATCCGCTCGATCGGCAGCACCAGGCTGAAGAAGAACATCGCGTACAGCGGCGGCGAGAGCAGGAACGACAGCGGGGTGCCTCCGACCAGCAGGGCGAAGGCCAGGGCCTGCACCGCACCGGCCTGGCGGGTCAGCCGGACCGGCCGGCGGGTGTGCACCAGGGTGGTCTGGAGGTAGCCCTTGATCCACCGGGAACGCTGCCGGATCCAGTTGCCGTAGGCCCGGTTCGCCTCCTCGTAGGTGGTCGAGTTGATGACGCCGACGGTGTAGCCGAGCGCGGCGGCGCGAATCCCCAGATCGGCGTCCTCGGTGACGTTGTAGGGGTCCCATCCGCCCAGGTCCCGCAGCGGTTGCGTACGGAAGTGGTTGGATGTGCCGCCCAGCGGGATGGGCAGTTTCAGGGCTTCCAGGCCGGGCAGCATGTAGTCGAACCAGAACGAGTACTCCAGCGTGAACATCCTGGTCAGCGCGTTCTCCTCGGCGTTCCAGTAGTTCAGGGCCGCCTGCACGCAGACCAGCTTGTCGTTGCCGCCCCGCTCGGCCCGGCGGAACGCGATCACGGCCTTCTTCAGCTGGTCGGCCTCCGGCCGGTCCTCGGCGTCATAAATCACCAGGAACTCGCCGTGCGCGAAGAACAGCCCGATGTTGCAGGCCTTCGGCTTGGTCTGCGGGCCGCCCTTGGGCACCACCACGAAGGTGATCGTGCTGGGGCAGTCGGCGGCGGCCGCGGCCATCCGGGTCTCGTCGTCCTCCTCCTCCAGGAGCAGCAGGATCTCCAGCTTCTCCGGCGGGTAGTCCAGGCCGCCGAGGTTGCCGATCAGGTCGGCCACGATGTTCGCCTCGCGGTACACCGGCACCAGCACGGTGTACATCGGCAGCTCGTCGTCGGTGAGAGCGGCCACGTCGTCGTCCGTGATCGGCACCGCCGCCTCGCGGCGCGCGCCCACCAGGCAGACCACGAACTTGAACAGCACCCCGACCAGGAAGAACATCGCGACCAGCATCGAGGTCACGAGCAGGGTGAGCAGCGGGGCGAACAGCAGGCCGTAGATGTACCCGCCGGCGACGCTCAGGAGCACCACGATCTGCCCGGTCGAGAGCACCTCCCGGGCCGAGGCCGCCGGGTGCCGCTGCCACAGCCCGTTGGCCGCCTCGTCGATCAGGTGCTCGCGGAACACCCGCCGCATGGCCAGCGCGATGTCCCAGTCCGAGGTCACCGCCAGCCGTACCGGCACGCCCATCCGCCGCTGGATCTGCTGCCGCCGGGCCCAGCTGGGCTCCTCGGCGGTGGCGACCAGCACGGTGCCGTCGGTGCGGCCGGGCTCGTAGCGCACCGGGATCCAGCCCTCGTCGACCAGCATCCGCGGTTCCAGCCCGGACACCAGTTCCGGGTCGATGACCGTGTTCGCCACGTCGACGAACTCGCTGTCCCAGATCCGGGCGAGCGTGCGGTACAGGTCCAGACGCCGCACCAGACCGGCGGCGATCAGGATCGCGCCGAGCCGTGACCCGGTGCGTCCCTGCACATTGACGGCCCAGTTCAGGTCGTCCTGGGAGAGCAGCCCGCGTTCCACCAGCACGTCGCCGATCCGGGTGGGCGGCAGCGCCGCCATGGCGTGCCGCCCACGACGGCCGTCGCGCTGGCCGGGGACGCGGGGGTGCAGGGGGGCGTTGGTTTCAGGGACGTTTGTTTCGGGGACGTTGGTTCGGGGGACGTTTGTTCGGGGGACGACGGGAACCGCGAAGGGTTCGGTGCCGGCCCCGTTCGTCACACCTGCTGACGTCGGTCAGGAACGGTCCCGGCTTGAGCCCGGCCCCGGGGCCGGGCCGCTCACCAGAGCGGGCGCAGGGGTGGGATGACGTCGCCGGTCCGGGCCCGGATCAGCCGGGTCAGCAGACCGCGTAGATCGCCCATGCCGTCGGCGCCGAGCTGTTCGGTCAGCCGTTCCTCCAGCCGGGCGCGCACGTAGCCGTCGGCCCGCAGCCGGCGCTGGGCCTTGTCGGTCATTATGTGCAGCAGGTGCCGGCCGCCCTCCGGGTCCGGGGTCTGCCGCAGATACCCGCGCTGCTCCAGGTCTTTGATGATCTGCGCGGCGGCCGGCTGAGTCAGCCCGAGCGCCTGGACCAGCTCGTCGGCGGTGCACCAGCCCCGGTCGCGGAGCACGTCGAACACCTGGCCGTGCAGCGGGCTCAGATCCTCGTGACCGGCGGCGGCCAGCTCGTCGGTGAACTCACTGAGGATGGTCTGGAGCGCCAGACTCAGCAGGTACGGCAGCTCGGCCCCGGTCAGCGGATCGTCCGCCGCGGGCTGGGGCTGGGGCCGCGACTGGTGCTGGGGTTGTGGCTGCGGTTGGGGTTGTGGCTGCCGGACCTCGGATTCCGGCCGGTGAGCACGGGGGTGTGCGGGCTGAGGTTGAGCGTGCGTGGGCTGAGGGTGCGTGGGCTGAGGGTGCGTGGGCTGAGGCTGAGGAGCTCGCGGCTCCGTGGCCCGGGGTCGCACGGGCTGGGGATGCGGGGCGTGGGACTGTGCGGGCTGGGGGTGTGCGGCTTGGCGCAGTACCGCTTGGGGCTGGGTGACCGGGGACTGCGCGGCCTGAGACCGCGGAGCCGGAGACCGGGACGTTTGGGGTTCCGGCTCACGGGTCTCGGGCTGACGGGTTCCAGGCTGCCAGGCCTCGGGCTGACGGGCCTCGGGCTGACGGGCCTCGGGCTGACGGGCCTCGGGCTGACGGGCCAGGAGCTGTTGCCACGCCTCGGGTTCCTGCCGAGCCTCGGCCTGCTGCCACATCTCGGGCTGTTGCCGCACCTCAGACCCGTGCTGCACCTCGGCCTGTTGCCAAGCCTCAGACTCCCCCAGCCCCTCCGGCTCCCCCGGCCTCTCCGGGCCAGTCCGAACCTCGGGCTGCTGCCAGGACTCGGGCTCCGTCTGCCAGGCGACCGGCTCGGACTGCCAGGCCTCAGGCTCGGACTGCCAGGCCTCAGGCTCGGACTGCCAGGCCTCAGGCACCTGCTGCCACGCGTCCGACTGCTGCGATTGCTCCCAGGACTCCGGTTCCGCCGGCCAGGCGTCCGGCCCCTGCTGCGCCGACTGCGCCGACTGCGCCGACTGCGCCGACTGCCAGGCCTCCAGCCCCGCCAGCCCTGCCGTCTGCTCGGTCTGCCAAGCCTCCGGCTGCTGCCGCCAGGCGTCCGGTCGCTGCTCGGCCGGGGAGTGGCCGGGCTCCGGCTCATCGTCCTGCTGCCACTCCCCCGGCCGGGCGCGGCGGGGTCCCGGTTCGGGGTCAGGGGTGCCGGGGTGGGTGCCGTACCAGTCGTCCGTGCCGTCCGTGCTCTGCATTCGTCACACCTCAGATCGCGGGCGGGGCACCGGCGTTCAGACCCTGCTCGCCCGCCTCCGCCCAGAGTTCGGCCAGCGCCCGGTCGATCGCCTGTGCCACCTCGGGCGCGTCCGGCTTCACGCCCGGCGGCACCAGAGACTGGGCCAGCAGCTCACCGTGGGCATCGCGGCGCAACGCCACCCGGGCCGGTTTGCCGCGCGTCAGAGGCACACTCGCGGTCAGCACCACCGTCGACTGCACCCGCTCCCGCACCACCTCGGGCAGACGGCCCACATCGTCCTGGATCTCCAGCGGGGTGGTGCGGCGGGAGTCCACCCACCAGATCACGAGCATCCGCGAGTCCTGGTCCCAGACCGCGTGGTCGATCGTCTCCCAGCCGCGCACCATCTTCTCGCCGCGCGGCGTGATCACCCGCAGGTCGTGCAGGGTGGCCGCGGCCGCGCCGCCACCCACCAGCACCGACCAGGCCAGCAGCCGGGAGGTGCCGGGCCGGTCCAGCTCCAGGGCCTGCTCCATCTCGGCGGGCATGATCGCCCGGCGGGGAAGACGCGGGATCAGTCGCATGTCAGGTGGCACCGTGCTTCCGCTCGGAGAGAGTGCGTTTCAGGGTCTCGAGCTCGAGCACCCGCAGCCCCACGTCCTCGCCACGCTGCCACGCCGCGGTCAGGCCCGCGAGCTCGCGCCGCACCTGCTCCTCCGCGATGTGCAGGATCATGCCCGCGGCGTACCTGGCCAGGGCCAGGTCGTCGTCCGTGGAGGGCAACGGCGCCACCGCGAGCTCGGTGATCATCGGGACCACCGGGTCGGGCGCGAAGTCCTGCACCAGCGCCACCCAGGCGGACGGGGTCATGCCGACCGCCACGGCGATGCCGCCCGCGCCCCGGATCGCCTCGTGGATCACCCGGTAGAGCGGGGTCTGGAAGGTGTCGTCGGGCAGCGCGTCGCTCTCCAGCGACGGCACCAGCCGGGGCACCTGGAGCATGCACTCCAGGGCCTCCCGCTCGACCGCCGCGATCCGGTTGCGGGGATCGGGACGCTCCAGCTTCGGCGGCTGGTAACGACGGGGAGCCTGGGCGGTGGGCCCGGCGCCGCCGGACGCCGGGGCGTGGTCGTAGGCGTCGTGCGGCGGCTCGTCGTCGGGCGGCGGGGGCATGTCGTCGGGCGGGGGCTCGTGGTCGGACCAGCTCGGCCCGGCCCCGTAACCACCCGGGAAGTTGGTGCCGGGAGCGGTTTTTCCCTCGCCGTTGTTCCAGCGCTTGCGGTCGCGCTCGCCCCAGTTGCCGCCGCCCTTGCCGCCCTTGCCCTTCCAGCCACCGCGCGAGGGCTCGGGCGGCGGCAGGATGTAGCTGCCGTCGGGCATCAGCCAGGAGCCGTCCGGCTGCTGCACACCGCCCGCCGGGCCGGCCCCGCGCCGGTTGCCGCCACGCCGGTCGTCACCACCACGCTGCGCCTCGCCGCCGGGCTGCCGCTCACCGTCCGGCCGACGACCCGGCCCGGCCTGGCCACCACTCGCACGCAGATCACGCTGGGCGCGCACCACGGCCTGACGCACCAGGTCGTCGTCCATACCCAGCATGCCCGCGAGTTTCACCAGGTAACCCCGGCGGATCACCTCGTCGCGGATGCCCGCCACCACCGGGGCCGCCAGCCGCAGCGCGCGGGCACCACCCTCGACCGTGGTCAGGTCGACGTCTTCGATGATCGACTGGATCTTGAACTCGAACATCGGGCGGCGCCCGGCGATCAGCTCCTTGACCGCCTCGTTGCCCTGGCGCTGCCGCAACTCGCACGGGTCCATGCCGCTGGGCGCGATCGAGACGTAGGTCTGCGACACGAACCGCTGATCGTCTTCGAAGGCCTTCAGCGCGGCCTTCTGCCCGGCGGCGTCACCGTCGAAGGTGAAGATCACCCGGCCCCCGGAGTTGCGCTCGTCACCGATCAGCCGCCGCACGATCCGGATGTGGTCGGCGGCGAACGCGGTGCCACAGGTGGCCACGGCCGTGGGCTCGCCGGCCAGGTGGCAGGCCATCACGTCGGTGTAGCCCTCGACCACGACCACCTGGTGCGACTTGGCGATCTCGCGCTTGGCCAGGTCGACGCCGTAGAGCACGTGAGACTTCTTGTAGAGCGCGGTCTCCGGGGTGTTGAGGTACTTGGCCTCGATCGTGTCGTCGTCGTACAGCCGCCGCGCGCCGAAGCCCAGGGTGTCGCCGGTGACGTCGCGGATCGGCCAGATCAGCCGGCCGCGGAACCGGTCGTACAGGCCGCGCCGGCCCTGACCGGCCAGCCCGGCGGCGACCAGTTCCTCGGCGGTGAACCCGCGCCCGAGCAGGTGACGGGTGAGCACCTCGCCGCCGCGCGGGGCGAACCCCACCCCGAACAGCTCGGCCGCGGCCTGGTCGAAGCCCCGGTCGACCAGGAACTGCCGGCCGATCGACGCGTCGGGCGAGGTGCCGAGCTGCTCGGCGAAGTACTGCGCCGCCGCCCGGTTGGCCTCCAGCAGGCGCCGCCGCAGGTTGACGTCACCGCGTCCCGGCCGCTTGCCGTCCTTGCCGTCGTCGTCCTCGTACCGCAGTTCCATGCCGATGCGGGCGGCCAGCCGCTCCACCGCCTCGGCGAACGACAGGTGGTCGATCTCCTGCACGAAGGAGATGACGTCGCCGCCCTTCTGGCACCCGAAGCAGTGGTAGAAACCCACGGTCGGGCGCACGTTGAAGGACGGCGACTTCTCGTCGTGGAACGGGCACAGCCCCTTGAGCGACCCGATCCCGGCCGGGCGCAGTGAGACGTGCTCAGAGATGACCTCGTCGATCCGGGACCGCTCACGGACGGCTTCTACGTCCTCTCGGCGGATCCTCACCCGACGATTCTAAGTGCCGCCGGGCCGGGACCTCACTCCACGGTCTGTGAGGTGCCGGGCAGACCACGCCAGTCATAGCGAACCTCGTCGATCTGGTCCATCGCGAACCGGGCCGCCAGCAGCGTGAGCAGCACCAGCGTGACCAGCACGCCCATCAGGGCGAAGTAGATCGCCATGCTGATCTTGATCGTGGTGCCCCAGGTGATGGTCCTCGGCGGCAGCAGCTGCGGGCGCACCGCGGGCTGGGCCCCGGTGTCACCGGTGGTTCTGGACCGGTCGCGGTCGCCGGGCCGTTCCAGCCCCCGCCGTGCCGATTCGAAACTGGTGGCCCGGTTCTCGAAAAAGTCTGTGCTCACGCCTCGCCTGCCTGCCGCCCTGATACCTGACCGGTTCGCGTCGTGCTGCGCCGAATGGTGGCACCACTGGGTGTCAGCGAGTGCTTCGTGAACGGCAAGAGCGGGTCAAATCAGCCCGTGCGGCCGGTGACCTCGCGGTGCCAGGCCACCGCGCGGGCGTCGGTGAGGCTGGCCACCTGGTCGATCACGGCCCGCAGTCGCCCGGCGTCGTCACCCGCCGCGGACCAGGCCAGCGCGTAGGGCAGGTCCAGGGCCTTCGGCGCCCGGTCCTCCAGCACCTGCACCAGTTCCATCAGGAGCTCGCGCTGCAACGCGTACACCGGCTGCCGGTCCTCGACCGTCATCACGTACACCGCCGCCAGTCCTTTGAGGACGGCGATCTCCACGGCCGTCTCGTCCGGCACCACCAGATCGGCGCGGTACCGGGTGAGGGGGAGCGCCGGGTCGCCGTCCACCGCCGCCCGGGTGGCCGACTCGGCCGAGCGCACGAACCGGCCGATCAGCTGCGAGGCCATGTTCTTCAGCGCGGCCAGCGAGGCGTAGTCGCCGGTGAACGCGCTGACCCAGGCCGGGTCGTGGCGCAGCCGGTCCAGACCCGCGGCGATGTCGGGCTCCGGCACGCCCGGCAGGTACCAGTCGCGGGCCTGGGCCACGATCCGCGCGGTCTCGTCGTCGTCCTCAAGCATTCTGGGATCGAAACGGCCGGACACCACGGCGTCTTCGACGTCGTGCACGCTGTAGGCCACGTCGTCGGCGAGATCCATCACCTGCGCCTCGATGCAGCGCCGGGACCCGGACGGCGCACCGGCCCGCAGCCAGGTGAACACCTCGAGATCGTCGTCGTACACCCCGAACTTGCCGCCCTCGCCGCGCGTCCAGGGGTACTTGGTGCAGGCGTCCAGGCTGGCCCGGGTCAGGTTCAGACCGTAACCGCGTTGCGGGCCGACCACTTTCGGCTCCAGCCGGGTGAGCAGCCGCAGGGTCTGCGCATTGCCCTCGAAACCGCCGATGCCCGCACAGATCTCGTCGAGCGCCCCCTCACCGTTGTGCCCGAACGGCGGGTGGCCGAGATCGTGCGCCAGGCAGGCGGTGTCCACCACGTCCGGGTCGCAGCCCAGCGCGGAGCCGAGTTCCCGCCCGACCTGCGCCACCTCCAGGCTGTGGGTGAGCCGGTTGCGCACGAACTCGTCCGAGGCCGGGCCCACCACCTGGGTCTTGGCCGACAGCCGGCGCAGCGCGCTGGAGTGCACCACACGCGCCCGGTCGCGCGGGAACTCGCCCCGGCGTGGGTCTTTGGGTGGCTCGGTGTGCCAGCGGCGCCGGTCTTCGGGGTGATAGGTCATGTCAGCCGCCGGAGACCGACAACTCGGCCTCGCGCAGCACGCCGGCCAGCTCGCCGTCGATCTCGCGGCTGTTCAGCCAGCCCTCCGGCAGCGACACCGAGCGCGGCGAGCCGGCCCGGCCGCGCGGGCCCTCGGCGTGCTCGCCCGGGTAGGGCTGGCTGCCGTCGAGCTGGCCGGCCAGGTGGTCGAACTCGGCCAGCGAGCTGATCATCGCCAGGCCGGTGCGGATCTCCTTGCCCACCACGTAACCCTTGAAGTACCAGGCGATGTGCTTGCGGAAGTCGCGACAGGCCCGGTTCTCGGCGTTGCTCTCGGCGTCCTGACCGGTCTTCTTGTAGGGCTTCTCGTAGCCGTCGTAGTGCTCGGTGAGCAGCTGGATGTGGCGGCGCATGGTGGCGAGCACGTAGCCGAGGTCGGGCCGCCGACGGGTGTCGCGGCCGTTCATCGCCGCGGCCAGGTCGGCGAACAGCCAGGGCCGGCCCAGGCAGCCCCGGCCCACCACCACGCCGTCGGCGCCGGTCTGGGCCATCATGCGTACCGCGTCGTCGGCCGACCAGATGTCGCCGTTGCCGAGCACCGGGATGCTCGTGACGTGCTGCTTCAGCGTGCCGATCGCCGACCAGTCGGCCGTGCCGGAGTAGTAGTCGGCGGCCGTGCGGCCGTGCAGCGCCACCGTGGCCACGCCCTCGGCCTCGGCGATCCGCCCGGCGTCGAGGTAGGACAGGTGGTCGGCGTCGATGCCCTTGCGCATCTTCACGGTGACCGGCACACCGTAGGGGGTGGCCGCCTTCACCGCGGCGCCCACGATGGCCGCGAACAGCCCGGCCTTCCAGGGCAGGGCCGCGCCGCCACCCTTGCGGGTGACCTTCTGCACCGGGCAGCCGAAGTTCAGGTCGATGTGGTCGGCCCGGTCCTCGTCGAGCAGCATGGACACGCAGGCCCCGACCGTGGCCGGGTCGACGCCGTAGAGCTGCACGCTGCGCGGGTTCTCGTCCGGGTCGTGCTGGATCAGCCGCATCGACTCGTCGTTGCGCTCGATCAGCGCGCGCGAGGTGACCATCTCGCTGACGAACAGCCCCTCCCCGCCCTCGGCCGCCATCTGCTCGCGGCACAGCCGTCGGAAGGCCGTGTTGGTGATACCGGCCATCGGGGCGAGGACGACGGGGGTGGCGACCCGGTGCGGTCCGACCTGTAGAGCTGTCACCTGGCCATTCTCCCGCACCTGCGGACCGGCTCGGGATGCGGACCCCGGGCGGCGCAGCAGGCTGGTGCGACGACCCACCTGACCAGCACCCTCAGGAGGTAACCGCAATGCCCGAGTACCAGCGTGCCCTGACCGTCGACGCGAGCCCGGACGAACTGTTCGAGTACCTGTCGAAGGTGGAGAACCTGCCCGACTACTTCGCCGGCCTGAAGGAGGCGCACTCCGCCACCGGCGACGAGGTGCACGTCACCGCGCGGGTGCCGGCCGAGGCCACGGCCGGCGGCCACCCGGAGCAGGTGGAGTCCAACGCCTCGTTCTCGGTGGACGCCGACCGGCGGGCCATCCGCTGGGGCACCCCGGCCCTCAACGACCACGACTACGGCGGATCGCTGGAGGTCACGCCGGACGGCGAGCGCGCCCGGCTGGCCGTCACCCTGCACACCGAGCACGACGACCCGGACACGATCAACGCCGGGATCGACCAGACCCTGCGCAACGTGGAGAGGATCGTGACGCGGAAGCCCCGCTTGCAGAACTGACGCGCGGCAGGTCTCGCGGCAGGTCTCGCGGCAGCTCTCAGACCAGGTCGAGCAGGTCCTCCAGCCGGGGCAGCACGCGGTGCGGCCCGCTCGGGTGCGGGTCGGCGGCGTGCAGGCCGAAGGGGTCGTGCAGCAGCGGGGTGAGGCCCGCCGCGACCGAGGCCCGCACGTCGAAGAACACCGTGTCGCCCACGTAGGCGATGCGGGGTGACGCGGCCAGCCCCAGCGCGTCCAGCGCGTGCCGGAAGATCGCCGGGTCGGGCTTGGACACGCCGACCACGTGCGAGTCGATCACGCAGGCCACCCGGGCGGCGCCGGGGGTGTCCACCCCGCAGATGCCGAGGGCGGCCAGGTCGTTCTCGACCTGGCCGCCGGCGTTGGAGACGATGCCGATCGGCACGCCGCGTTCGGCCAGGGCGTGCAGGGTCCGGGCGGCGGTCGGCACCGGCTCGCGCCACCAGGTGTAGTTGAAGCCCTCGACGAAGGCCTCCGCCGCCTCGGCCTCACGGTCGGCGGGCACGCCGGCGGCGCGCACGTAGGCCCGGCCGTAGGCGAGCCAGTCGGACTCCTCGCCCTCGGCCCGGGCGTGGTCCATGGCGTGGGCCCCGGCGAAGTGACCCCGCATCAGCACGGCCGGCTCGGCGGATCCACCGAACGGCTCGACCAGCGGACCGGTCATCTCCGGGCTCGGCAGCACCAGTACCCCGCCGGCGTCGAACAGGATCGCGTCGAACTCGGTCATAACCACATCATCCCGCTCCCGGCAGCGTTCGGCACGGCTGCGCACGGTTCGATTCGGGTCGGTTCGGGTCGGGGTCGGGTCGGGGTCGGGGTCGGGGTCGGGGTCGGGTCAGCGCAGCAGCCAGCCGTTCTCGTCGGCCAGCCGGACCGCCTCGGCGCGGGTGCGGGCACCGGTCTTGCCGATGGCCGAGGACAGGTGGTTGCGCACCGTGCCCGCGCTGAGGTTGAGCGTGCGGGCCAGGTCGGCCACCGTGCCGCCGTCCCGCGCCGCGGCCAGCACCTCGGTCTCCCGGCCGGTCAGCGGGCTCTCGCCGGCGGTCAGGGTCTCGGCGGCCAGTGCCGGGTCGACCACCCGCAGCCCCTGGTGCACCCGGCGCACCGCGTCGGCGAGCTGCCGGGCCGGGGTGTCCTTCACCACGAAACCCGCGGCCCCGGCCTCCATCGCGCGGCGCAGGTAGCCGGGCCGGCCGAAGGTGGTCACGATCAGCACCCGGCAGCCCGGCACCGCCGCCCGCAGCTCGCGGGTGGCGCTCAAGCCGTCCAGCCCCGGCATCTCCACGTCGACCAGCGCCACCTGGGCGTCACTGCCCAGCGCCGCGGCCACCACCTCGTCGCCGCGCCCGACCTCGGCCACCACCTCCAGGTCGGGCTCCAGCCCGAGCAACGCGGCCAGCGCCCCGCGCACCATCGCCTGGTCGTCGGCCAGCAACAGCCGGATCGTGCCGTCAGTCATTCCCGTTCCTCGAGCCCGTCGTCCGGAAACCCTCTCGGCCGAAGGCCACTTCCAGCCGGAACCCGCGCCCGTCGTCACCCGCCCCCACCGTCACCACGGCCCCCGCCGCCTCCGCCCGCTCCCGCAGCCCGCGCAGACCGTGACCACCCGCATTCCCGGAACCGGCTGAGGGTGGCCCGCTTCCGTCGTCCACAATGTGAATACCGTCACGGGTCAGGGTGATCCGGCAGTGCCTCGCACCGGAATGCCGCATCACGTTGGTGACGCCCTCGCGCACGGCCCAGCCGAACAGCTCACGCCGCTCGCCCGGCACCTCGTCGACCGCGCTGGGCAGCTCGGCCTCGATGCCGGCGGCGTCCAGGGCGGTGCGGGCCGACACCAGCTCGGTCGACAGCGTCACCTCGCGGTACCCGGCCACCGCCAGCCGCACGTCCGCCAGGGCGTCCCGGGCCAGCCGTTCCACCTCGGCGATCTCGGCCTCGGCGCGGGCCGGGTCGAGCGGCACCAGCCGCCCGGCCAGCTCGCTCTTCATCGTGATCACGGTGAGCGAGTGGCCGAGCAGGTCGTGCAGGTCGCGGGCGAAGCGGTCGCGCTCGCGGGCCACGGCCAGCCGGGCGATCTCGTCGTTGGCCAGGTCGAGCTGGATGTTACGGGCGGCCATCTGGGTCATCCCCCAGACCGCCACGGCCGACAGCAGGATCGACAGCGCCAGGCCGTCCTGCCGCACCCAGCCCGGCATCGACCGGGTGCTGAGCTCGACCACCGCGACCAGGGCCAGCACCGTGCCGATCGCCCATTCGATGCGCATGATCATCACCGCGACGACCCCGTCGTACACCAGCAGGGTCAGGCCGTACTCCCCGATGATCCAGCAGGCCAGCAGGGTCAGGCCGAGCGCCGGCAGGCAGACGCTGAGGAACCGCGCGGTGCCCAGCGGCCGGCCGGTCCAGGTGCGGCTGCGGGCGACCGTGAAGGCGTACAGGTAGAATACGCAGAAAACCACCAGCACAACGGTTCCCGCGATCCGGCTGAGCACCGACTCCAGTCGCAGGGCGGCCGAGAGGGTGTCTTGCAGAAAGACCAGCCAGATGCCGGCCAGCACCAGGCGCGGCGAGAGGATCAGGGGGCCGAGGCGCAGTTCCCTGCGGCGGCGGCCGCCCAGTGGCCCGCGAGACAGCACGGGTGGGCCGACCAGATCGCTCGTCCCCCTGCTCGCGTCGCCCCCCATGGCGCCGACGGTAGCCGACGCCGGGAACCGGTGGGCGTCGGGCCCGGGCACCATTCCGGCCCGCACCCACTCGGCGAACCGGAACAGCGCCTCAGACGCGCTGCGTGTCACGGCGGAACAGGATCGCGGTGCCGGCCACGAAGATCCCCGTCCAGAGCACCAGGTCGCCGAGGTGTGCCGGGGTGAGACCGGAATCGGTGATCGGGCTGCGGGCGATCAGCCCGACGGCGTAGGTGGGCATCCACGGGGCGATGTCTTGCAGGGCCTGCGGCATCGTGTCGAGGGGCTGGAACAGGCCGCCGAAGAAGCTCATCAGGGCGAGCACCGGGCCGAGGAACTGCATCGCGTTCTCGGCCGGGATCAGGTAGCCGATGAACAGCCCGAACGCGGCGAACACCAGCGAGCAGAACCAGCTCAGCACCGCGACCGACACCCACTCCCCCGCGCTCAGCTGTGCCCCCATGAAAGCGCCCACCCCGAGCACGATACCGATCGGGACGACGCCGAGGATCAATGCCGCACCGACTTTCGTGAGCACGTAACCGGTGGGCCGCAGCGGGGTCAGGCGCAGCTGCCGGGTCCAGCCCTGCGCGCGCTCCACCGACACCTGCGCCCCGATCGAGGTGGTGGCGATCATCGACCCGTACACCGCCATGCTGACCATCACGTAGGCGAAGGCGGCCGGGTCGCTGTCGCGGTAGTCGTGACCGAAGAGCAGGAAGAACACCGGCGGCATGACCAGCAGGAACACCAGTGTGCGGCGGTTGCGCAGGGCCCGGCGCAGTTCGAGCACCAGGTAGGTGGGGCTGAACGTGACCGGCCCGCGGGCCGTCGTCATCGCACTCATCTCGAAAACTCCTTCTTGTGTTTTAATTTGGGACGACGATGAGCTCGCGACTCACTCACCGGTGGTGAGGGCGATGAACGCGTCCTCCAGGTTGCGCGAGGTGACCTCGAAGTCGTGCGCCGGCGTCCGGGTGATCAGGTGGCGCAGCACCGAGTCCGAGTCGGAGCACTCGATGGTGACCGAGTCCCCGCGCTGCGCAACGGATGTCACGCCGGGCAGGGCGGCCAGCGCGACCTGGTCGGCGCCCGGCAGCACGGCGCGCACCTGCCGGCCGGCCGCCATGCCGCGCACCTCGGAGGCGGTGCCGTCGGCCACCACCGTGCCCTTGCGGATCATCACGATCCGGTCGGCGTAGGTGTCGGCCTCGTCCAGGTAGTGGGTGGCGAACAGCACCGTGCGGCCCCGGGCGGCGTCCTGCCGGATCGCGTTCCAGAAGGCGCGCCGGGCCTCCACGTCCATGCCGGTGGTCGGCTCGTCCAGCACCAGCAGATCCGGCTCCGGCAGCAGCGCCAGCGCGAACCGCAGGCGCTGCTGCTCCCCTCCCGAGCACTTGCCCACCCGGCGGCCCGAGATCCCGCTGATCCCGGCCCGTTCCAGCACCTCCCCGACCGGGCGCGGGTCGCGGTACAGCGAGGCGCTCAGCTGCACCGTCTCCAGCACGGTCAGGTCTTTCAGCAGGCCGCCGGTCTGCATCACGGCGGCGATCCGGCCCTGCGCCACGGCGTCCACCGGGTCCAGCCCGAACACCCTCACCGCGCCGGAGGCCGGGCGGCTGAGACCGAGCATCATGTCGATCGTCGAGGTCTTCCCGGCGCCGTTCGGCCCGAGGAAGGCCACCACCTCGCCGGGCGCGACGCTGAGGTCGAGACCGTTCACCGCGGTGACCGTGCCGAACGTCTTGACCAGCCCGGAGAGTTCCACCGCCGGGGTGATGACCGCTGTCGTGTCCATGGCTCCAGCCTGGCCGGGCGCGGCGTGCGGCACGGATGCCGGACGTCATGATCACCCCATGACAGGTGTCATGGGGTGATCATGAGATCAGGCCAGGGCCTCGCGCAGCAGCCGGGCCAGCTCGGTGTCCTCGGTGATGCCACGCCGGGACGAGGACAGGGTGCGCCGGTCGGACTCCAGCAGCGGGGCGAGTGCCTCGACGGCCCGGGGCCGCAGCCCCGGGTCCTGCTCCAGTGCCTGCCGCAGCACGCGGGCGAGCACCGGCGTCACCCGCCCGGCGTGGTGCACCCGCACCGCCGCTGCCTGTGCCGCCAGCGCCCGGTCCAGTGCCTGGTCCGCGGTGAGGGCGCCGAACCGGAGCAGACTCTCCACGGCCAGGGCGGTGGCCTCGTGGTGAGGCCCGAACCAGTCGGTGCGGCCGGGCCCGGCGAGGTCGTGCAGCAGCTCCAGCCAGTCCGGCAGCAACGTGTCGTCCGTCTGTGCCACCCGGTCGCCGACCGCCACGGTCTCCCGCAGGGGCTGGTCGGCCAGGTCGGCCATG
This sequence comes from Kineosporia corallincola, assembly GCF_018499875.1. GTDB lineage: Bacteria > Actinomycetota > Actinomycetes > Actinomycetales > Kineosporiaceae > Kineosporia > Kineosporia corallincola. The sequence continues at coordinate 128,389 of NZ_JAHBAY010000007.1, read as the reverse complement.
GTCCTCACCGTCGGCCAGACCGCCCGGGCCCGGTCGTCGTCACTGCCGTCGTCACTGCCGCCGCCGTCGAGCAGGTGGGAGGCTGCGGCCAGCTGAAGATGGCGGTCGAACAGGGAATTCGCGACGCCGCCGGCCAGCAGTTCCCGGCAGGCCGTCTCCAGCTGCGGTGTCGGCATCAGCGCCCAGATCCGGATCAGGTCGTCCCGGCCGGGCACGTTCTCGGCCAGTTGCCAGATGCGGGAGAACGCCGCCCCGGGGTCCGGTTCCGCACCCAGCAGGGCTCGGGTGGTGACGAGCCAGACCTCGCCGGCCGGATCACCCGCCACCAGGTTCCCGACGGCGGTGCGGGCGTCCGGCGGGAACACCCGCCTGTCCCCGGCGGCCACCGTCGCCAGGGCCCGCAGCACCCGCGGGTCCGGACCGCCCCGCGACGCCGCACGCAGCAACAGACCGGCCAGGTCGATGGACGGCGTCAGCCCACCCAGCACGTACGCCCAGGGCCCGGCCCGATCCGGGTGGACGGCGAAAACCCTTTCCGCCACGGCGATCAGTTCTTCGGACGCCCAGCTCACCGGACGCCGACGCGGACCGGGGTAGCCGACCAGTGCGGTCAGGAGGTCCGCCCGGTTGCCGCCGTCACCGACGGCCACGTTCAGCTCGCCCGGCTCGTCGACGACGGTGAGCGCCGGGACGGCCCAGAGGGGCTCCTCCAGGGCGAACAACAGCACCGCGGCGGTGGCCAGAACCAGGCGGTCGGTGGGCTCCTGGTCGAGCACCCCGACCACGGCGCCGGCGATCGCCGGACCCCACGGACCGGCAGCCGGTCGCACGGTCAGCAGGGCCTCCAGCACCGCGACCGTGGCCGGCGCACCGTTCGCCACGGCCGGCTCGAGCAGGCCGATCAGGGCCTCGGCCGCCGGTTCCGCCGCCGCGCGGGAGATCGCGGCCAGCAGTCCCCAGGCCTCGGCGACAGCCTCGGTCGTGAGGGCGGACACCGGTCCCTGCGCCAGGTCACGCAGCACCGGCAGCGCCGCGGAGCCCGCGTTCTCGATCAGCAGGTGCAGCGAATGAGCCTCGCCCTGGCCGGGATACGCCGCCGCGCAGGTGGGCCACAGGCGCACCAGGTGCTGCCGCGCCCCGGCCAGGCCGAGCCCGCAGGCCACCGCGGACCAGGCCGCGGCGAACAGCACCTCGTCCTGCTCCCGCGCCACCAGCGCGTCCAGGTCGGGCGCGGTCAGCAGCTGGTGCCGGGCCAGCGGTTCCATCAGCGCCACGCGGGCGGCCAGGTCGTTCTCCCCGGCGAACGCCCCGCGCAGGGCCCCGGCCACCTCCGGCCCTGAATCCTGCCAGTAGCAGGAACATTCGTACACCGCCACACGGATCTCCGGGTCCGGGTCGGTGATCGAGGGCAGCAGCGTGCGGGCCACGTGCGCCAGCCCGGCGCGGGCCTGGGCGTCGAACGCCTCCAGGTCGGTACCGGGCGGCAGGTAGGCCGGGTTGCGGCTCGACCCGGCGGCGATCGCGTCGCCGTAGGAGCACAGCAGCTGCAACGCCCCGAGCCGGCCCGGCGCGTCCCGGTCCAGCGCGACCCCGGCCAGCAGCGGAAGTGCCGCCAGTGTGGCCGGATACACGCTGCCCTGGTGCAGGATCGACGAGAACAGGTCCTCGACGGCCTCCGGCCAGTCCCCCTCCCGCAGCCGCGCGATCAGGCCGGGGGTGTCGTCGGCGGCGCCGTAGGCGTGTTCCAGGGCGGACCAGTCGATCATGACCGCACTCCCGCCCGCAGCGCCCGGGTCAGCACGGTGTCGCCGGACACCTCCCCCGGCAGCAGAACCCGCTCGTCCACGGCGATCAGCGGGGCCAGTGCCCGAGTGACCTCCGGCCGCAGGTGCGGCTGCTCGGCCAGGGCGTTACGGATGACCCGCGCGACCACCGGCACCGCCTCGGCGGCCCGGCGGGTTCCGGCCAGTCCGGTCGGCCCGGTCAGCCCGGCCACGGCACGTCGCACCGCCGGTTCCGGCGCGATCGCGCCGAGTGTCTGGAGGGCCTCCAGGGCCTGGGGGACGTCGTCCGCGAAATCCCCCAGCGCCGCGACCCATTCGTCGCGTAGCTCCGGCCGGACGGTCACCAGCCGGTGGCCCAGGCGGATCACGCCGGGCAGCGCGGCACCCGCGACCGGGAGCAGGGTGAGCAGAGCCGGCCAGAGTTCCTCCGGCGTCCCGCCGGCCCCCAGCAGGATCTCCGCCGCCGCCACCTGCACGGCGCGGCTGCGGTAGGGAGCCCAGGTGGTGCGGGTGATCAGGTCCAGGCAGACCCGGTCGAGCTCCTCGGAGGGGTGGGCGGCCCAGATCCGCAGCAGCTCGTCCTCCCCGGGCCCGGACTCGCTGATCCGCCAGGCCCGGGTGAACGCCGCCGGATCGCCACCACTCAGCAGGGCCTGGGTCACCAGCAGCCAGGCCCCGGTGTCGCCGGCCGACACCGGCAGCGACGAGATCGCCCGGCGGGCCGCGTCGTCGAACAACTCCCGCCGGTCCCGGGCCAGCCGGGCCAGCAACCGCATCGCCGGCCTCGACGGCGCCACCGGGTCAGCCGGCCGGTCAGGGCCCGGCTGACCCGGGTGTGGATCAGGCAGCCCCAGCAGCGTCCTGACACTCCCCACCGGCAGGGCGGAGGCGGGCAGCCCGACCAGCAGGGCGGTCCACGTCCCGGCAGCCTCCGCCCGGGCCGCGATCGCGGCCAGGGCCACGGTCGCCAGGCCGGGCTCGTCCCAGACACCGGGGCCGGCACCGAACTCGCCCAGGGCCTCCGCGAACTCCAGCGGGTTGCCGCCCACCTCGACCCAGGGCGCCTGCCCCGAAACGGTTGCGGCCAGGGCCGGTTCGACCCATCGCGGGTCACGCACGGCGAACAGCGCCACGGCACAGGCGGCCTGGCCGTCGGCCGCGGGCCGGGTGCGACGCAACAGGCCGACCAGCGGCTCGGCCGCCCGGGGCCCGGCGAGGGGAAGCAGCGGGAGCAGAGCGCCGACGAAGCTCTCGACGTCCACCCTCTCGATCCCGTCGGCGAGCCCGAGCACCGCCTCCAGCGCCGGTCCCGCCGCCGACCGGGACAACCGGGCCACGTCGTGCCAGCCCCAGGCCAGCTCGACGGCCGCGACCACACCGGCCAGGCGCTCCAGCACCGGCACCGCCCGCACCCCGGCCGAGCGCACCAGGGCGCCCAGCGGATCGTCACCGACCGGATGCCCGGCCGCCCGGGAGAGCCACAACCGCACCAGATGATCCACCGCGCCGGGCAGTTCCGGCCCGTCCGTCACCGCCGACCAGGCCACGGCGAACACCACGTCGTCCGGCCGGTTCTCCAGGTCGGCCGCGGTCAACAGCCGCAGGCGGGCCAGCGGCCGCATGAGCGCCAGCCGGGCCTGTGGATCGTCCTCGGCCGCAAGCCTTTCCCGCAGCACGTCGGCGACCTGCGGCCAGGGTCCCCACGATACGGCGCAGCGGTACAGCGCGATCCGCACGTCCGGGTCCGGGTCGGCGGCCAACGGCAGCAGCGCGAGCACCGAATCGCCCAGCCCGGCCAGGGCTTCACCGGCCAGGAACCCGGGGCACGACCCGGCCGCGAGCGCCTCCCCGTAGCCGCCGAGCAGTTGCAGCGCCCCGAACCGGCCGGGTGCCGAGCCGTCCAGGGCGACGTCCACCAGAAAGGGCAGCGCGGCCACCGTGGCCGGATACACCGCATCACCGGCCAGCACCGAGGCGAACAGCTCGTCGACGGCGTCGGCCCAGTCGTCGTGCCACATCTGGGCGAGAAGCCCTGGGGTGTCGTCGGCCTCACCGTGGGCGTGGGTCAGCGACGACCACTCGGCGGCGGCCTCCAATCGGTTGAACACGGGCGAACGGTACCCGAGCAAATCGCCCACCACGCAACCACTTTGCGTGACAGTCGATCAGCACAGCGAAATCCGGGCAGGTCATGTCCGTGCCGGGCCAGGAGCCGTCCAACCGGCCGGGCACATGCGACGGCCCGGGGAAGACGCACTCCCCCGGGCCGTTTCGTTCGCTTCGATGCGGTGCCGGGTCAGCAGCCCGGCAGACGCGCACCCAGCCACGCGGTGACGCCGTTCAGCGGCACGCGCTCCTGCTCCATGGTGTCGCGCGAGCGGATCGTCACCGCGTCGTCTTCGAGGGTGTCGAAGTCGACGGTGATGCAGTACGGCGTGCCGATCTCGTCCTGGCGACGGTAGCGGCGGCCGATGGCCTGCGCGTCGTCGAAGTCCACGTTCCACGAGCGGCGCAGCTCCGCCGCCAGGTCGCGGGCCTTGGGCGACAGGTCGGCGTTGCGCGACAGCGGCAGCACCGCGGCCTTCACCGGGGCCAGCCGGTGGTCGAGCTTCAGCACGGTGCGCTTGTCCACGCCGCCCTTGGTGTTCGGGGCCTCGTCCTCGGCGTAGGCCTCCACCAGGAACGCCATCAGCGAGCGGGTCAGGCCGGCGGCCGGCTCGATCACGTAGGGCAGGTAGCGGGTGTTGCTGGCCTGGTCGAAGAAGCTCAGGTCGACGCCGGACTTCTCGCTGTGCGTCTTCAGGTCGTAGTCGGTGCGGTTGGCGATGCCCTCCAGCTCACCCCACTCCGAGCCCTGGAAGCCGAAGCGGTACTCGATGTCGACCGTGCGCTTGGAGTAGTGCGACAGCTTTTCCTTGGCGTGCTCGTACAGCCGCAGGTTGTCGGCGCTCAGGCCGAGGTCGGTGTACCAGGCCATCCGGTGGTCGATCCAGTACTGGTGCCATTCCTCGTCGGTGCCGGGCTCGACGAAGAACTCCATCTCCATCTGCTCGAACTCACGCGTGCGGAAGATGAAGTTACCGGGCGTGATCTCGTTGCGGAACGACTTACCGATCTGGCCGATGCCGAAGGGCGGCTTGCGGCGCGCGGACTGGTACACGTTCTTGAAGTTGACGAAGATGCCCTGCGCGGTCTCCGGGCGCAGGTAGGCCATGCCGGACTCGTCCTCGACCACACCGAGGAAGGTCTTCATCAGGCCGGAGAACTGCTTGGGCTCGGTCCAGGCGCCGCGGGTGCCGCAGTTGGCGCAGGCGATCTCCTCGAGCGAGGTGGCCGGGCGGCCCTTCTTCTCCTCGTACTCCTCCAGGAGGTGGTCCTCCCGGTAGCGGCGGTGGCACGACTGGCACTCGACCAGCGGGTCGCTGAACACGTCGACGTGGCCGGACGCCTCCCAGACCTGCCGGGGAAGGACGACCGAGGAGTCCAGGCCGACGATGTCGTCGCGGCCGGTGACCATGTAGCGCCACCACTGGCGCTTGATGTTCTCCTTGAGCTCCACGCCGAGCGGGCCGTAGTCCCACGCCGAGCGGGTACCGCCGTAGATCTCACCGCTGGGGAAGACGAAGCCCCGGCGCTTGCTGAGATTGATGACGGCGTCTAGACGTGATTCCTGCTTGGCGGCCACGAACGGCTCACTCCATCCGGCTGGGTGTCGGCGGGCGACGATGAAAGAAAGGACGTCACGTAGCGTACGCGCGTCGGTGGACAGCTTTCGACGAGGTTTCCGGCGGGGCGGCGGTCCGGCCGGGTTCAGTCGACGATGAGGTCGCTCTCGTGCTCGGCGAGACCCGTGCCGGGCGACCAGGTGGCCAGGTCCTCGAAGGCGGTGGGCTCGTCGATGCAGCGGTACATCAACGGCACGGCGCGCATCTTCACCTCCGCGTTCGACAGGGCGCGGCGGTAGGTGCCGACGCTCTCCCAGCGGGTGGAGAGCACCCACAGGCCGGGCTCGTCGATGGACCGGCTCACCCGCCCGTCCAGGCAGCCCGGCCGTTCACCGAGCGCGGCCAGGGCCTCCCGCGCGAGGACGGCGAACTGTTCCGACTCCTGCGCCGGTACGCGGTACCTGGTGACGACGAACACCGGGACATTCTAGGGCGTGTCTTGTCAGTCGCTGCCGTAGCGAGGAGGCGCCCGGTGGTCGTCCGGCAAGACCCGCCCTGGGCGCTGTGCCCAGGGCGAACGCCTTTGACGGGCCCTCACGGACAACTGAGAATGAATGTCATGTCTGCACAGCGCTCCCTGAGGGTCGCCTAACATGAAAAGCTTCGGTCCATGAGCACGAACCGGCGAGAGACCAAGCAGCGGGTGGCCGTCTCGGCGGCCCTGGACCAGGTGGAGGAGTTCGTCAGCGCGCAGCAGCTGCACACCATCCTGCGCGACGGCGGCGACGGCGTCGGTCTGGCCACGGTGTACCGCACGCTCCAGCAGCTCGCCGAGGACGGCGAGGTCGACGTGCTGAAGAGCGCCGAGAACGAGTCCATGTACCGCCGGTGCAGCCGCGGGCACCACCATCACCTGCTCTGCCGGGTGTGCCGGTGCACGGTCGAGGTGGAGAGCCCGTCCATCGAGAAGTGGGCGCAGAAAGTGGCGGCGGCCAACGGTTTCGCCGAGGTGGACCACGTCGTGGAGATCACCGGGATCTGCGCGGAGTGCCAGGCCCGGTAGCCGGCCGGGTCAGCTGCTCACGAGCCGGCCGGGTCGGCAGCTCGTGGGCCCACCGGGTCAGCTGCTCGCGAGCCGGCCGGGTCGGCAGCTCGCGGGCCCACCGGTTCTGCGCCGGCCGGAGTGCCGGTGGAACGCCCGGATCAGGCGGCTGCCGTCGGCGAACTGCCACCGGAAACAGCGACGGGGCGCCCCACCGAAGTGGGGCGCCCCGTTTCCGGGTGCCCGGGTTTCCGGGTTCCCGGGTGCCCGGGTGAGCGGGTGCCCGGGTGAGCGGGTGCCCGGGTGAGCGGGTGAGCGATCAGCGCTCTTCGCGGAACTCCACGTGCTGCCGGACCATCGGATCGAACTTGCGCAGCACCAGCCGGTCGGGGTGGTTGCGGCGGTTCTTCCGGGTGACGTAGGTGTACCCGGTGCCCGCCGTCGAACGCATCTTCACGATCGGTCGCAGTTCGGTGCGGCTAGCCATCTCGCATCACTCCTTCACACGCCCGGCCGTTCCGGGTGCATGCAGGGTAACTTGAGAACGATTCTCGTTATTCCAGCACTCAGGCTGTCGGCTTGTCGATCGCCCCGCCGTACCGCCGGTCGCGCTCGGCGTAGATCTCCACGGCCTCCCACAGCGTGCGCCGGTCGACATCGGGCCACAGCACGTCCATGAACACCATCTCGGCGTAGGCGGACTGCCAGAGCATGAAGTTCGAGGTGCGCTGCTCCCCCGACGACCTCAGGAACATGTCGACATCAGGCAGGTCGGGCTCGTCGAGGTACTTCTGGACGGTGCGCTCGTCGATCCGGTCCGGGTCGAGCTTGCCCTGCGCCACCAGCTGCGCGATCGTGCGTGCGGCATCGGCGATCTCGGCCCGGCCACCGTAGTTGACGCACATCGTCAGGGTGATCGTGTCGTTGCCGCGGGTCAGCTCCTCGGCCACCTCCAGCTCCTTGATCACGCTGGCCCACAGCTTGGGGCGGCGCCCCGCCCAGCGCACCCGCACACCCCACTCGTGCATCTGGTCACGCCGGCGCCGGATGACGTCGCGGTTGAAGCCCATCAGCCAGCGCACCTCCTCCGGCGAGCGCTTCCAGTTCTCGGTGGAGAACGCGTACGCCGAGATGTGCTTGACGCCGATCTCGATGCCGCCCGCCACCACGTCGAGCAGTGAGGCCTCGCCCATCTTGTGGCCCTCGGTGCGGCTCAGCCCGCGCTGGTTGGCCCAGCGGCCGTTGCCGTCCATGACGATGGCGACGTGCTTCGGCACCAGCTCGGCCGGGATCGCGGGGGGTCTGGCCCCCGACGGGTGCGGAGGCGGCGCGATCGGCGGGGCGGTGCGCACGGGCAGTGACTGGCGACGGCGGAGCGCCAAGGGAAACCCCTTAGGGACGAGGATCGGGAGCGGGCCGATCGTAGTCCCGTTGCGGCTGCGGGTTTTGCGGGGCGACGGCCGCCTGGGCCCGCTCGATGGAGGCGACGTCGATCAGCGGCCGGTCGCCCTCGCGCTCCACCCAGCGCAACGACCGCACCCGGCGCTCGACGTGCCACTGAAGATAGGCCGCGACCAGCCCGCTGGCCTCGCGCCGGCGCCGGGCCTCGCTCGCGTCGGCCCTGGGCCAGTCGCCGGTGAGCAGGGCCGACAGCAGCTGGAGCGTTTCCGGATGAGGTGCCGCCGAGCCCGGTGGACGGCAGTTGCGGCACACCGAGCCGCCCATCGCCAGCGAGAAGGCCCGGTGCGGGCCGGTCTCGCCGCAGCGCGCGCAGTCGGTGAAGCTGGGCGCCCAGCCGGCGACCGAAAGCGAGCGCACCAAGTAGGCGTCGAGCACCAGCCCGGGCTCGTGCAGCTTCTGCGAGAGCGTGCGCAGCCCACCCGCCAGCAGCAGGAACTGCTGGAGCGCCGGTTCCCGCTCGGTCTCGGTGAGCCGCTCGGCGGTCTCCAGCATCGCCGTGGCCGCGGTGTAACGGGCGTAGTCGGCGACGATGGTGAGGCCGTAGGGCCCGATCGTCTCGACCTGGGCCACCGTGTCGAGGGAGCGCCCCTCGTAGAGCTGGACGTCGATCAGCATGAACGGTTCCAGCCGGGCCCCGAACCGGGACATCGTCTTGCGCACGCCCTTGGCCACCGCCCGCACCCGCCCGTGCTCGCGGGTGAGCAGGGTGACGATGCGGTCGGCCTCGCCCAGTTTCTGGGCACGCAGGACGACCGCCTCGTCGCGATAGGTCACCGGCACGTGTGCAATTCTCCCTCATACCCAGTAAACGCGTGGCCCACCGGCAAAGTGAGGACGGCGCCGAACTTCTTCAGAAGCTCAGCGCCGTCCTCAATTAAAAATCAGCGACCGGCCGAGCGGTTCGCGGCCGACAGCACCGCCTTCATCGAGGCCCGCACGATGTTCTCGTCGACACCCACGCCCCACAGCACGTTCTCGCCGATCTGGCACTCGACGTAGGCCGCGGCCTTGGCGTCGCCACCGGCGCTCATCGCGTGCTCGCTGTAGTCCAGCACCCGCACCGGGATGCCGTGGCCGGCCAGCGCGTCACCGAACGCCGCGATCGGGCCGTTGCCGACACCGTGCAACGTGAACGGGGCTCCGCCGTCGACGATCTCGACCTTCAGCCGGTCGGCGCCGTTGTCGTCGCTGGTGTGCTCGATCGACTTCAGCGCGAACCGGCCCCAGGACGGGCGGGACGACTCGGTGCTGGGCAGGTACTCGTCGGAGAAGATGGTGAACAGCTGGCCCGGGGTGACCTCGCCGCCCTCGGAGTCGGTGAACTTCTGCACCACCTGGCTGAATTCGATCTGCAAGCGGCGCGGCAGGTCCAGCTGGTACTCGTTCTTCATCAGGTAGGCCACGCCGCCCTTGCCGGACTGGCTGTTGACCCGGACCACGGCCTCGTAGGAGCGGCCCACGTCGTGCGGGTCGATCGGCAGGTACGGCACGGCCCAGACGATCTCGTCGACGGTCTTGCCCTGCTCGGCGGCGGAGACCTGCATGGCCTCCATGCCCTTCTTGATCGCGTCCTGGTGCGAGCCGGAGAACGCGGTGAACACCAGGTCACCACCGTAGGGGTGACGCTCGGCCACCTTCAGCTGGTTGCAGTGCTCGACCGTGCGGCGGACCTCGTCGATGTCGGAGAAGTCGATCATCGGGTCGATGCCCTGGCCGAACAGGTTCATGCCCAGCGTGACCAGGCAGACGTTGCCGGTGCGCTCACCGTTGCCGAACAGGCAGCCCTCGATGCGGTCGGCGCCGGCCTGGTAGCCCAGCTCGGCGGCGGCGACGGCGGTGCCGCGATCGTTGTGCGGGTGCAGCGACAGGATGACGTTCTCGCGGAAGGCCAGGTTTCGGTTCATCCACTCGATCGAGTCGGCGTACACGTTGGGCGTGGCCATCTCGACGGTCGCGGGCAGGTTGATGATGACCTTGCGCTCGGGCGTGGGCTCGAACACGGCCAGCACCTCGTTGCAGATGCGCTTGGCGAACTCCAGCTCGGTGCCGGTGTACGACTCCGGCGAGTACTCGAAATAGACGTCGGTGCCGTCCATCTCGTCGGCCAGCTTCTTGCACAGCCGGGCGCCGTTCAGCGCGATGTCGACGATGCCGTCCTCGTCGGCGTTGAACACGACCTTGCGCTGCAACGTGGAGGTGGAGTTGTACAGGTGCACGATCGCCTGCTTGGCGCCCCTGATCGACTCGAAGGTGCGCTCGATCAGCGCGTCCCGGGCCTGCGTCAGCACCTGGATGGTGACGTCGTCGGGAATGTGCCCGCCCTCGATCAGCTCCCGCACGAAGTCGAAGTCGGTCTGGCTGGCCGCCGGGAACCCGACCTCGATCTCCTTGTAGCCCATCCGGACCAGCAGGTCGAACATCCGGCGCTTGCGCTCGGAGTTCATCGGGTCGATCAGCGCCTGGTTGCCGTCACGCAGATCCACCGCGCACCAGCGCGGAGCGGTCTCGATGCGCCGGTCCGGCCAGGTGCGGTTCTCGACGTCCACGGTGATCAGCTCGTGGAACGGAACGTACTTGTGAACCGGCATGCCGGAGGGCTTCTGCATGTTCTTCATGGCTTCTTGCCTCTTCTTGGTTTCGGTTCGGAGCGGACGATCGGCCGGCATGCAGAAACCACCGCGACGAGAGGACCGGCCTAGCAGGTCCCGCCGCGGCGACCAAGAAGGAGAAGCTCGGAACGCACGGTCGACAGGTTACATCCGCTCCGCGGCGAGGCCACAATCGCGACCGGGATTCCCACCTGATGGACGTCAGTTAAGCAAGTCCTAAGAGTTTGCCTCAGGGACTTCTCAGGGCCGCGCTCCCATCATGCTCACGTGACCACCCCGCTCACCTTCGCCCCCGTGCACGCCGACGGTTACTGGTTCTCCAACGCCCTCAGGTTCGGGGGCAGTTTCGGTACCCAGCTCGTGCTCGACATCGTGGTGGCCGCGCTGGCCGTGGCGGCCGCCTGGGCCGTGCGCAACCGGCGGCAGTGGCACGGGCTGAACCTCTGGGCGCTCTGCCTGGTGGTGGGCACGCTCGGGGTGATCGCGATCAGCACGCTGACCCGCCGGGCCGGCGCGACCAGCCCGGGACATCTCCAGCTCACCCCGTTCGGCACGCTCAGCCGCTACACCCACGATCCGGCGGACCTGCTGATCTACCTGGTCGGCAACGTGGCCATGTTCGTGCCGCTCGGGCTGTTCCTCCACCTCGCCGTGCGCCGGTGGGTGCTCGCCTGCGCCGCGCTGGCCATGCTGGTGTCGATCGGTGTGGAGATCCTCCAGCTGCCGATCTACAGCCGGGCCACCGACATCGACGACGTGATCACCAACGGCCTGGGCGGGCTGATCGGCGCCGTCGTCGGCGGGGCGGTCGTGTGGCTGGCCCGGGTGGGTGTGCTCGGTGCATGGGTCTATCAAATCGTGGACGGCGGAACTGCCCGCTCACGGCTGCGGGTCGCGCGCGTCGTACCGGGCGAAACGCGGTTGCAGCAGACCCATCAGGACCACCAGCGCGATGCAGGTCAGGCCCCCGGCGACCGCCGCCACGCCCTCGCCGGTCAGGTCGGCCGCCGATCCGACCACCAGGTCGCCCAGCCGTGGGCCGCCCGCGACGACCACCACGAAGACACCCTGTAGCCGGCCGCGCATCTGGTCCGGTGTGGCCGCCTGGAGGATGGTGCTGCGGAAAACGCCACTGATCGAGTCGGCCATCCCGGACACCGCCAGCAGCGCGAACGCCGGCCACAGCAGCCACCGTGCGCCGCCGTCCGGGAGCGGCCCCGACGACAGCCCGACCACCAGCCCGAACAGCGTGATGCTCGACCCCCAGGCGACGATCGCGACCAGCACGGCCAGCCCCTGACGCCGCACCCGGCCGAGCGGGCCGGAGAACACCCCGGCCAGCACCGCGCCGGTGGCGATCCCGGCGGCCAGGATGCCGGCGGTCTCGGCGCCGCCGCCGATCACCGCCGCGCCCAGCGCCGGGAACAGCACGCGCGGCATCGCGAAGATCATCGCGATCAGGTCGACGACGAAGGTCATCCGCACGTTCGGCCGGGTGCGCAGGTAGTTCAGGCCCTCCAGCACCGAGCCCAGCCCGGAGCGGCGCACCTCCCCCACCGGGGGCATCGGCGGCAGCGCCACCAGGGTGGTCAGCGCGACGCCGAGCAGCACCACCTCGCTGAAATACGTTCCGCCGAAACCGAACCAGCTCACCCAGAACCCGGCCAGCAGCGGGCCCAGCGTCATGCCGACACTGTTGGCCAGGCCGGACAGGGCGTTCGCGGCCGGCAGCATCGGCGCCGGCAGCAACCGCGGCAGGATCGCCATCCGGGCCGGGGAGTTCACCGCCCAGAACCCGCTCTGCACGGCCACCAGCAGGTAGAGCAGCCAGAGCTGTTCCAGCCCGGCCCAGGCCTGGAGCGCGAAGCACAGGGCCATGGTGAACAACCCGGTGGAACTGGTGATGATCACCCGGCGCCGGTCGAAGGCGTCCACGATCGAGCCGCCGTACAGCCCGAACACGATGAGCGGCACCAGGGCCACCAGGCCGACCAGGCCCACCTTGAAGGTGGACCCGGTGAGGTCGTAGACCTGGAGGCCGACCGCGACGTTGGTGAGCTGCGAGCCGATCGAGGAGAGGAAGGTGCCCGACCACATCCTGCGGTAGGCAGGGCTGTGCCGCAGAGGGGTCAGGTCGGCGAACAGCCGCCCCGGCCTGCGTCGTCCCTGTTGGGTTCCCGCCGACAACCTCAGAAGCCCAGTCGCTGCATCTGCTTCGGGTCGCGCTGCCAGTCCTTGGCGACCTTCACCCGGATGTCCAGATGGATCCGGGTGCCGAGGAGGGCCTCGATCTCCTTGCGGGCATTGGTGCCGACCTCTCGCAGCCGGCTGCCGCCCTTGCCGATCACGATCGCCTTCTGGCTGTCGCGCTCCACGTAGAGCAGCACGAACACGTCGAGCAGCGGGCTGTTGGCCGGGCGGCCCTCGCGCTCGCTGACCTCGTCGACGACCACCGCGAGGCTGTGCGGCAGCTCGTCGCGCACACCCTCCAGCGCGGCCTCGCGGACCAGCTCGGCGATCATCACGTTCTCCGGCTCGTCGGTGAGCTCGTCGTCCGGATACATCCGCGGGCCCTCGGGAAGATGCGCGCAGAGCAGGTCTTTCAGCGCCTCCACCTGGAACCCGTCGACAGCGGAGACCGGGATGATGTCGTCCGACTCCATCAGCTCCTGCACCTCGAGCAGGTGCTCGGCCAGGCGCTGCGGCTTGACCTTGTCGGCCTTGGTGACGATCGCGACGACCTTGGTGCGGCGCAGCTCCTTCAGCTCGTTGGCGATGAACTTGTCGCCGGGGCCGATCTTCTCGTCGGCGGGCAGGCAGAAGCCGACCACCTCGACCTCGAGCAGGGTCTCGCGCACCAGGTTGTTCAGCCGCTCGCCGAGCAGCGTGCGGGGCTTGTGCAGACCCGGGGTGTCGACCAGCACCAGCTGGGCGTCGGGCTTGTGCACGATGCCGCGGATGGTGTGCCGGGTGGTCTGCGGACGACTCGACGTGATCGCGATCTTCTCGCCGACCAGGGCGTTCGTCAGGGTGGACTTGCCCGCGTTGGGCCGGCCGACCAGGCAGGCGAAACCGGAACGGTGGGTGGTGGTCACTTTTCTCCGATGGGTGCGGCCATGGCACGTGCCCCGGCCTTGGTCAGACGGTCGACGATCAGGCCCGCGCTGGACTCGCTGAGGTTCTCGGCGACGATCACCGGGGCGTCCTCGGCCAGTTTCTTGGCGGTCGCCAGGTCGGCGCCGGTGGTGACGCGGATGTCGTAGATCACCCGGATGGCCTGCGGCCCGGTCACCTGGAGCACCACGCGGTGGTTGCCGGGCTCCCGGAAACGCTGCGGCGCGATTGCCGGGTCGGCGGGGCGGAACACCCGGTAGATCTGGAAGACGGCGATGGCCGCGGGGACCAGCATGAGCCACCACCAGCCGCCCGCGAGCGCCGAGCTGACGAACACGGCGATCAGCGCGATGTTCAGCAACACCTGGAAGGCCTTGCGCCGGTTGCTCATCGGGCGTCGCTTCCTTCCGTGGACGGCTGGGACTCGGCGTGCTCGTAGTCGTGGGCCGCCTCGTCCCGCCCGACCAGCACGGTGGCCAGGCTGTGCCGGCGGCCCTCGAAGGTGTCGGCGGTGAGCAGCAGCCCCTGCACCGACGCGGTGGAACCGGCGATCGGCACCCGGCCCAGGCCCTTGGAGAGCAGCCCGCCCACGGTGTCGACCTCCTCGTCCTCGATCTCCACGCCGAACAGTTCGCCGAGCTCGTCGAGGTGCATGCGGGAGTTCACCCGCCTGCGGCCGTCGGGCAGTTCCTCCACCACGGCCTCGGCCTGGTCGTACTCGTCGGCGATCTCGCCGACGATCTCTTCCAGGATGTCTTCGATGGTGACCAGGCCCGCGGTGCCGCCGTACTCGTCCACCACGATGGCCGCGTGCCCGGCGTGCTGCATCTCGCGCAGCAGGGCGTCGACCGGTTTGCTGTCCGGCACGAAAACCGGTCTGCGCATGACCGACTCGACCCGCTGCGAGAGGCCGGTGCCCGGCTGCTCGTGGGTACGCCGGGCCACGTCCTTCAGGTAAAGGATGCCGACCGGGTCGTCGAGACCGCCGCCGACGACCGGCACCCGGGAGAAACCCGAGCGCAGGAACAGTGACATGGCGTCGTGCAGATTGCGGTCGCGCTCGATCGAGACCACGTCGGTGCGCGGCACCATCACCTCACGGGCCAGGGTGTCGCCCAGGTCGATGACCGAGTGGATCATCTTCTGCTCGCCCAGCTCGATCAGCTGGCTCTCCTGGGCGATGTCGACGTACTGACGCAGCTCGGCCTCGGACGCGAACGGCCCGTCGCGCAGACCGCTGCCCGGGGTGACGGCGTTGCCGATCAGCACCAGCAGACGGGTCAGCGGGGCCAGCACCGTGGTCAGCGCCAGCAGCGGGCCGGCCGCGATCAGCGACACCTGGTCGGCGTACTGCCGGCCCAGGGTGCGCGGGCCGACGCCGACCATGACGAACGACGCGGCCGCCATGATCGCGCCCGCCACCAGCCCCGACGACCAGTGCAGGCCGAGGGCGCGGATGGTGGCGAAGGTGACGGCGACCACGGCCCCGGCCTCGGCACTGACCCGCAGCAGGGTGGCCACGCTGAGCACCGGTGCGGGCTCGTCGGCGACCCGGACCACGGCCGCGGCGCCGCGCCGGCCCTGGGTGTTCAGGTCGGCGGCGTGCGACCGGCCGATCCGGGACAGCGCCGCCTCCGACGCCGCGGCCAGGCCGGCGACGACGGTGAGGGCGAATGCCAGGAAGATCAGGCCGACCATCCGGATACCTCAGGCCTTGCCGCGGGTGGCCAGGAAGGTGAGAAGGAGCTTGCGCTGGAGCCCGAACATCTCTTTCTCCTCCTCCGGCTCGGCGTGGTCGTAGCCCAGCAGGTGCAGGATGCCGTGCGTGGTCAGGAGCAGCAGCTCCTCCTCGAACGAGTGACCGGCCTTGACCGCCTGCTGCTTGGCGACCTCGGGGCACAGCACGATGTCGCCGAGCAGACCGGGCTCCGGCTCCTCGTCGTCCTTGCCCGGGCGCAGCTCGTCCATCGGGAACGAAAGGACGTCGGTCGGACCCGGCTCGTCCATCCACTGGATGTGCAGCTGTTCCATCGAGGACTCGTCGACCATCACGATCGACAGCTCGGCCTGCTGGTGGACCCGCATGGCGTCGAGCACACTGCGTGCCAGGGCAGCCACTTCCGCCTCGTCGACGGCTACGCCGCTCTCGTTGTTGACCTCGATGCTCACCTGGGCATTGTCTCGCATCACCGGACCTGTTCAGGACAGGGCCGCCGGGCGGACGGCTACCGGCTGGTGCGGTGGCTGCGCCGCTCCACCCGGTTCTGCGGGGCCATCCGGTCCTGCGGCTGCCGGGTGCCCCGGTAGTCGGGCCGGTCGAGCGTGGCGGTCTGCTGTTCGACGTCCCACCGGCCGTAGGCCTCGACGATCTCGCCGACGAGCCGGTGCCGAACCACGTCGCTGCTGGTCAGCCGGGAGAAGTGAATGTCTTCCACGCCGTCCAGGATGTCTTGCACCACGCGCAGGCCGGACTGGGTGCCGCTGGGCAGGTCGACCTGCGTGACGTCACCGGTGACCACGATCTTGGACTGGAAGCCGAGCCGGGTGAGGAACATCTTCATCTGCTCGGGCGAGGTGTTCTGCGCCTCGTCGAGGATGATGAAGGCGTCGTTCAGGGTGCGGCCACGCATGTAGGCCAGCGGCGCCACCTCGATCGTGCCCGCCGCCATCAGCCGCGGGATCGAGTCGGGGTCGAGCATGTCGTGCAGCGCGTCGTAGAGCGGGCGCAGGTAGGGGTCGATCTTGTCGGTCAGCGAGCCGGGCAGGAAGCCCAGCCGCTCTCCCGCCTCCACCGCCGGGCGGGTCAGGATGATCCGGTTGACCTGCTTGGCCTGGAGCGCCTGCACGGCCTTGGCCATGGCCAGGTAGGTCTTGCCGGTACCCGCCGGGCCGATGCCGAACACCACGGTGTGCTGGTCGATAGCGTCGACGTAGCGCTTCTGGTTCAGGGTCTTCGGGCGGATCGTGCGGCCACGGTTGCTGAGGATGTTGAGCGTGAGCACGTCGGCGGGACGCTCGGAGGTCTGCTGCCGGAGCATGCCGATCGACCGCTCGACCGCGTCGGGCGTGAGCGCCTGACCGGCCGCCACGACCGCGAGCAGTTCGTCGATGAGCCGTTCCACCAGGGCGACCTCACCGAACGGGCCGGTGACGGTGATCTCGTTGCCCCGCACGTGCACGTCGGCGCGGCTGAAAGCCCGCTCGACCGCGCGCAGCACCTCGTCCCGGGCTCCCAGCAGGGCCACCATGTTGACCTCTGCCGGCACGACGATCCGGTGCACGGCTTCCGCGCTCTTCTGCGGAGCGTTCTTCGGTTCCGTCATGAGCTGGGGTTGCGCCCGCCTTCCGGGTTCGGCGTGCTGCCTCCCGCACGGTGGCAGCGCTTACGGGAACGATCCTAACCGCCGCTCTCATTCCGTGGCTCCCCTATTTCCGCCCGCTTTCGCCCGTCGGCACACACCCTCCGCAGGCACGGTTCAGCACGCAGTGAAGTTCGTGTCGCGCGGGTGACACCGTGCGGGCCGGGGCGACAGCATGGGCGCCGTGCTCCCTGACTCCAGCACCTCCACGCCCCCGGCCCCGGCCTCCACGGACGCTGCCGACCTGGCCCGCCAGGCCCGTCGCCTGAGCACCTGGGCACGCATCGTGCTGGTACCGGTCGCCGCGATCGGGGCGGTGCTCTCGTACCAGAGTCTTTACAAGGCTGCCCTTCCCACCTTCGGCCCGCAGCTGGCCGCCGGGTTCCCGCTGCTCGTCGACCTGCTGATCCTCGGCGCCTCGCTCCAGTACGTGGCGGGGGCCAAGGTGGGCCGGCCGATGGCCGGGTGGCGGCTGACGGCGCACTGCGGCGTGGCCGGCACGCTGGCGCTGAACGCGCTGGCCGCGCGGGAACTCGGTGAGGTGCCCTGGCACATCACGGCTCCCGCGGTCTGGGCGGTCCTGGTCGAGCTGACCGGCAAGCAGGTGCTCGGGCAGTGGAAGGCCACCCACCACGGGCCGTCCGCGTCGATCGCGCCCTCGCTGTGGATGTCCTCGCCGATCGAGTCGGTGCGCACCCGGCTGCTGATGGCCCGCACCGGCCTGACCGACGCCCACGCCGCGCGGGTCGGCGTCGGCACCGCGGCGGCCGCCCGTGAGGCGCTGACCCTGTCGCTGCCGCGCCGGGCCAACTCACGGCGTGACGCGCGGCGGGTGCGGCGCGTCGTCAACCGGCAGTTGCGGGCGGGCAGCCTGCCGCCGGCCGCGGTGCTGGACGCGGTCGGCTGGACCGGTTCACAGCCCGGCTCGGACCGCACGCCGGAGTCGATCCTGCGGGCGGTGGTGCAGACCATCCTGCGCCCCGCCCCGTCCCTGTCCCAGCAGGGGGACGTCGGTAGCGGGGCCCGCGGTGGTGCGACGGCCGCCGGGGTTGCGTCGGTCGTGGTGGATCCGGTTGTCCCGGAGGGCGAGGGCTTTCCCGTCGTCCGGGCGGCGAAAGACCCTGGCACCGCCCCGGTTCCGGACGCTGCCGTGGTTCCGGACGCTGCCGTGGTTCCGGGTGGCAACGAGGTGGCCGGTCCGGGTGCTGTGCCGGCCACGGAGGCCGGGCCCGGCCGGGTCGTCCCCACCTCTTCCGCCGCTTTCGCCCAGGCCGCCTCGCCCGCACCGGTCGCCGTCGGCTCCTGGACCGCTCCCGACCCCCAGCCGACCGCCGCCTCTCCCTACGACGCCCCGTCCCGGCCGGCCGACATGCCCCAGCCGACCGCCGCCACGGTCCGGCAGACGACGGACGCCCGAACCACTTTCACCCCTCCCCCGGCCGACGGGCCCGACCATGCCGCTGCCCCCAACGGCCCGACAGCGCCGCAGCCCGTGCCGGAAACCGCTCCCCCCAGCGCCCCCCGTCCCGGCCCCACCCCGCCGGACACCGCCCGGCCTGCCCCCGCCCAGCCCGCGACCCGCTTGCCCGAGCCCGCCCGGCCCGAAACCCTCCAGCCCGCAACCAACCTGACCGGGTCCGTCCACCCCGCACCCGTCCACCCCGCACCCGTCCACCCCGTGCCCGTCCACCCCGTGCCCGTCCACCCCGTGCCCGTCCACCCCGTGCCCGTCCACCCCGTGCCCGTCCACCCCGCACCCGTCCAGCTCGGGGCGGTCCAGCCCGCACCCGCTCAGCCCAGAACCCCTCGGCCCGCAACCGTCCAGCCCGCTCCCGCCCAGCCCATGCCTCCTCTGCCCGAGACCACCCAGCCGGCAGCGGCCACCCGGGCCGTGGCTCTCGAGGGCGATTCCGGGCGGTCCCGGGTGCAGGCCCGCCTGCACCCCGACCACGCCCTTCCGCCGGAGGCCAGGCAGCCCCGGACCGAGCTGCTCCAGGCGGCCATGCACCGCACCGGTTCCATCCCGCGCATCGACGTTCCGCTGATCGACACAGACGCCGCACCGGTTCGCCCCCGGCCCACGGAAGATGTTCCGGAACACAGCGATTCGCTCCGGCGGGAGATCGACCTCACCCAGGATCCGGTGACCGAGCCGCTGCCGACGTACCCGTCGCCGAGCTCCTGGAACCGCGCCGACGACGCCATCGGCTACCGGGAGGCACACGACGACTACGACGACGAGGGCACCGGCTACTCGGTCACCCGCTCGCCGCGCAGGAGCGCGCCGGGCCAGACGTCCGGTACCCGGGTGAACGCCCAGCAGAAGCGGGAACGTCTGGAACTGGCCGTACGCATCGTGCGGGCCCGGCCGCAGATCACCTCGGTCGAGCTCCAGGCGGAGCTGGCCGACCAGGGCTGGGAAACCAGTAACCGCACGGCGGCAAAGCTTCTCGGTGAGGCCCGGCTGACCCCGGACCTGCGCTCCCTGTAGCCACCGCGCGGTCACTCATGGGTGGTCAGGCCGCTTGTCCCGCTGTCCACAGCAGGCACGACGGCCTGGTTGTCCACAGACCAGGGCCCGGGATGCCGGTGTCCCCGGCGGTGAGGGCATCGTCGATCGGGTGAACAACGACCCGAGCCGTCCCGGTCCGGTCTACGACCGGATGATGCGTCTGCTGGCGCAGAACGACCTCCCGGCGCTGTGCGACTGGCTCGGGGTGCCGCTGGAGGGCGCGCCGGAGTTCCTGTCCGGCACGTTCCCCCGCGAGACCCTGGCCACCGACCTGCTGGTCCGTGTCGGCCCGGAACGCATGCTGCACACCGAGTACATCCTGCGGCCGACCGCCGACGTGGCCGGGCGCATCACGGTGTACCGGGGGCACATCATGCAGCGCCATCCCGGTGCCCGGCTGACACAGGTGGCACTGGTGCTGGGCGAGGGAACGCTCAGACCTGGCGACGATCCGAAGAACGGCTTCTACCTGGGTCTGCGCACGCTGTACCTTCGTGAGGCCGATCCGGCGGCCCTGCTCGCCCATCCGGGCCTGGCTCCGCTGGCCGTACTGGCCCGGGGTGACCGGCGCCAGCGGGGAGAGCGGCTGGCCGAGGCCTTCGAGTTGATCGCCCGGGAGCCGGAGCACCGCCGTAACGTCCTGACCGAGGCCACCATGACGCTGGCCATGATCACGCTCGACAGGCCTACCATCGACAGGATCCGAAAGGAGATCGACATGACCGTCGCCGACATGGCCGACTTCTACGCCGAGTCCGACTTCGCCGTGCTCATCCGTGACCGCGGTCGGGCCCAGGGTCGTCAGGAAGGCCGGCGGGAGGGTTCCGAGCGCGTTCTGCTCGCCCTGCTGCGCAGCCGGTTCGGCCCTCGCCCCGAGCTACCGGGGATCGCCGACCTGCTGGCCCGCACGGATGACGACGACGCCGCGATCATGGCGATACAGGCCGCCGCCACACCCGAGGAGATCGAGATCCCGGCCGTCCGGAGCGAATCCGCCGGGCAGTGAACGCGGTGCGGTGACCCGGGCACTCACCCGGCCACTCACCCGGCCACCGCATCAGCCCCTGGACCGGCCATCGGATCGGTCGTGCACCGGGTGATGACCGGTGATGAACCGGGAGACGACCCGGGCAGGGCCGGCCTCAGCCGGGCAACCCCATCGGCTGCCCGGCCAGCACGTGCGCGTGCACGTGGAACACCGTCTGGCCGGCCTCGGACCCGGTGTTGAAGATCAGCCGGAACTGGCCACCGGCCTCGGCCTTGGCGATCTCACCGGCCACGGTGACCACCTCGTGCAGCAGGGGCTCGTCGTTCGCGGCGAGCTGCACCACGTCCGGGTGGTGATCGACCGGCACCACCAGGATGTGGGTGGGCGCTACCGGGTTGATGTCGCGGAAGGCGACCACCCGGTCGCCGCGGTACACCATGTCGGACGGCAGGTCGCCGGCGATGATCTTGCAGAACAGGCAGTCCGGGTCGGCACTCACATGCGGAACGCTACCGCGAAACCGTCCGCGGGGATCAGCCCCGGAGCGCCTGGCCCCAGCGTCCCGACACGGCCGCCAGGTAGCCGAGGGCGATGGGTCCCGCCGACGACGTGCGCAGCACCTCGGGGCCGAGCCGGACCGGCTGGGCGCCGGCCCCGGTCAGCGTGCCGAGCTCGGGTTCCCCGATGCCGCCCTCCGGCCCGACCACCAGCAGCACCTCGCCGGTGTCCGGCAGTTTCACGTCGACCAGCGGCACCGTCGCGTCTTCGTGCAGCACCAGCGCCAGGTCGGCGGTGGCCAGGCGGGCGGCCAGGGCGGTGGTGCTGCGCAGCGGCTCGAGCAGCGGGATGCGGGGCCTGCGGGACTGTTTCGCGGCCTCCCGGGCGATCGCGGCCCAGCGCTTCTCGTTCTTCGCCACCTTCGGCCCCTCCCACCGGGAGACGCTGCGGGCGGCCTGCCAGGGCAGCACCAGATCGACGCCGGCCTCGGTCGCGGTCTCCACGGCCATCTCGTCGCGACCGCCCTTGGCCAGGGCCTGCACCAGGCCGAAGCGGACGGCCGGGGCGGGCACCACCTCGACCGACGTCACCACCAGGTCGAGGTGGGCCTTGCCGGCATCGGTCACCGTGCAGGCCGCCACGGCGCCCGAGCCGTCGGCGACCTCGACCACCTCACCGGCGCGGATGCGGCGCACGGCGGCGGCGTGGCGGCCCTCCTCGCCGTCCAGGAGCAGAACCGAGGACGGCGCGGCACCGGCCAGCACCCCCGCCTCGACGAAGAACCGGGGCAGGGTCATGAGCGCGGCCCCACGAGCACGGCAGCCACCGAGCGGAGCCGAGGGGCGTCCTCAAGCACGAAACCCGGCCACCCACCGACCGGACCCGAGCGGCGGACGCGCCCCGAAGCGTCTTCAGGCAGGAGAACGGGCCGCTCGCCGACGTGCTCACGCATGAACTCAGCGCCCGGCGAAGCGGTCGCGGAGCTTGGAGAACACGCTGGTGTGCACCGGCGTCATCTTGCCCGCCGGCCGGTCCTCGCCGCGCAGCTTGGCGAACTGGCGCAGCAGCTCCTCCTGCTGCTCGTCCAGCTTGGTCGGGGTCACCACGGCCAGGTGCACGACCAGGTCGCCCCGGCCGCCGCCCCGCAGGTGGGTGATGCCCAGCCCGCGCATGGTGGTGGCCTCGCCGGACTGGGCGCCGGAACGCACCTCGAAGGTCTCGGCGCCGTCCAGCGTGTCCAGCTCGATCGTGGTGCCGAGCGCCGCGGCGGTCATCGGGACCTCGACCGTGCAGTGGATGTCGTCGGCCCGCCGGGTGAACACGGCGTGCTGGCGCTCGACGATCTCGACGTACAGGTCACCGGCCGGCCCACCGCCGGGACCGATCTCGGCCTGGCCGGAGAGCTGGATGCGGGTGCCGGTCTCGACGCCCGCCGGCACCTTGATGGTGAGGCTGCGGCGTGAGCGCACCCGGCCCTCGCCGGAGCACTCCAGGCAGGGGCTGGGGATGACGGTGCCGAAGCCCTGGCAGTTCACGCAGGCCTGGGTGGTCATCACCTGGCCGAGGAACGAGCGGGCCACCCGCTGGGTCTGGCCGCGGCCCTTGCAGACGTCACAGATCTGCGGCTGGGTGCCGGGCTGGCAGCAGCTGCCGGAGCAGACCGGGCAGACCACCGCGGTGTCGAGCTGGAGCTCCCGCTGGCCACCGAACGCCGCCTCGGCGAGGTCGATCTCGATCCGGATCAGGGCGTCCTGACCGCGGCGCTGACGCGGCACCGGGCCGCGCGAGGCACCGCCGGCGCCACCGCCGAAGAACGTCTCGAAGATGTCGGTGAAGCCGAAGCCCGCACCGAACCCGGCGGCCCCGTTCGGGTCGCCACCGGTGTCGTAGGCCTGCCGCTTCTCCGGGCTGGACAGCACCTCGTAGGCGCGGCCGACCTCCTTGAACCGCTCGGACGCCTCCTCGCTCGGGTTGACGTCCGGATGCAGCTGGCGGGCCAGCTTGCGGTACGCCTTCTTGATCTCCTCGGGGCTGGCCGTCCGGGAAACCCCGAGCACCTCGTAGTAATCGCTCACGGCGGTGATGTTCTCTCCAGATCGGTGCAGTGAAAGAAAGGCAGGTCTCGGGTCAGGCGGTCATGCTCGGCCCGTGGTTCGGGGATGGTTCGGGTTCGGCTCAGGGAGACACTTTGGATCACGAAGCCAGGATCCGGGAAACGTACCGGGCCACGGCCCGGACGGCGGCCATGGTGTTCGGGTAGTCCATGCGGGTCGGGCCGAGCACACCCAGGCGTGCCACGACCTCCCCCTGCGAGGCGTAACCGCTCGACACCACCGAAGCTTCCTGGAGACCGATGTGCGCGGTCTCGCTGCCGATCAGCACGCCGACGCCCCCGGCGCCGTCGGCCATCTCGGTGAGCAGCTTGAGCAGCACCACGTGTTCTTCGATGGCTTCCAGCACCGGGCCGATGTGCTGCACGAAGTCCGGCCCGGAACGGGCCAGGTTGGCGGTGCCGGCCAGCACGATGCGTTCCTCGCGCTCGATGTTCAGCGAGTCCTCGAGCGCGTCGAGCACCGCCCGCACCACGGCCCGGTCGTCCGGCCCGAACCGCTCGGGCAGGTCGGCCACCAGCGCGGTGACGTCGGTGAGCCGGCGCCCGGCGACGGTGAGGTTGAGGCGGGTGCGCAGGTCGGACAGGGCGGTCTCGGAGATCTCGACCGGCACGACCCGCTGTTCCACCCGGCCGGTGTTGGTGATCAGGATGACCAGCAGCCGGCCGGTCTCCAGTCCCACCAGCTCGACGTGCCGCACGGTGGACCGGCTCAGCGACGGGTACTGCACCACCGCCACCTGGCGGGTCAGCTGGGCCAGCAGACGCGTGGTGCGGGTGACCACGTCGTCCAGGTCGACCGCGCCGTCGAGCAGGGTCTGGATGGCCCGCTTCTCGGCCGGGGAGAGCGGTTTGACGCCGCTCAGCCGGTCGACGAACATCCGGTAGCCCTTGTCGGTGGGCACCCGGCCGGCGCTGGTGTGGGGCTGCGCGATGTAGCCCTCGTCTTCCAGCGCGGCCATGTCGTTGCGGATGGTGGCCGGCGAGACACCCAGTGAGTGCCGTTCGACCAGGGCCCGGGACCCCACCGGCTCCCGGGTCTCGACGTAGTCCTCGACGATGGCGCGCAGCACGGCGAGCTTGCGTTCCTCGCTCATGCCACCCACCTCTCCCGGTAACTCTTCATCACGTTGCGGAACTCTCTGTGACACGGGCCGCCCGGCAACCGGGAAACCCTGGCACTCACACCGCTGGAGTGCCAGTTTACGTCCCCCGCGGCGTGCATGTGTGTCCCCGGCGGGTCGGCTAGGTCTCGGCGGGACGGATGGCTACGGTCGCGCCATGGCTCCCAGTCTGCCCAGGATGCCCGGTTCGGCGCGCGGTCCCCAGGCCTCAGGTGCACGAACAGGTGCACGTTATGGGACCGACGTACTCGCCGACGCCCGCCGCAAACCGCAGCTCAGGAAGCAGCCGGCGGAGCCCGGCCTGGTGGTGGAGGACGTCGAGACCGGCTGGGTCGGCGCCGTGGTCCGCACCGAGAAGAGCGGCGGTATGCGCGTGGTGGTGCTGGAGGACCGCCGGGGCCGCACCCGCTCGTTCCCGCTCGGCCCGGGTTTCTGGGTGGACGGCGTGCCGGTCGAGCTCGTCCCGCCGGCGCCCGCCGGTCCGGCCGCCACCCCGCCCCGGGGCGGTCTGCGCAGCGCCTCCGGCTCGGTCGCGGTGACCGGTCACCGGGCCCGGGTGGCGCGGGCCTCGCGGATCCTGGTCGAGGGCAAGCACGACGCCGAGCTGGTGGAGAAGATCTGGGGCCACGACCTGCGGGTCGAGGGGGTCGTGGTGGTGCCGCTGCACGGGGTCGACGACCTGGCCGCCGCGGTGGAGGACTTCGGGCCGGGACCGGGCCGGCGGCTCGGCGTGCTGGTCGACCATCTGGTGGCGGGCAGCAAGGAATGGCACGAGGCGGCCTCGGCCACCCGGGTGCCCGGCGCGCGGGAGCACGTGCTGGTGGTCGGCCATCCGTTCGTCGACGTCTGGCAGGCGGTGCGCCCGCACTGCATCGGCGTGGAGGCCTGGCCGGTGGTCCCCCGCGGGCTGCCCTGGAAGGAGGGCGTGCTGGAGGCCCTGGGCTGGCCGCACGACGACGTGGCCGACGTGGCCGAGGGCTGGCAGCGCATCCTGGCCTCGGTGAACCGGTACTCCGACTTGGAACCCGCCCTGCTCGGCCGGGTGGAGGAACTGATCGACTTCGTCACCGGTGACGACGCGGATCGCTGAGGGCCCCTCGCGCGTTCTACCGTGTGGGTAGGAAAGGGGCGAACCATGACCCAGCGACAGGACGACCCGGATCCCGGCTCCTGGAGTCAGGGCGGGACCGGGCAGGACGACGGCACACCGGTCACGCCCGCGCACCGGGAACGCTCCGGCGCGGATGCGGGCACCGGCCCGGTCTACGGAGCACCCGGGCCGCACGGCACCGCACCGGCACCGCCTCCCCCGCCGCCGGGTTACGGCGCGCCCGACCACCAGGCTCACCATCAGAACGACTCCGGGGCAACCCGTTACACCCCGATCATCCCGGGGCAGCACGACACCCCCACCCCGGACCGGCCGTTCGCGCCGGGCCACCACCATCAGAACACCGCACCGCCGGCGCAGGCCGGCCGTGCGGCACAAGGACAGCCGGTCACCACCGGCCAGAGCCAGGACGGGCAGACGATGTCGAGCGGGCAGGACCAGAACCAGCCCCGGCCGGGGCAGTTCGGCCAGGAGAACACGGGGCGGGCGGAGAGTCCGGAGACCTCCCCGGCGTCCCCGCGCACCGAGCAGGCGGCGCACAGCGCCCAGGCCGATCCGGCCGCACCCAGCTCGCCGGGCCGGCCGCAGCCGGACGGGAAGGGGCCGGGGCAGCACCAGACGCCGGAGTACCAGGTGCCGCAGTACGGGCAGTACGCGCCTCCGCAGTACGGCCAGGGCGCCCACAACCAGCCGGGGAACAGCTCGTGGAGCAGCCAGACGGGCCAGAACGCCTATCCGGAAGCCGGTTTCGGCCAGGATGCGCAGAACGGCCCTGGAGAGCAGGGACAGAACCAGTACCCGCAGGGGCAGTATCCACAGGGCCAGGGCCAGTACCCGCAGGCCGCCTACCCAGCTGCCTATCCACAGGGGCCTCATCCGCAGGGCCCGCCGCCTCAGGGGCAATATCCTCAGGGCCAGTACCCGCAGGGCCCTTACCCGCCTTATCCGTACCCGCAGAACCAGTACCCACAGAACCAGTTCCCGCAGGGCCAGTTCCCGCAGGGCCAGTTCCCGCAGGGCCAGCCCTCTCTGGGCGAGGCGCAGCAGGGCGAATCCCAGCAGAGTGATCCCGCGCAGGCCCGGCCGGGCGAAGCCCAGCCCGGTCATCCCGGTCAGCCCGGCCCCTCCGATCAACCGCCTTACGGTCAGCCGCCTCATGGCCAGCCTCCGTACAACCAGGCTCCGTACGGTCAAACCCCTTACGGTCAGCCTCCTTACGGCCAGAACCCGCAGGGCCCTTATCCTCATCCCGGGCAACCGGGCTACGGACAACCGGGCTACGGGCAGCAGCCGGGCCCGTGGGGCCCGCAGGGCCAGTGGAACCCTCAGGGTGGTCCAGGTCAGTCGCCGTACGGGCCGCCGCCGGTCAAGCCGCTGACCGAGAAGGAGGTGCACCAGTGGGCCGCCGCCGCGCACCTGGGCGGCCTGCTCGCCTGGATGCCGCTGCTGCCCTTGCTGCCCGCCCTGGTGATCTACTTCCTCCAGAAAGACCGTAACCAGTACATCAAGGAGCAGTCCCTGGAAGCGGTCAACTTCCAGATCTGCGTGCTGATCGTGTTCGTGCTCGCCAACATCGTCGACGCGGTCACGTTCTTCACCGACCTCACGCTCCTGGTCTGGGCGTTCTCCGGGGTGTTCTCGCTGATCGCGGCGGCAGCCGCGTTCCGGGGCAGCCAGTTCCGGTATCCGCTCACGCGCCGGTTCATCCGCTAGGGGCCAAAATGGTGGACGACGACGAGCCCGCCAGAAGCTCATCGTCGTCCACCATTTGAAACCGGCGCCTACGGCAGCAACGCACGCACCACGGCATCGGCGAGCAGTCGGCCGCGCCGGGTGAGCACCACCGTGCCCTGCACGGCGGGCCCGGGCTCGACCAGCCCGTCGTCGAGCACCTGCCCGAGCAGATCCGCCGGATCGCCATGCAGTCCGGCGTCTTTCAGCGGCAGCCCCTCTCGCAGGCGGGAGCGCAGCAGCACCTCTTCCAGCTGACGGGCCTGGGCGTCGAGCACCTCACGTCCCTGCGCGGGGCTCTGACCGGCGTCGATCCGGGCCGCGTAACTGCTGGGGTGCCGCACATTCCACCAGCGCACGCCGCCCACGTGGGAGTGCGCGCCGGGCCCGACGCCCCACCAGTCGTCACCCCGCCAGTAGGAGAGGTTGTGACGGCAGGCGTCGTCGGGGGTGCGGGCCCAGTTGCTCACCTCGTACCAGGTCAGCCCGGCCGCCGAGATCAATTCGTCGGCCAGCTCGTACTTGTCGGCCTCGTCGTCGTCATCGGGCCGGCTCACCTCGCCGCGACGCACCCGGGCGGCGAGCTTGGTCCCGTCTTCCACCACCAGCGCGTAGGCGGACAGGTGATCGGGCTGGCAGGCCAGCGCGGCCTCCAGGCTGGCACGCCAGTCGTCGAGACTCTCACCGGGCGTGCCGTAGATCAGGTCGAGACTGACCGACATCCCGACATCGCGGGCCCATTTCACCACGTCCGGAATGCGTTTCGGGTCGTGGGTCCGGTCGAGCACGGCCAGCACGTGCCGCACCTGCGACTGCATGCCGAACGACACCCGGTTCACCCCGGCCGTGGCCAGGGCGGCGAGGGAGGCCGGCGTCACCGAGTCGGGATTCGCCTCGACCGTGACCTCGGCGCCGTCCACCAGCCCGAAACTGTCACGCACCCCGGCGACCAGCAGGGCCAGGTCACCGGCCGGGAGCAGGGTCGGCGTGCCGCCACCGATGAACACGGTCGACACCGGGCGCTGCGGCACACCGGCCCGATCCAGCACCGACGCGGCGAAAGAGAGCTCCCGCACGGCGGTTCCGGCATAGGCGGCCTGACTCGCGCCGCCACCCAGCTCTTTCGCCGTGTAGGTGTTGAAATCACAGTAACCGCAGCGCACCGCACAGAACGGGACGTGCAGGTACACGCCGAACGCGCGCCCGGCCGCCCCGACCGCGACGGACCCGGGCAGGGAACCGTCGAGCGGAGCGGGGTCACCGTCGGGAGGTGGACCAGCCATGGTGAATCAGCCTCGCCTGATCGCTTTTTCGGCAATGTGCCGGACATCCGGGTCGAGCTCCAGGCCGAGCGCCGCGAAGGCACCGACCAGGCGCCGCATGCGTTCCGGCTCGGCACCGGGTAGGAAGTCACCCACGGTGACGCCGTGCCCGGGCCGGAACGCCACTCGTACCTGGTCACCGGCGCGAACCGGGCCAGGCCGGAGCACTTTCAGGTAGGCACCGGGCCGGTTGACCCGCGTGTAACGCCGCACCCAGCCCTTCTCACCCATCCGCTCGGCGAAGGTGCGGCACGGTGTGCGCGCGCTCGTGACCTCCACCAGCACCTGCGAACCATCGGACCCGATGGCCCAGCGCTCGCCGATCTCCGCGCCGGTCACGTCAATGCCGCTGGTGCGCAGATTCTCGCCGAACAGGCCGGGCCCGATCTCGCGACCGAGCTCCCCCGACCACCACTCGGCGTCCTCGTCGGCGTACGCGTACACCGCCTTGCCCGGGCCGCCGTGGAACTTCCGGTCGACCTGGGTGTCACCGGCCAGCCCGAGCGGTCCCAGCTCGACCGGCCCGGCCACCGGGCGCTTGTCGATGGCTGTCTGCGGCGGACCGAAATTCTCCGGCGCGGGCCGCAACTCGTACACGACAGCGACGGCGCTGAGTGTGCCCGGCCCGGCGCCGTCCACCGTTGTGTGGTTCTCCGGCACTGCTACTTCTTACGCTCCCCGGTGGGGGCGTCGCTCGACAGCGCGGCGATGAAGGCCTCCTGCGGAACCTCCACGCGGCCCACCATCTTCATCCGCTTCTTACCTTCCTTCTGACGTTCCAGCAGCTTGCGCTTACGGCTGATGTCACCGCCGTAGCACTTGGCCAGAACGTCCTTCCGGATGGCGCTGATGGTCTCGCGGGCGATCACCCGGGCACCGATGGCGGCCTGGATCGGCACCTCGAACTGCTGACGCGGGATCAGCTTGCGCAGCTTGCCGGTCATCATCACGCCGTAGGAGTAGGCCTTGTCGGCGTGCACGATGGTGCTGAACGCGTCGACCGGCTCGCCCTGGAGCAGGATGTCGACCTTGACCAGCTTGGCCACCTGATCGCCGTCGGGTTCGTAGTCCAGCGAGGCGTAACCCCGGGTGCGCGACTTCAGCTGGTCGAAGAAGTCGAAGACGATCTCGGCGAGCGGCAGCGTGTACCGCATCTCCACCCGGTCCTCGCTCAGGTAGTCCATGCCGCGCAGCGCGCCCCGGCGCTCCTGGCAGAGCTCCATGATCGAGCCGATGAACTCGGACGGCGCCAGCATCGTGGCCCGCACCACCGGCTCGCGCACCTCGTCGATCTTGCCGCCCGGGAACTCGGACGGGTTGGTGACCGTGATCTGCGTCCTGTCTTCCATCGTCACCTCGTAGACGACGTTGGGGGCGGTCGAGATCAGGTCGAGGCCGAACTCGCGTTCCAGCCGCTCGCGGACGATCTCCAGGTGCAGCAGACCGAGGAAGCCGCAGCGGAAACCGAAGCCCAGGGCCACGGACGACTCCGGCTCGTAGACCAGCGCGGCATCGCTCAGCTTGAGCTTGTCGAGCGCCTCACGCAGCGGGCCGTAGTCGGAGCCGTCGATCGGGTAGAGGCCGGAGAACACCATCGGCAGCGGCTCGCGGTAGCCCTCCAGGGCCTCGCTCGCCGGCTTGGCGTTGTTGGTGACCGTGTCGCCGACCTTGGACTGACGCACGTCTTTCACGCCGGTGATCAGGTAGCCGACCTCACCGACGCCCAGGCCCTTGGTCGGCACCGGCTCCGGGGAGCTGACGCCGATCTCGAGCAGCTCGTGCGTGGTCTTGGTGGACATCAGGGCGATGCGCTCACGCGGGTGCAGCATGCCGTCGACGACGCGGACGTAGGTGACCACACCGCGGTAGGTGTCGTAGACCGAGTCGAAGATCATCGCCCGGGCGGGCGCGTCCGGGTTGCCGACCGGGGCCGGCACCTTACGCACGATCTCGCCGAGCAGCGCCTCGACGCCCATACCGGTCTTGCCGGAGACCTTGAGACAGTCCTCCGGCTCGCAGCCGATCAGCTTGGCCAGTTCCTCGGCGTACTTCTCCGGCTGGGCCGCGGGCAGGTCGATCTTGTTCAGCACCGGGATGATGGTGAGGTCGTTCTCCATGGCCAGGTACAGGTTGGCCAGGGTCTGCGCCTCGATGCCCTGGGCGGCGTCGACGAGCAGCACAGCGCCCTCGCAGGCGGCCAGCGACCGGGACACCTCGTAGGTGAAGTCGACGTGGCCGGGAGTGTCGATCATGTTCAGGGCATAGGCGACGCCCTCTTCCTCCCAGGGCATGCGCACCGCCTGGGACTTGATCGTGATGCCGCGCTCGCGCTCGATGTCCATCCGGTCGAGATACTGGGCGCGCATCTGCCGCTGGTCGACCACACCGGTCAGCTGGAGCATCCGGTCGGCCAGCGTCGACTTACCGTGGTCGATGTGGGCGATGATGCTGAAGTTCCGGATCAGTTCCGGAGCGGTGGCGGACGGCTCGGGCGCCGTGTGGGCCATCGGAGACACTGCTGCGCTACCTCGATCGTCTGGCTCGTCAACTGCTCGGACTCTCCATCGTCCCACGTCCGGTGCCACTTGCACGCATCGTCCCCTCCGTTTGGCCTTGGTCGGGGGGCTCGGGGATCGCTGATAGCCTGGTGGATCTGTGCATGGACGTCTGCCGGCAGCCAGTCGGTCTGAGCGATTGCGCTGCCGGTGTGCCTACAGACCGCTGACCAGACTTAGACGAACTCGAGAGAAGAACCGTGGCAAACATCAAGTCCCAGATCAAGCGCAACCTCACCAACGAGAAGCGCCGTCTGCGCAACAAGGCCGTGAACTCGCAGCTGCGGACCGTGGTCCGCAAGACCCGCGAGGCCGTCGCCTCGGGTGACGCCGCCGCCGCCACCGCGGCCCTGGTCGTTGCTTCCAAGCAGCTCGACAAGGCCGCGAGCAAGGGCGTCATCCACAAGAACCAGGCTGCCAACCGCAAGTCGGCCCTGGCCCAGGCCGTGGCCAAGCTGAGCGCCTGATTCAGCGTCGCGAGACCCCGGCGCCCCCTGTGGGGGTGCCGGGGTCTCGTCGTTTGCGCGGAGCCTGAGCGGCATCATCGGCTCCGGGCCGAAAGACCGCGGGAGACACGGAGTATCGGCGGCGACCATGCCCGCAGGACGCTCACCCTTCTGGCGCGTGAGCGACGGCTTCTGGCGCGTCAGCGACGGCCCCCTGGCGCGTCAGCGGCGGCTCCGGGCGACGGTGAGTACCAGGCGCTCCACCGCGTAGACCGGGTCGCGACCGCCGCCCTTGACCGCCGCGTCCGCCTCGGCGAGGGCCATGACGGCCGTGGCCAGGCCGCTCTCGTCCCAGCCGTTGAGCTCGCGGCGGGCCCGGTCGATCTGCCAGGGGGCCATGCCGAGCGACTTCGCCATCGACGCCGACGATCCCCGGCCGGCAGCCGACACCTTGGCCAGGCCACGCACCTTCATCGCGACCGCGGCCACCAGCGGCACCGGGTCGGCACCGGTCGCGAGCGCGTGACGCAACAGCACCAGCGCCTCCTCCGCGTGCCCGGCGACCGCGGCGTCGGCCACCTTGAAGCCGGTGACCTCGACCCGGCCGCCGAAGTACCGCTCGACCGAGTCGACGTCGATCCGGGCGGTCTCGTCGTCGGCCATCAGCTGGGAGCAGGAGGCGGACAGCTCGCGCAGGTCGTTGCCGACCGCGTCGACCAGGGCCCGGACCGCCGCCGGGGTGATCTTGCGCCCGCCACGCCGGAACTCGTCGGCCGCGAACTCGACCTTCTCGTCGTCGCGGGTGATCGGCTGGCACGACACCTCGGGGGCGTTGATCGCCCGGGCTGCCTCCAGCAACGGCCGGGCTCGCAGCGCCCCGGAGTGCCGGATCACCACACAGGCATCTTGCGCGGGGTCTCTGAGGTAGGCCGTGACGTCGGTGACCAGGGCCTCGTTCGCCTGCTCGACGTTCTCCAGCACCACCACCTTGCCGCCGCCGAACAACGACGGGCTGGTGGCGACGGACAGCTTGCCGGCCAGGTAGCCGGCCGCCTCCATCCGCTCGACCTCGGTCTCCGGGTCGGCGGCCCGGGCCGCCGCCAGCACCGTGGACACGGCACGGTCGGCCAGCACCCCCTCGGCCCCGACGACCAGCAGGACCGGCGCGGGCCGGACCTCGTCCGGGCCGACGATCGGGTTCTTCGCCTTGGACGCCGACTTCGACGCCGACTTCGACGTGCTCCGCGATCTCGCACCTGCTGCTGCCACGCCCCCACCTTACTGAGCCGGTTCCCGGCGGATCGGGACTCATCGTGCCGTCACCACCCGCAGGTCGTCCGGCCCGCCGGTCACCGTGATCCGGCCCTGGGTGTCGGTGCGGAATGCCCGGGACCCGATCCTTCCCAGCATCGCCAGGGCTTTCGGCGCCGGATGCCCGTAGTCGTTGTCCGCGCCGACCCCGATCAGCGCGATCCTTGGGTGCAGGAAGCGGTACAGCCTTTCCTCCTGACGGGCCGATCCGTGGTGCGAGAGCACGACGACGTCCACCGGGCCGGCCTGGACCCCCGGCCCCACATCGCCCGGCCCCGCACTCACCGCCGCCTCCGCCGAGAGGGTGCGCAGGAGCGCCCTCTGCGCCTCCGGCTCGACGTCGCCGAGGGCGGCGACGCGCACTCCCCCGGCCTCGGCCAGCAGCACCACGCTGACGTTGTTGATCAGCTCTCCCTCCGGCTCCGAGGTGGCCGCGAGCCCGGCCCGGACCGCCGCCGCACCGGGCGGCACCAGCCGCCACCGCACCTGCCAGGCGCCCTGGCCCGCCGTGCCGCCGATCCCGGCCGCGACCGGCACCGTGCGACCGGGAGCCAGACGGGTGACGTCGCGGGCCTGCGGGGTGGGCAGGGCCACCGGGCTGACGAAGACCGGTGGGCTCCCCCGGCCGGCCAGCGCCCCGTCCAGACCGTCCGCGTGATCGGCGTGGAAGTGCGTGATCAGCACCAGGTCCAGATGCCGCACCCCGAGGCCGTTCAGGCACCGGTCGGCAGCCACCGGATCCGGCCCGGCGTCGACCAGCACCGCCCGGTCGGGGCCACTGCGGATCACCGTGGCCGAGCCCTGCCCGACATCGCACTGCGCCACGACCCAGCCCGGTGGCGGCCCACCACCCGGAAGCACCGGGATCCAGCGCGGCAGCACCAGGCAGGCCGCCACGACCGGCGGCAGCAGTGCGGCCGTGCGCCAGGCCCGGCGCATCAGCAGGCTGACGACCAGCAGCGTGAGTCCGGCCAGCAACGCCGCCCCGGTGACGCCGTCCGGCCAGGGCAGCGATCCGGCCGGCACGGCGGCGGCCCGGTGTGCGACCAGGGCGATCCACTGCGTGGCCAGGCCACCGGCCCAGGCCGCGGCGGCGGCTCCGGCAGGCCAGACGAGTGACAGCGCGGCCGCCGCCACGCCCGCGACGGTGGCCGGGGCGACAGCGGCGGCGACCAGCAGATTGGCCGGCACCGACACCAGGCTGACCACCGGATCGAGCAGGATCGTCACCGGCGCCGTGACCACCTGGGCGGCCAGCGGCACGGCCACCGCCAGTACCGGTCCCCGTGGCCAGCGGCGCAGCCGGTACAGCCAGGCCGGCACGAGCAGCAGCAGACCGGCTGTGGCCAGCACCGACAACGCGAACCCGAAACTGCGCGCCAGCCAGGGATCCACGCCGAGCAGCACCACCACCGTCGTCGCCAGCATCGGCACCCCGGCCCCGCGCCGTGCCGTCAGCACCCCCACCACCGCGAGCACCCCCATCAGCGCCGCCCGCAGCACACTGGGCTCCGGCCGGGCCAGCACCACGAAACCCGCGATGGCGAGCACCGTTCCGGCGGCCTGGGCACGGCGCCCACCGCGTAGCGCCCCGATCAGGAAGAAGACGACCGCCCCGAGAATCGCCACGTTGCTGCCCGACACCGCCGTCAGATGGGTCAGCCCGCCCGCGGCCAGGTCTTCACGCAGCCGTGGATCGAGCCGCGAGGTGTCACCGACGACGAGCGAGGGCAACAGCCCCCGGGCGTCGTCGGGCAGCCCGGCGCAAGCCGCGCGCAGCCCCTCCCGCAGGTGTTCGGCGAACCGCCACGGCCAGGAGCCGGCATCCACCAGCACCGGCCCGGCACCGGCGAAAGTCACTGCGGCCTCGGCCTTTCCCCGGTCGGCCGGTTGCATCCGGCCCGACGACCGGATCCGCTGCCCCGCCACCAGCGTGCCCCAGTTTCCGGTGCCGAACACGACCAGCTGCGCCGAGCTCGGCCGCTGTCGCCCCCTGCTCTCGACCGAGTCCACCCCGATCCGGACCAGGAACCGCGGACCACCCCCGAAAGCGTTGCCGGACAGCTGCTTCGGATCGCCCGACACCTTGCCCTCGAACCTCACCGTGACCCCCTCGGCTGCCGCGGCGGTGAGCGGATCGCGCTCGCGGTGCAGCAGCCGCACCCCGGTGACGGCGGTGACCGGTGCGACGAGCGCGACCCCGAGCAGCACCCCCGCGCCCCAGGCCACCAGCGGGGTGCGGGGACGGTGGCACCCCGGGCCGCGCCGGCGAGCCGGCCCCCGCGAAGAGCTCCCGGTCCGGGCCGCCCGACGCCCCCGACGCCGCCCCCGACGAAGGTCCAGGCCAGCCGCAGCGGCATCGACACGGCGCCGCACCCGGGAGATCGCGGCCCCCAGCCCCAGCACCAGCACCACGCCGAGCGCCCCGGACAGGACGAGCACCGTGCCGGGCGCCAGCACCAGCGCCTTCCAGACCACCACCCAGGTCAGGCCCGCCCCCGGCAGCAACCGCAGGTCAGGGCTGGGCCGGGCGACCCTCGCGCTCCCGCCCACCGTCGGTCACACCCGGACCAGCGGGCGCAGCTTCTCCATCGTGGTGTCACCGATGCCGGAGACCTCGTTCAGGTCGTCGACGGTACCGAATCTGCCGTTCTGGTCGCGCCATTCGACGATTCGCCCGGCCAGCACCGGTCCGACACCGGGCAGCGCGTCGAGTTCACCCACGGTGGCCGAGTTCAGATCGACGGGAGAACCACCAGCACCACCACCCCCACTGCCCGGGTCGCTCCCGGCCAACGGTTCGGCGGGCACCTCCTCACCGGGCTTCGGCACGAGCAGCCGTTCCCCGTCGACCACCTTGCGGGCCAGGTTGATCCGGGTCAGATCGGCTTTGCCGGTCGCGCCCCCGGCGGCCTTGATCGCGTCTTGCACCCGGGCGTCGGGCGCGAGCGCCACCACCCCGGGATCGCGCACCTGCCCGACCACGTACACCCGGTACCTCGCCGCCCCGGGCGGATCCGCCGCAACAGCAGCCGGAACCGGGTCAACAGCCTGGCCGGATCCCGCCGTCGGCGCGGAAGTGCTGATCAGCGGCGCGGACTCGCCGATGGTCACGCCCTGAGTGCCCTCGTCGTCCATACGCATCACGAGCACGGCCACGACCGCCACCACGCCGAGCGCCAGCAGCGCGACGGCGATCGCCGCCCGCAACGGCACCTCCCAGCGGGCGCCGCCGGACACCCGGCCGCGGAGCAGCCCCTCCCGCAGATCACGGCCGGCCCGCGCGGATTCCGGTTCACCGGACCACTCCTGGGGCCACGCCTCGTGGCCGCCCTGACCGGCCTGCTCCCGGGCCTGCTGCCAGGACGTCTCGAGAATCTGCTTCAGCTGCGAGAATTCACCGGTCTCATGGTCGGATCGCATGACCCGAAGCTAGACCGCCCGGCTCCCCGCCCTCCACGCCCGGAACCGATCTGTGGACAACTCCCCGGTCGTACCGACCGGCTCAGGTCCCGAGCGAACGGGCCACCACCACACCCACCGCGCCCGGACCGACGTGGGCGCCGATCACCGGCCCGACCTCGGTGACCGTGATCTCGCCGACCGCGGGCAGACGCTCCAGCAGCCGGCCCGCGAGCTCGTCCGCCCGCTCCGGCGCGGACAGGTGGTGCACGGCGATGCTGGTGCCCGCTCCGTCGTCGTCCACCGTCTGCCCGGCCGCCTGCGCCGCCTCGTCGACGGCGAGCTCGAACAGCCGGGTGAGCGCCCGCTGCGAGGTGCGCACCCGTTCGAGCGGCTCCAGCCGGCCGTCGGCGAGCGCGAGGACCGGTTTGATGGTCAGCGCCGAGCCCAGCCAGGCGGTGGCCGCCCCGATCCGGCCACCCCGGCGGAGGAACTCGAGCGTGTCCACGTAGATGTAGATCGAGCTGTTCAGCGATCGGCGGGACGCGGCCCGGGCGACGTCGTCCACACCCGCCCCGGCGGCCGCGGCCGCGGCGGCGGCCTGCACGCCGAACCCCAGGCCCATACCGAGCGAGCGGGAGTCGACGACCTCGACGGCGAGTCCGTCAGGGGCAACCTCGGCCGCGGCCAGGCGGGCCGCCTCGACGGTGCCGGAGATGTCACCGGACAGATGGACGGACACCACGGCGGAGAATCCCCGGGCCCGGAGCCGGCGATAGGTGTCCACGAACACCTGGGGAGCCGGCCTGGACGTGCTGACCTGCCGGTCGGCACGCAGCGCGGACACCACTTCTCCGGCGCCGAAGGTGATCTCGGTGCCCGACCCGATGTCTTCGGGACGCGCGACCCCACCCACGACGACCTGCAAGGGAACCACCGTGACGCCCAGGGCGGCCGCGGTGGGGGCCGGCAGGTAGGCGGTGGAATCGGTGACGACGGCGACAGAACCGGCCATGGACGCCGAATCTAGCGTGGATGGCGGGCGACCGCGGCCGCCGTACTGCGGTACTACGGTCCCGTTCGTCGCTCAGGTCACTCAGGCCTCGGCGTCGGGCTTGCCCGCGACCTCCCTGACCTCCGGCGGGGCGAGGTCGGGCG
This sequence comes from Kineosporia corallincola, assembly GCF_018499875.1. Classification (GTDB taxonomy): domain Bacteria; phylum Actinomycetota; class Actinomycetes; order Actinomycetales; family Kineosporiaceae; genus Kineosporia; species Kineosporia corallincola. Next base: position 91,087 of record NZ_JAHBAY010000007.1, on the reverse strand, counting down.
GGGGCTCGTCCTCGTCCTTCATCCGCGCCGCGGCCCGCCGCTTCAGCGACCGGCGCAGCGACAGGTCCTGAATGGCCCGTTCCAGCAGTCCTTCCAGGTCGTCGGCGTCCCAGGGCACGAGCGTCGCGATCCCGGCGCTGACCCGTCCCTGCCAGACCTCGGCGGGCAGCTCGACCGTCTCGGCCAGGTGCGCCCGGATGCGCCGTTCCATCTCCAGCGGGGAGGTCCCGGTGCCCGGCCCGATCATCACGAACTCGTCACCGCCCCAGCGGGCCACCACGTCGGTGGCCCGGGTGGCCACCTGGAGCGCCTCGGCCACCGAGGTCAGCACCGTGTCGCCGTCCCGGACGCCGTGCTCCTCGTTGATGCCGCGCAGCGTGTCCACGTCCACCACCAGCGCGTGCACCGCGTGCCCCTGCCGCCGGGCCAGGTCGATCATCGGGCGGGCCACCAGTTCCAGGCCCTTGCGGTTGGCCACCCCGGTGAGCGGGTCCTTCACCGACTGCTCCATCACCTGCCGGTGGGCGTCCACCAGGGCCATGGCCGCGCTGGTGCGAGCCGCCCGGATGGCGGTGGCCAGAGCCCCCGCGGCGACCACCAGGAGCAGCACGTTGATCCAGCGCACAGCCTCGTCAGCGGTGAATCCGCCGCGTGCGGCGGCGGTGATCAGGCATCCGGCCCAGAGCGCCCCGCAGGCCACGAGCACCGACCAGAACCAGTTGCGCGCCGTGACCACACAGGCCGCGCAGGCCGCGACGATCAGCTCGGCGGCCGGCCAGTACTGGTCGATCAGCCCGGCCCGGGCGCAGGCCGCGGTGGCGGCCAGGATCGGCACCATCGCGGCTGCCGTCTCCCGCCTCCAGCCGGGCAGCCTCCGGGTGGAGGCGAGGAAGCCGATGAGGGCGAAGAGCACCGCGCAGACCCCGTCCACGGCGACCAGGACCCCGCGGTACTCGACCTCCATGAAGAGCCCGAGCAGCGCGCTGACGGCGTGGATCCCGGCGAAGCCGAGACACAGGCGCGGCAGGCCGAGACTGGTGGCGTCGCCGGCTTTGGGGGCGAGGTAGGCAGGACTCACCTGGAGGTGTTCGGCCACAACCGGAAGACGCTTGAATCGTTCGGTCCACAGTTCGCGGGATCGCCGTGTTGTCCACAGGTGGCAGTCGCGGTTCGGAACTGTCGGACCCTCGTGGCAGGCTCGTTCCCGTGACGACGACAACCACGGCCACCCGTAACCAGGAGGTCCGCGCCCGCGCGGAGGAGTCGCTGCGCAGTCTGGTCGGCTCGCCGCAGGCCCGGCTGCACGACGACCAGTGGACCGCGATCGAGGCCCTCGTGGTCGACCGGCGGCGCGCCCTCGTAGTGCAGCGCACCGGCTGGGGCAAGTCGGCGGTGTACTTCGTGTCCACCGCCCTGCTCCGGGCCGCCGGGGCCGGGCCCACCATCATCATCTCGCCGCTGCTGGCGCTCATGCGCAACCAGATCGCCGCGGCCGAGCGGGCCGGCATCCGGGCCGTCACCGTCAACTCCTCCAACCCCGACGAGTGGGCCGAGGTCTACCGTTCGATCGAGGCCGGCGAGGTCGACGTCCTGCTGGTCTCGCCCGAGCGACTGAACAACCCCGACTTCCGGGAGCGCGCGCTGCCCCGGCTGACCGCGGCGACCGGGCTGGTGGTGATCGACGAGGCGCACTGCGTGTCCGACTGGGGTCACGACTTCCGGCCCGACTACCGGCGCATCCGCACCCTGCTCGCCGAGCTGCCCGCCGGGGTGCCGGTGCTGGCCACCACAGCCACGGCGAACCAGCGGGTGACGGCCGACGTGGCCGAGCAGCTGTCGGTCACCGGCACCTCCACCCTCGACGACGTGCTGGTGCTGCGCGGCACGCTCGACCGCGACTCGCTGCACCTGGCCGTGGCCGAGCTGCCGAACCCGGCGCAGCGTCTGGCCTGGCTGGCCGAGAACCTGAAATCCCTTCCGGGGTCGGGCATCATCTACTGCCTCACCGTCGCCGCCACCGAACAGGTCGCCGAGCATCTGCGGCAGGCCGGCTACGAGGTGGCGGCCTACTCCGGGCAGACCGAAGAGGCCCAGCGCCGCACCGCCGAGGCCGATCTGCTGGGCAACCGGGTCAAGGCCCTGGTCGCCACGTCGGCCCTCGGAATGGGTTTCGACAAGCCCGATCTCGGGTTCGTCATCCACCTGGGCGCCCCGCCCTCGCCGATCGCCTACTACCAGCAGGTCGGGCGTGCCGGGCGAGGGCTGGCCGACGCGACGGTGGTGCTGCTGCCCGGCCGCGAGGACCGTGAGATCTGGAACTACTTCGCCGGCCTGGCTTTTCCCGCCGAGCATCAGGTGCGCGCCACCCTCGACGCGCTGGCCGGGCGGGACGGGGCGATGTCCACGCAATTGCTCGAGACGCAGGTCGACCTCAGCCGCTCCCGCCTGGAGATGATGCTGAAGGTGCTCGACGTCGACGGTGCGGTGCAGCGGGTGCGGGGCGGCTGGGTGAGCACCGGTCAGCCGTGGCAGTACGACGAGGAGCGCTACGAGCGGGTGCGGGCGACCCGGCGGGCCGAGGAGCAGTCGATGCTCGACTACGTGAGCACCCCCGGCTGCCGCATGCAGTTCCTCCGTCGAACTCTGGACGACGACCAGGCCGGCGAGTGCGGCCGCTGCGACCGGTGCGGCGGGGTCCAGCTCAACGTCCAGGTGGCCGAATCCGACGTCGAGACAGCCGGTCAGGCGCTCGACCGTCCCGGTGTGACGGTGGAGGCACGCCGCCAGTGGCCGAACGGCATGGCCGAGCTCGGGGTGCCGCTGAAGGGCCGCATCCCCCCGGCCGAGCAGGCGGCTTCGGGCCGGGCCGTGGCCGGCGTGACCGACCTGGGCTGGGGCGAGCAACTGCGGGCGCTCTTCCAGCCGGACACGCCCGACGGCGAGGTCCCGGTGCCGCTGCGGCACGCGATCGTGGCGGTGCTCGATCACTGGGACATCCCGGAGCAGCCCGGCTGCATCGTCGTGATCGAGTCGCTGTCCCGGCCCCACCTGGTGCGGCACCTGGCCGAGGGCATGTCGAAATACCTGCGGCTGCCGCTCGCCGCCCGGCTGGTGCCCGATCCGGCCTCCACCCCTCACGAGGGCACGGCCAACTCGGCACAGCGGGTCCGGGCAGTGGCCGACCGCTACACGCTGGTGCCGGAGGGGGACGCCCCCGGCGTCGAGGGCCAGGCCGTGCTGCTGATCGACGATCGCACGGTCACCGGCTGGACCATGACCGTCGCCGCGCGGCAACTGAGGCTGGCGGGGGCGACAGCGGTCTACCCGCTCGTGCTGGCCACCACCTGACCGGAGCCGAACCGGCTGGCCGGGAAGCCGAACCGGCCAGCCGGGAAGCCAGACCGGCCAACCGGAGGCCAGACCAGCCAACCGGAGCTGCACTCGCGGTGCACCCACGAAGAAGAACAAGGGCTCGGCCCTCGCCACACCCCGGGGAGGGGCAACGCGCGGAGGGAGGCGCGCCGGCGAGGGCCGAGCCGTTTCAGGGGACTCGCCATCGAGATCGGCGACGGCGAGTCACAGGTGGGAGCAGCCGGACCAGGAGAACGGGGGTTCCGACAAGGACTGTGGGAGAGAGCTTCTCACCATCACAGCGGCGCCGGAGGTCAGACCAGCAGCACCACCCGGCGCCGGGCATCGTCGGTGAGCAGATAGGTGGCCGCACCGATGGCCAGCGCGAGAGCCTCCGGCCGGGCGGCCCAGACAACGTTCCCCGCCATCATCGGAACACCGCCGCAGTCCCCCAGCCACCGGGCGAACAAGCGCCGCGACATCACCGCCACCTCAGCCGATTCATGGCTCAGGTGAACGGTTTCGCCTCGCACCTCCAGCTCGGCCGGCGCCACCGCCTGCCCCCGCCCGTTGACCAGGTCGACCCGGAACCGGCCGACCCACTGCGTACCGTCGTCACGCACGGCGGCCAGAATACGGGGAATACGCCCGGAAACACCCCTTTCAGGAGTCCGGGCCGGCTGATGAGGAAACTCCCGGAACGGGGAAAACTCGGGCAGGAGCGTCATGACGCCCCGACGCCGGAGCCCGGAAACCCCAGAAACTCCGGTAACCCCAGAAACCAGACCGGCCGGGGATCCGACACCCGTCGTCACATCCGGAACAGGCTCCCCTGAATCCTCCACCACCATGCCCTTCTCGCGATGCCGTAGCGACCCACCCGCTTCTCGAGATGACGGCATCTAACTCCTTCGGCAGCGAATTGACAACTATCAGAAGCGGTTTGCTGAAAAACTCGCGGCAAATCCATAGGAGACAAGCAAACTCACCGGTAGATAGTGTTCAATTGCCTGACAACACGAATCAGATGGAAAGGTCGAGCACAATGGCTGAACCTGCCGGGGCCATCGGAATAGCGTTGCTGCGCCGCCATATCGGGCGACATTTCGAACGGCTACGCGTGCAGGCCGGTCTCACCCAGGACCAGGCGGCGGAGCGGGTGGAACTGAGCAAGTCCACCCTCATCCGGATGGAGAACGGCAACGACGGGGTGAAGTTCCGCGACGTTCAGGTGCGGCACATGCTCGACCAGTACCAGGCCTCGTCCACCGATCGCGAGGTGCTGATGGCCCTCACCGCGGAGACCCGGCTGGGCCCGCGCAAGTCCTGGTGGCACGACTACACCGAGACGTCCCTCCCGCCGTGGTTCGCGATGTACGTGTCGCTGGAGGACTCGGCGGCCACCATCCAGTACTACGAGCAGGAACTGGTGCCCGGTCTGCTCCAGACCAAGTCCTACGCGGAGCGGGTGATGCAGGTGCCGCCCGGTTTCGTCGACGACCGCGAGGCGGCCCGGCGGGTGCAGGCACGCCTGGAGAGACAGTCGCTGCTGACCCGTCCGATGGCGCCCCGGCTGGAGGTCGCGATCTGCGAGGCGGTGCTGCACCGGCTCGTCGGCATGGGCCCCGACGTGGCCCGCGAGCAGTTACGGCACCTGCTCGACGTGACCCAGCGGATGAACGTCGAACTGCGGGTCATCCCCTGGGCAAGCGGAATGCATGGTGGTGTGGCGAGCGGTTCGTTCATTCTTCTGCATTTCCCCAGAGACCCGATCACGGACGAGCCTCTGGAACCACCCATGGCGTACTCTGACTCGCTGACTGGCGCCATGTATCTGACCAAACCCGCCGAGGTGCATAGTTACCGGTTGGTCTGGTCGGACGTCATGAATAACTCGCTGGATCCAGGCGCCAGCCGCTCGGTAATCACCACCTTCCTGGAAGGATTGCACAGTGACGGAGAACATCGCTCCCGAATGGTTCAAGAGCAGCCGCAGCGGTAACGGCAACGCGTGCGTCGAGGTAGCCACGAACCTGCTGCCCCGCACGGGTCAAGTTCTCCTGCGCGACAGCAAAAACCCTGGTGTCGCCCCGTTCGCCTTCACTCGTGCCGAGTGGGAGGCCTTCGTCGGCGGCGCTCGGGACGGCGAGTTCGACATCTAGCTCTACCGCTCTTCGGCCACGAGGAGAACATGTGAATCCGGAGGCCGGCGGACCTCGCTCCCGGAGCTCGCCGGCCTCCGCCCCCGCAGAAAACCCGGCCGTAACCAGGCAATAAAACGCGGAAACAATCCGGACCGGTTCAGCGGCTATTCCATCAACCCTCAGGAAACAAACTGCTGATTTCCCAGCACGCTGAGCAACTGTAACTTCTCGTAGCCATCCGACCCGGGTTGTGCCGTGAACACCAACAGCATCTGTGCCCGGTTCTCGGTGAACAGTTTCTGGCACTCGACACCGATCTCGCCCAGCTCCGGATGCACCAGCGTCTTCGTGTCGCTCTCCCGCCCCCGCACCTCGTGGCGGTCCCAGATCACGCCGAACTCCTCACTGGCCGCCCGTAACGCCGTCACCAGGTCGAGGGCTCGCCGGTCGCCCACCGCCGACACCGCGCGCAACTGCGCCACCTGCGTCCGGCTCTGATGGTCGTGGTCGCGCTCCGGATAGTGCAGCCGCTCCGCGGGGTCGGTGAACCAGCGGTACACGGCGCTGCGGGCGAACCCGGTGTACGACGTCGCCTCGCCGAGCAGCGCGACCGCCAGCCGGTTCTGGATCAGCGTCTCGGACAGGTCGGTGACGATCATCGCCGGTGTGTCGTCCAGCCGGTCGAACACCCGCATCAGGCCCGGCGCCACGTGGTCGGAGCGCACCACCCGGGTCGGGGCGTTGTGCCCGGCGATCCGGAACAGGTGGTCGCGCTCGTCCAGGGTCAGCCGCAGGGCCCGGGCGATCGCCGCGACCATCTGCTCGGACGGCTGCGGTCCGCGCCGCTGCTCCAGCCGGGCGTAGTAGTCCGTGGACATCCCGGCCAGCCCGGCGACCTCCTCCCGCCTCAGGCCACTCGCGCGGCGGCGCATGCCGACGGGCAGACCGACGTCCACCGGTTGTAGAGCCTCACGACGGCGGCGCAGGAAGTCGGCCAGGGCATCTCGGTCCACGCCACCATCATCGGCACCCCCGCCACGCGCAACCAGGGATCAGCGATCCCCGGTTACCAGGAAGCCCGCCCGGTCTACGCGACCGTCTCGACCTCCTGCCGCGCACGCCGGCGCACGTCACCGGACAGCCGGTCCAGATAGACCTTGCCGATCAGGTGATCGGTCTCGTGCTGGAGGCAGCGGGCGACCTCGCCCTCACCGGTGATCTCGACCGGCGCGCCGGTCACGTCCTGCCCCACCACGGTGGCGCGCACCGCGCGGGCGGTCGGGAAATTGTGCCCGGACACCGACAGGCATCCCTCGGCGCCGGTCGCGGTCTCCTCGGACACGAACGTGAGACGCGGGTTGGCCACGACCGCCACCACGCCCTCGCAGTCCATCACGAAAAGCGCGTGGCTGAGCCCGATCTGGTTAGCTGCCAGGCCGACCCCGTGGGCCTCGTACATCGACGCGAACATCAGCTCGACGGTCGCGGCCAGCGACTCGTCGAACACCGTGACCGGGTCGGCCTGGGTGCGCAGCACCGGGTCGCCGAGCTGCCGGATCGGCGCCGCCTGGGGAGCACGTTTCGTCTTCCGCTTCGCCACCGGCCCAATGTACTCAAGAACGCCGGTGCAACGCCCCTGCCTGGTGCGCGGCCCGCTTGCCGCTCTTGTCACTCTCCACCACGAACATCGGCTCGTCGTCACCGGCCGTGAACTTCTGCCCGGCCAGCTGGAAGTTCTTGGTCTTCACGGCTTTCACCACCCCGTGCGTGGTGCCCTGCGGGGTGTTCCAGGAGACCTTGTCGCCCACCTTGAGCTGTGTCATACCGGCAGGCTGGCGCGGCTCCCCGTCGTGCACCAGTCGAGGTTGCTCCTTGGTGCGGTGCAGCAGCCAGTCGCTGTCGGTCCTGATCAGGGCGTAGCGGACAGCGTCGGTGCGGCCGTGCAGAACGAACACGAAGCGCCGGTCGTTGCGGTCGATCAGCTCCCACCAGCCGATGTCGGCGATGAACTTGTTCTCGTCGGTGTAGGTGAGGTGGTCGAGGGCGTGGTCGGGCACGTGAACCGCCAGCCGGTTGCGGCCGGGCGCGTCGGGCAGACCGCGCGGGACCGCCCACGACCTCAGCACACCGTCTTCCTCCAGCCGCAGGTCGAAGTGCGGGCGGGGCACCCGGTGGTCGTGCAGCACGAACGCTGGTCGGGGTTCCACCGGTCAATTTTGGGACGACGAGGAGCCCGGCTGCATCATGGCCCCGTGGCTGAAGTCGAGATTCATGACGAGTACATCCCCCTCGGGTCGTTCCTCAAGCTCGCCGGGGCGATCGACACCGGCGGCGACGCCAAGCTGATGATCGCGGGCGGCGACGTGGACGTGAACGGGGAACCGGAGACCCGGCGCGGCCGCAAGCTGCGCCCCGGCGACGTGGTGACGACCGCGAGCGGCAGCTGGACGGTGGTGACCCCGCAGGCCTGACCGGTGCCAGGCCTGCGGGCCAGGGTTCAGCCGGTTCTCTCCACCTGGGCGAACGGCACCGTGAGCAGCTGGCGCCGCACCTGCACGTGGTAGCGCGTGCGCCCGATCTTGACCACCTTGCCGGTGCTGTCGGCGTATTTGCCCGGGCAGATCAGCCGCACCCGGGTGCCGATCGGGAACAGCGCCGCGTCGCGCCCGGTGACGGCCGGCTCCGGCAGGGCGCCGCGGGCGGCGACCGCCGGTTCCGGCCGGGCCGGCCGGGCCCGCTGCATCACCCACCGCCGTTCGGCCACGTAACTGGGATGCATCGGCACCACCTCGCCGTGACGCGTCCAGTCGAGCAGCGCCGCGGGGTCGAACGCGCGCGAGCACTCCCCACAGGACTGCACCCGCACCGGCTGCCGGTGCCGGGTGATCGAGTGCCCCCGTGGGCACGTTCCGCGCCACGGCCCTGGTGGCCGTGGCGCGTCGACCGGCAGGCACCGGGTGCCCGAGCAGCCGATGGCCCGTGCCCGGGCCTGCCAGATGTCGTCGTGCCCGTGTGCCGGGCCGACCAATGCGTGCGCGATCTCGTGCAGCACCGTCTCGGTGACCTCGGCCCGGCTGTGCAGCTGTGTCAGCACCCGGCTGAGGCCGATCTCCCGTGGCTCGGCCCGGCAGATGCCGGCCCGGGTCTTGGCGTTGTCGAAGACGAGGCGCCACCCGGAAAGCCCGTGACGCCGCATGAGCCCGATAGCGAGTGCCCGCGCCTGGATGAGCTCCACCCTTGCCGCTCCCTAACAAACGATCCTCGAGGTGGAGATGAGACTAGGCGCACCCACCGACAACTTGGGCCACGCGTGCCGATTCCGGGGAAGTTTCTCCGGGCGGCGAACGTCACTGTCTGCTAGCACTTTTCAACCGCAGGCGACCGGAGCACAATGCGCTGCGAATCGACTGCGCCGCGTCTACCGCGAGGCCCGGCGGACCGCCGCCTTCACCTGCTTGCGGTACTCCGCCCTGGCCTTGGGGTTGAGGCTCAGAGCCCCGGCATGGGCCGGGTCGGTGTCGTTGAAGTACGCCTCGTAGGCCAGGTTGCCGCCGACCGACCGGAAGAAGCTGAACATCTTCGTCATGTAGTTGGCATTGTCACCCCCGCCGTTGCCCTTCCAGGCGTACCCCGGGTAAAGCCCCCACTCCGGCACGCTCAGCCGCTTGCCCTTGCGCCGGGCGAAGTCCGCCCAGAACCTGAGCCCCTGGTTGCCGTTCAGCTGCTTGTTCCAGCCGGCCTTGGTGGTGACGGCCGGGTACCCGTCGTAGGTGTCGATGCCGACGAAGTCCACGTACTTCTTACCCGGCCAGGCCCGCGTCGCGTCGCTGAGTGCGTCGCCGATGCCACGGTTGACCGTCCAGTCCCAGCGCAGCTTCGGGGCCTGTGACTCGGCGGCGGTGAAGATGTTGCGCCAGCATCCGACGAAGTCGGCCGGCCGGTAGGCCGCCCAGGCCACCCAGGTGCCGTTGAACTCCCAGGCCAGCCGCACCACGGTGCGCCCGGCCATGCCGGAGGCGGCGGCACTGCGGCCGAAGTCCTTCCAGTACTCGTCGTAGGAGCCGCGGGCGCAGGCGGCCAGCGACCAGTTGCCGGTCTCCGGGAACGGCGCGCTGCTGATCACCAGGGTCTGCGGCGCGGACTTCCACTGGCGCCAGAGCCAGGTCGGGTTGCTCACCGCGTCCCAGTCGGTGCGACCGGCGTAGACCACGGCGACGTCGGACCTCACGCCCCGCTCCTTACCGAAGCTCACCTGCGCGGCGGGCACGTAGTCGGGCATGAAGGCGCCGCTCGCCCAGGGCATCCCGGACTGCTTCGAGGGCACCTCCGGCGTCACCGCCGTGGCGGGCCCGGCGCCGGTCAGGGCCGAGGCGAGGAGGGCGGCGACCACCCCCAGGCCGATCGACGGGACAAGACCGAAAGAGAGCCAGCGTCTGCTGTTCACGACATCCCCGGGGCACAGAAAGAGACTGATGACCGGACGTGACGGTAGCGCTCCCCCGCGTGATCAATGGCCTCGACGGGCCTGCGGTACCCAGGAGTGGCTGAAGGTACGAGTGGCGGGTTCGGATGGACCTCAGAGCTCGGCCGCGGTCATCACGACGAGGGCGTCCGACCAGGCCAGCGGTGCCGGGCCGGCCGGGGCGCCGGTGCTGAGCACCTTCTCCGGAACGGCCCCGTAGACGGTGCGGTGCGCGCTGATCCAGTCCAGGTAGCCGGTGGCCGTGGCGGTGTCGCCGATCGAGGCCGCGCTCAGGGCGAACAGCGAGGTCTGCGGCGTCCAGCTGATCCCGTCGTTGCGCCAGCCCACGCCCGGGGCCAGGCCGCCGGCCTGCCGGGTCATCCCGCGGGCGGCCCGGCGCCAGGCACTCACCACGTCGGGCACCGCCTGGTCGGTGAAGGGCGGCAGCAGGAACGCCAGCGAGGCGTCGGACGCGTCGCCGCCCAGCTCGCGGGGATAACCGTGGGCGCCGAACTCGGTGGTGATGCTCTGCTCCAGCCGGTCCGCGCGACGGGCGGCGGCCCGCGCGGTGGTGCGGCCGCCGAGCAGGTTCTGGAGCGAGGTGGCCGAGCGCAGGCCCAGCGCGATCGGCGCCGCCGTGCCCAGGCTGAGCCGGTACATCGGCACCTCCCAGTAGTCCTGGGAGTGCGGGGGCAGGGCGTCGTCGGTGTCGGTCAGCCGGAGCGCCGCGTCGGTGGACGCCTCGATCATCGGCCGGAGCGTGTCCAGCACCTCCTGGCCGTCCTGCTCGGGCAGGGATCGCACCAGCCGCAGCGTGGCCCACAGCACCCAGCCGATGCCGTCGCTCTGCTTGCCCCGGGCGTCCGGCACGCCGGTCTCCTCCGGCCGGTAGCGGGCCTCGAACACGCCGTCGGAGGGCTGCTGGCGCTGGAGGAACTCGAGCACGCGCAACGCGTCGTCCGGGTGTCCCGACTCGACCAGCGCGACCGCCACGAACGCGGCGTCACGGGGCCAGACGTACCGCCAGGCGGCGGGCCAGCCGGCCAGCGAGGCGCCGTTGTCGAGCAGCAGGGTGTGGATGTCGAGCAGAGCGGTCTCGACCATCTCCTCGTAGGGGCCGCCCTCGGCCGGATTGGTGCCGGACTCGATCCAGTCACGTTGCTGCTGCGCCAGTTCGGCCGACCTGGACGCGCTCTCGGCCGTGACGGTGGTGCGGGTGAGCACGGCCACCGAGTCCGGCGTCAGCACGCGGGTGCCCGGGTAGAACTCGACGACCGCGGGGTCGGTGTCGGAGGGAATCGCGATCCGCTCACCGTCCGGCCCGATCCCGACCACTCCGGTGAGCAACGCCGAGACGGCGTTCTGCGAGCGCTCCCGGTGCTGTTCGAGGCGGGTGACGCCGGTGGCCACCACCAGCATCACGGCCACGATCGCGGTGATCCGCAGGGCTCTGGAACCGATGGACGACGAGACACCCGCCGGCGCCGGCGCGGGCTGCACCACCGGGGCGGCGCCGGTGCCGGAGAGGGGTTCGGGGGCGAGGTCGACCGGGCTCACGCCCCCACTCTCGCACCCTCACCCGTCAAAGGTGTTACGCCCCCGTCCCTCCTCCGGCCGGAACCCCGGGCGGAGGAGGGACGGGGAGCTCACCGGCGCAGGTCACGAACGGCTCTGCTGCACCTGCTCCTTGGCCTGCACACCCTGGTCCTTCACGTCCTGCCCGGCCGAGGCGGCCTCGTCACGCACGGTCTGCGCGGCGTCCTGGGCGGTGGAGCGCACCGACCCGGCCGCCTCCTGGGCGCCCTCGCGCAGGTGCTCGCCGACCTCGCGGGCCACGCCGGCGGCCGGCTCGGTGAGGGTGGAGGCGTGCTCCCTGAGCGCGGCCGCGGCCTGCTCCTCCCGCCGGGTGGCGGGCAACAGCGAGCCGAGCAGCATGCCCGCGCCGAACGCGATCAGCCCGGCCGCCAGCGGGTTGCCCTCGGTTCGGGCCTTCACCGCGCCGGGCGCCGCGGCCACGGCCTCGCGTGAGGTCGAGGCGGCGTCCTGCACGCCGGATTTCGCGTCGCCGAGCGTGGACGCCACCCCGTCGCGGGCGTCTCCCAGGGTCGACGTCGTGCTGTGTCCCACGCCCGAGGCGCTGCCCATGACCTTCTCCTTCGCCGTGTCCGCGGTACCCATCACCCGGTCGCGGAACGTGCCCGCGGCCCCTTTCGCCCGGTCCACCTGACGCCTGGCCACGTTGGCCGGACGCACCGTCTCAGCCAGCGTGTCCACGTCGGAACTCAGCGTCCGGCGGGTGTTCTCGATCCGTGCCCGGATCTCCTCGGGACTCTCCTGCCCGGTCGGCTGGCTCATCGCACGGTCCCTTCGTTGCCCTTGACCGCGTCGGGAATGCGCTTGACGCTGTCGGTCGTCTGCGGCAGGCCGGTCACGGCCTTCATCTGGTTGCGGCCGGTCACGCCGAGCCCGGCCGCGATCGCGGCCAGTACCACGGCCACGATCAGCGCGGCCCAGCCGCGATTCATCAACTCGCCGAGGCCCCACCAGGCGGCGATCGCCAGGAAGGCGAGGGCCAGGTTTCCGAGCAGGCCCGCGGCGCCGAGCAGGCCCGCGCCCTTTCCGGATTCCTTGGCCGACTGCCGCAGTTCGGCCTTGGCGAGTTCCACCTCCTGACGCACCAGGAGGGACAGGTCGCGGGTGACGTCACCGAGCAGCTGACCGACGGAGGCGGAATCCCCTGCCGGACGCGCTGTTCCGGTGCCCGGGTCGTAGGTCACAGCCCCTCCCGGCGTTCCGGGTAGGTGACGACTTCCTCTTCGTAGCGCTCGTACGGCGCCGCCTCGTACGCCGGTGTCGCCGCCGGGACACCGGTGTACGAGGTGGGAGCCGCCGGGGTGGGCTGCGGGTAACCGGACACCGGTGCGCCCGTGGAACCCGCGACCGGTGCAGCGCCCGTTCCGGAAGCAGCAGAACCGGTTTCGTCGTGGGCGGCGCTCACGGCACCGCGGGTCAGGCGACCGGCCACCAGGCCGGCCCCGGCCGCGATCGCCAGGAAGGTGCCGGGACGGCGCCGGGCGTAGTCGGTGAGCTCACGCAGCACACCGCCCGGGTCGCGCTGGTCGAGCCAGCCCGCCACGTCGTTCGCCCGGCCGGAGACCTCGCGCACCAGATCGGTGGCGATGCCCGGCTCGGAGCGCTCGGCCATCGATCCGAGTTCCGAACCCAGGGAACGGATCCGGCCGGCCAGGCGCTCCTGCTGCCCGGCCGCCTGACCGCGCAGTTCGTCACGGCTCTGCTGGTACAGGTTGCGGGCCTGGGCGGCGGCCTCCGAGGCCACCTGGGACGCCTGTTCGCCCGCGACACCGGCGACGTGACGCCCGGCGTCCACGGCGCCCTGGCCCACACCGGCCGCCTGTTCCTTGGCGACATCCGTTGTTGAGGTGCTGTTTTCGTCGATCGTGGCAGTGGTACCGCGCGTGGGCACGCCGAATTCGTCGGCCATGTCAGCCTCGCAAGGGGGTGAGTCCGGGAAGAGCCGAGCGGCTTGTCTGCACTCGAGGACGAGCCTCGCACCACTCACGCCCGGCGCAACCCGGAAAACCGCCTAACCGCCGAGTCTGCCCGCCAGCCGTTCGTGCATCGCCTCGCTGGTCGGGTTCATCCCGACGATGGTGACCTGCTTGCCGCGGGCGGCGTACTTGGTCTGGATGGCGTCCATCGTCGCCACCGACGAGGCGTCCCAGATGTGCGCGGTGGCCAGGTCGACCACCACCCGCTCCGGGTCGTTCACGTAGTCGAACTGGTGCACCAGGTCGTTGCTGGAGGCGAAGAACAGCTGGCCGTGCACCTGGTAGGTCTTGACCGAGCCGTCGGGTGCCACCGTCGAGGTGACGCTGACCAGGTGCGCCACCCGCCGGGCGAACAGCACCATGGCCGCGAGCACCCCGACGATCACGCCGTAGGCCAGGTTGTCGGTGGCCACCGTGACGGCGACGGTCACCACCATCACCGAGGTCTCGCTGCGCGGCATGCGTTTCAGCGTGGCCGGGGCCACGCTGTGCCAGTCGAAGGTGGTGGCCGCGACCACCACCATCACCGCGACCAGCGCCACCATCGGCATTCTCGCGACCAGCGGGCCGAGGACCAGCACCAGGACCAGCAGCCAGGCCCCGGCCATGAAGGTGCTCAGCCGGTGCCGGCCGCCGCTCTTCACGTTGATCATGGTCTGGCCGATCATCGCGCAACCGCCCATGCCGCCGAAGAATCCGGCGGCCAGGTTGGCCACGCCCAGCCCCCACGACTCCCGGGTCTTGTCCGAGCCGGTGTCGGTCAGGTCGTCCACCAGCTTGGCCGTCAGCAGCGTCTCCAGCAGGCCGACCAGGGCCAGGCCGATCGCGTACGGCAGGATCGTGGTGAGCGTGTGCATCGTCCACGGGATGTCGGGCAGGCCGGGCAGCGGCAGGCCGTCGGGCAGCGCGCCCTCGTCGCCCACGGTCGGCACGTTCAGCCCGGCCCCGATCGCCAGGGCCGTGACCACCACGATCGAGACCAGCTGCGACGGCACGGCGGTGAGCACCCGGGGCAGGAACACGATGATCACGACCGACAGCGCGAGCAGCGGGTACACCGCGAACGGCACGTCGACCAGGTGCCGTAGCTGGGCGCTGAAGATCAGCACCGCCAGCGCGTTCACGAAGCCGATCATCACGCTGCGCGGGATGAACCGCATCAGCCTGGCCACGCCGAGCACCGCCAGCAGGAACTGGATCGCACCGCCGAGGATCACCGCGGCGATCACGTACTGGAGCCCGTAGGCCTTCGACAGCGGCGCGATCACCAGCGCGACCGATCCGGCCGCCGCGGTGACCATGCCGGGCCGGCCGCCGGTGAAGGCGATCACCACCGCCATCACGAACGACGTGAACAGCCCGACCCGCGGGTCCAGCCCGGCCACGATCGAGAACGAGATCACCTCGGGGATCAGCGCCAGGGCGGTGACCAGCCCGGCCAGCATCTCGACCCGGAACACCGTGAACCGGCCGGCGGGGCGGGTGCCCGGTCCGGAGGTCGACGGATCGGTGACAACGGCACTCATGCCCCTACCTTTCGTTCGCTCGACCGGACTCTAACGTCACGGGAGGGTTCCTCGGCTTCGAATGTGATTCGGGCGCAGGTGTGCTGAAACACACCGGTGCCCGGATCAGGGGATCAGGCCCGGCGCAGTACATCACGGACGAAGAGCAGCCAGAGCCACAAGGACCCGGCGGCGTGCGCGGCGGCCAGCCCCACGGCGGCACCCCGCACCCCGTGCAGGTCCGCGCCGAGCGCGCCGAGCCCGAGCAGCAGCGCGGTCTGCCCCAGGGCCACCCGCCGCAGCAGGTCACCCCGGCCGAGGGCGCGCAGGCCCAGGGTCGGCCCGGCGGCCAGCGCCACCGTCACCACCCCGATCACCGCCGGTTCCAGCACCTCCTGCGCCCCCTGCCAGCTCTCGCCGGTCAGATGAATGCCGAGCCGGTCGGGCAGCGCGTACAGGGCGGCACCCCACAGGGCCGTGACCGCGGCCAGGGCCAGGCCGGTGACCAGGGCCGGGCGCAGCGGCGACTGCCCGCGCAGCACCCGGGCGGCGAAGCCCGGCCGCACCAGCGAGCAGGTGGCGGTGATCATCACGTAGGCCGGCACCAGGAACATCTGCGCGGCCCAGAGCGAGCCGATCGCCTCCAGCCCGTCGATCGCGCCGATCAGCGCGTAGGCCAGGTAGATCGCCCCGAGCCCGAGCAGGTAGTCGACGCTCAGCCGCACGGTCAGGTGCCGGTTCAGGGCGAACCACAACGGAACCTGGCGCAGCGACGGCCTGACCCCGGCCGTCAGGCAGCCGGTCACGGCCGTCAGCAGCGCGGCCAGGCCCCAGCCGACGGTGATCCGCACGGTGGAGTCGTGATCCGTGGCGACCAGCAACGCCACCACGGTGATCTGGGCGATGCCGGCGGCCAGCCCGAGGACGACGGCGGGCAGTGGCCGGCCCGCCGCGATGAAGACGAACCGCAGGCAGTCCTGCACCACCAGGGCGGGCAGGGCCAGGCCGATCGCGAACACCGTCATCCGCGCCGGGTGGCCGGGCAGCACCGGGGCGATCAGACAGCAGACCGCGCCGGCGGCCAGGCCGAGCGCCACCGCCGCCCCGGACGCCTCCCGCGCGGCCCGGTGCCGCACCCGCGGCACCACGTCGCTGAACTGGATCAGGAAGACGTCGCCGACCATGGCCCGGGTCACGCCCAGGGTGAACGCGGCGGCCAGCAGAGCCAGGCCGAACAGCCCGAAGCCCCCGGTCCCGGCGCCGTGCGCCACCATGAACGAGAGCCCGGCCACGGTCAGGCTGGACAGCACCTGGTCGGCGATCCGCCAGCGCGCCCGGGCGCGCACGACGTCGTCCGGGCCGGTCACCGCCCCGGCCGCCAGCACCTGCGCCACACGCCCACCCCACCGCCGTCCGCCCCAACCCTTACGCGGCTAGAGGTTAAGCGGTGCCGGCTGAGAACGTCCTGACATCAGGCCGGTCCTGAGCGCCGATCACCCGTCCGGGTGCAGGCCAGGAACTCAGACCCGCGAGCGCCGGGCCGTGCCGTGCCGCGAGGGGGTGCGGCGGTACTGGATCACGCGGCGCCCGATGCCGAACGCGAGCACCCCGGCGATCGCGGCGTAGAGCACGTAGTCGAGGTAACCGGCATAGGACTCGACCTTTTCGTACTGCGTTCCGAGGGCCATGCCGCCGCCGATCAGGATGCCGTTCCAGATCGCGGTGCCGAGCAGCGTCCAGCCGGTGAACTTCCACAGCGACATGCCGGCGGCGCCGGCGGGCAGGGAGATCAGGCTGCGCACGCCGGGCACGAACCGGCCGGTGAACACGGCCACCGAGTCGTACTTGCTGAACCAGGCGGCGGACTGATGCACGTCGTCGGCGTCCATCAGCGGCACCCTGGAGGCGATCCAGGCGGCGCGCTCCAGGCCGATGGCGGCGCCCAGCCAGTAGAGCACCAGCGACCCGAGCACCGAGCCGACGGTGGCCAGCAGGAACACGGCGGCCAGGTTCAGCTCGCCGACCTGCACCTGGTAGCCGGCCAGGGGCAGCACCAGTTCACTCGGGATCGGCGGGAACACCACCTCGAGGAAGCTCAGCACCCCGACGCCGATCGCCCCCAGGGCGGCGATCAGGTCGAGGACGAGCCCGGTCAGCCCCCCGATCTCACCGGAGTGCGATGCCTCGGCGGTCTGGGCGCGGGACGCCAGGAGCGGGGTCAGCGGAGGTGTGAGAGCAAGGGCCACAAGGGTTTCGACTCCGGCGGGGAGGCGGCGAGTTCCCGATCCGGCGACTTCGTGACGTGGGTCACCCGATACCGACCGTGTCGTCGGCCCAGATCAGTTCCTCGCCCTCCACGTTGATCGTGGGGTGCATGCCGATCGCCCGGGCGACGCCCTTCGAGGCACTGTGCCGGGGATGGATCGCCGCGGTGAACCGGTCCACACCGTTGCCCCGCAGCCAGATCATCATCTCCGCCGCCGCCTCCCGGGCGAACCCGTGGCCCTGCGCCTCGTAGGCCAGCACCCAGGCCAGCCGGGCCTGGAGCGGCACCCGCCGGGCCGGCGTCACAGTGGCCTGCACGGTGCCGACCACCCGGCCGGTGCGGTGCCGGATCATCCAGTTCAGCCAGCCCGCCGAGCCGTCCGGCGCGTGCCCCTCGGCCTGCCGGGCGAAGCGGGTGCGCAGGTCTTCCAGCGAGGCCGGCTTACCGCCGGTGAAGGCGTGGATGCGGTCGTCGGACATCCACGGGTAGGCCTCCTCCGCGTGCTCCGGCCGGATCGGT
The DNA here is from genome assembly GCF_018499875.1 of Kineosporia corallincola. Classification (GTDB taxonomy): domain Bacteria; phylum Actinomycetota; class Actinomycetes; order Actinomycetales; family Kineosporiaceae; genus Kineosporia; species Kineosporia corallincola. The sequence goes on along the minus strand of NZ_JAHBAY010000007.1, from coordinate 73,271 downwards.
TCCAGGTCCAGGCGCGGCGTCTTGAGATAGGTGGCGACCGGCCACGTCAGCTGTGTGCCCACCGGGCCGCTCCCCTCGTCGCTGCGGACCTCACCCCTGCCTCTTCGGCACGCGCGGCGCAGCACAGCACTGCTCCGGACGAATGGGAGGCAGGTCACACCGGGACGGGTCTCGTAGGGTGCGGGCATGGCGAACGGATTCTGGTCAACGCTGGCGCGTCTTCTCGGACTGGGCAAACCGGATCGGTCCACGCAGACCGCCCCCCGGCCCAGGGCTCCGAAGCCGGCCCCCACCAGGCCCACCGCACCGAAGCCCACCGCCCCGAAGCCCTCGGCCCCCAAGCCGGCCCCGCCGCGCAACCGGCCGGCGGCGGGCCCGTCCGCGCCCTCGCGTCGTCCTCAGGCCGACCACGGGAAGAGCGCCTACGCGGGCGATTTCACCGGCCGGGCGAAGATCGACTACGACCCGAACGAGGACGGCAACGCCGACCCGGGCGAGGTGGTCTGGGCCTGGGTGCCGTTCGAGGAGGACCACAGCCAGGGCAAGGACCGCCCGGTGCTGGTGATCGCCCGGCACCGTGGGCACCTGCTCGGCCTGATGCTGACCAGCAAGGACCACGACCGTGACGCGGTGCACGAGGCCCGCTACGGCCGGCTCTGGATGGACGTCGGCACCGGCGCCTGGGACCGGCAGAACCGGCCCAGTGAGGTCCGGCTGGACCGGGTGCTCCAGTTGCTGCCCGACGCCGTGCGCCGCGAGGGGGCCACCATGGAACGGCCGCTCTACGACCAGGTCACGACCGCGGTGCGGAAGGCGAAGGGCTGGTAGGAACCACCTTCCAGGCCAGCACCCCGGCGAGCACCAGCAGCACCGCCGCGATCCACGAGGTGGCCTGCATCGCCTCGGCGAAGGCGTGCCGCGCCCCAGCCAGCACGTCTCCGCCGCCGAGCGCCTGGGTGGCCCGGGCCAGCGAGTCGTTCACCGCCGCGCCCACCGGCCGCGGCAGGCCGGACAGGTCGGGCAGGTGGTGCCGGTACAGCACGCCCTGGAGGCTGCCCAGCACCGCGATGCCGACGGCGACGCCCAGCTCGTACGACATCTCGGAGATCGCCGAGGCCGCCCCGGCCCGCTCGTGCGGCACCGAGCCGAGCACCGCGTCGGTGGCGGCGGTGAACACGATGCCCACGCCCAGGCCGATCACCACCAGACCGAGCGCGAGACCGGCGTAGCCGTCGGCGGTCTCGAACACCGACAGCACCGCGAACCCGAGCGCGGACACCAGCAGCGAGGCGCCGAGTGAGCGCCCCACCCCGAACCGGGCGATCATCGGCACCGCCACGACCACCACCACGATCGAGGCGATGGTCAGCGGCAGCTCGCGCAGCCCCGCCCGCAGCGGCGAGTACCCCTGCACCAGCTGGAGGTACTGGGAGAAGAAGTACAGCAGCCCGCTGAACGCGAAGATCGCGATGAACGAGGCCAGCACGGTGCCGGCGAAGGCGGGCCGGCGGAACAGGGTCACGTCGACCAGCGGGTCGGGCAGGATGCGCTGGCGGCGCACGAAGATCAGGCCGAAGGCCAGGCCGGCCAGGGCCGCGCCGAGCCCGAACCCGTCGGCGCCGTCGTGGGTGGTGTGCTTGACGGCCCAGACCAGCGGCACGATCGCGATCACCGACAGCACCGCGCTGACCAGGTCGAAGCGGCCCGGGCGGGGGTTGCGCGACTCCGGCACCAGCCACAGCACGGTGACCACGGTCAGCACCATCACCGGCAGGTTGATCACGAACACCGAGCCCCACCAGAAGTGTTCCAGCAGAACACCACCCACGATCGGGCCGAGGGCCGCGCCACCGGCGCCACCGGTCGACCAGATCGCCACCGCCCGGGTGCGCTGCCGGTCGTCGGGGAACAGGTTGCGCACGATCGACAGCGTGGAGGGCATGAGCGTGGCCCCGGCCACGCCGAGCAGGGCCCGGGCCGCGATCAGCCAGCCCGCGCCGGGAGCGAACGCGGCCAGCAGCGAGGCCAGCCCGAACCCGGCGGCACCGATCACCAGCAGCCGCTTGCGGCCGATCCGGTCGGCCAGCGTGCCCATGCTGATCAGCAGCCCGGCCAGGGCGAAGGAGTAGATGTCGCCGATCCACAGCAGCTGGGTGGACGAGGCGTCGAGGTCGACCGTGAGCGAGGGGACGGCCAGTGCGAGCACCGTGCCGTCCACCGCGAGCAGGGCCACGGCGAGCGTGAGCGGCACCAGGGCGGCCCACTCACGCGGACCGGCGAGCCTGGCCGGAGGGGACATGACGGGAGCACTCATGCCTTCGAGGCTACCGACCATTCGGTCGGTTGAGCAAACCATTTGGTCGGCTATTAGGCTGTCCGAGAGAACCGGGGAGAACCGGCGGACATCGATGGGAGACCAGGTGGCGGAGCGGGAGCGAGACCCGGCGCGGACCCGGCGCACGGTGCTGGACGCCGCGGCCCGGGTGGTGGCGCAGAAGGGCGCCGGGGTCAGCATCGACACCATCGCGAGGGCGGCGGGGGTGTCGAAGGGCGGTCTGCTGCACCATTTCCACAACCGCGACGAGCTGGTGCTGGCCCTGACGGAAGACCTGATGGAACGGTTCGCCGCCGAGGTGCGCGCGGCCGTCGACCCCACCGACCGGGCCGAGGGCCGGCTGATGCGCGGCTACATCCGGGCCTCGTTCGACTCACTGCGCCACGAGGAGTCCCCGGCCGAGCACGTGGCGATGATGGCGGCCGTGGCCACGGTGCCCGGGGTGGCCGAGCTGCTGCGCCGCGACAAGGCGCGCTGGGAGGCCTACTTCGCCGACGACGGCCTCGACCCGCAACGCACGCTGCTGATCTTCCGGGCCACCGACGGCGCCGCGATCGCCGGGCTGTGGGAGGGCGGGCACTCCCGCGACGACCTGGCCCGCGCCCGGGAGATGCTGCTGGCCCTGACCCGTGACACCGGCCCGGTCGTCTAGAAGGCCTAGAGTCGGAGGGTGATCACCCGCGACGACGTCCTGGCCGCCCGCACCCGCATCGCCCCGCACGTGCGCCACACCCCGCTGCTGGAGGCCGACGGGCTCTGGTTCAAGTGCGAGTTCCTCCAGAACACCGGCGTGTTCAAGGCCCGTGGCGCGTTCAACCGGCAGCTGGCGGCCCGCGAGCGCGGTGAGCTCGACCCGGCGGCGGGCGTCGTGACGGCCTCGGGCGGCAACGCCGGTCTGGCCAACGCCTACGCCGCGTCGGTGCTCGGTGTGCCCGCCACGGTGTTCGTGCCGGAGACCGCGCCCGCCGTGAAGGTGGCCCGGCTGCGCGGTTACGGTGCCGAGGTGCGGCAGGTGGGCCGCGAGTACGCCGAGGCGCAGGCCGCGGCGGCGGAGCACGCGGCCGGCACCGGCGCCCTGTTCTGCCACGCCTACGACCAGCCGGAGATCGTGGCCGGGGCGGGCACGCTGGCCGAGGAGATGCTCGACGACGCGCCCGGTCTGGACACGATCGTGGTGGCGGTCGGCGGGGCCGGGCTGTTCGCCGGCATCGCCGCGAGCGTTCACGGCCGCGCCCGGGTGGTGGCGGTGGAGCCGGAGACCTGCCCCACGCTGCACTCCGCCCTGGCCGCGGGTGGCCCGGTCGACATCTCGGTGTCGGGCGTGGCCGCCGACTCGCTGGGCGCCCGCCGGGTCGGCGACATCGGCTGGGACCTGGCCCGGCGCACCGCCCCGGTGTCGGTGCTGGTGCCCGACGCCGCGATCGAGAATGCCCGGGCCCGGCTCTGGCGCGACTACCGGATGCCCGCCGAGCACGGCGCCGCCACCGCCTACGCCGCGCTGACCGCCGGCGCCTACCGGCCGGCCGAGGGCGAGAGGGTGGGCGTGGTGGTCTGCGGCGGCAACACCGACCCGGTCACCCTCGTCTGACGCCACCGAAGGCGTTCTTGAGGCCGAGCGCCGGCTTTTCCACGAACCGCCACGACACGACCGCCACCCCGGCGGTCAGGGCCAGTGTGAGCAGCACGAACGGCACGTGGGTGAAGCGGGCCAGGCCGAGCGCGACCAGGATCTGCGCGATCGGCCAGTGCCACACGTACATTCCGTAGGACAGGTCCGAGCGCGGTTCCCAGGGCACCGGCAGCCGCACCACGGCGTACAGGCACAGGTAGGCGAAGGCCGGGGCGCCGAGGGCCCGGTAGTCGTGCAGCATCAGCGTGCTCGCGAGCACCACCACGGCGCTGCCCAGGGCCAGCCGGCCGTCCACCGGGATCCGGCCGGCGAACAACCACCCGGCCGCGCCGAGCAGGAACACCAGGCCGAACCGCAGCATGTAGGTGGAGCCCAGCGGGTTGTGGCCGGCCTCCGCCGCGACGGTGCAGAACCAGAGGACGACGATCAGCACCGGCACCACCCGGCGCCGGCGGCCCAGCAGGCCGGCCACCCCCAGCCCGGCCACCAGCAGGTAGCAGCACGCCTCGTAGAACAGGGTCCACAGCGAGCCGTTGACCACGTCGGGATTGCCGCCCTCACCGGGTAGCCCGGCGATGCCGAACTGCCGCATGAACAGGGCAGCGTTCGACGCCAGGTAGCTCAGCGAGGACTGCGGGCCGCTGAACACCGAGCCGGCCGCGCGCCCCTCCAGCACGGCCAGCACCGGCGCCACCACGAACGCGGTGCCGAGCATGCACACCCAGAACCCGGGCAGGATCCGCAGCACCCGGTGCCACAGGTAGCGCGGCAGCGAGCCGAGCCGGGACCAGCTGCGCACCACCAGAAAACCGCTGAGCACGAAGAACGCGTCCACGGCCAGCGCGCCGAGCTCGGTCTCGCCCAGGTGCGGCTGGTGGCCGAAGCCCAGGAAGCAGGCGTGCACGACGGCCACGTTCGTCGCCAGCAGCAGCCGGATCAGGTTGAGCGCGTTGTGGCGCGGGTGGAAGGCCGAGGCCAGCGTCGGGTTCGGCACGGCATGCCGGCCGGCGGCTCGAACGCGGGTGGCGGTGGCGGTCACCGGGGAACCCTAACCTTACGTAAGGGGAGAGTTCGCTGAGAGCGTCCGGGACACTCCGGGTTGCGCATGCCCCCTGGTCCGTACGGGTGGCCCACCGCGCGGCGACAGCGGCACGGCGATACCCAGGAACGTGCCCCGCGTCGTCCATCGTTCGAATCTGCCGCCCGCCCCGGACCTGCCGTGGCCGGACGAGCCGATGCTGGCCAAGGCCGTGGACCACCTGCCCTCGGCGCGCACCCTGCCCGGAGGGTGCCAGTACGAGCCGAAATGGGACGGCTACCGCGGGCTTCTGGGCGTTGCGGCCGACGGTGGCGTGATGGTCCGCTCGCGCCGGCACACCGATCTGACCGGTGCGTTCCCCGACGTCGCGGGGGCGGCGGGACGGCAGTTACCGCCCGGCACCCTGCTCGACGGCGAGATCGTGATCTGGGCCGGCGACCGGCTGGATTTCGCCGCCCTCCAGAGCCGGATGACCTCCCGGCAGCGGGTGGCCGGGCTGATCCGCTCCGCCCCGGCGTCGTTCGTGGTGTTCGATGTGCTCCAGTGGCAGGGCACGCCGTTCGCCCAGGAGCCGCTGCGGGTGCGGCGCCGCAAGCTCCAGACCCTGGTGACGCGGTTGGAGCCGCCGTTCGCGATCACCCCGGCCACCCGCGACCACGACGTGGCGGAGAACTGGCTGCGTGACTACGCGGACGCCCGGGTGGGGATCGAGGGGCTGGTGATCAAAGGCCTTGCGGTGCGCTACCAATCAGGCCGCCGGGCCTGGCTCAAACTACGCATCCGCAACAGCGCCGAGGCCCTGGTGGCAGCCGTGACCGGCACCGCGCAACGCCCCGAACGGCTGATCCTGGCTCTGCCCCGGCCCGACGGAACCCTTGAGATCGCCGGTACCACCACGGATCTCACCCCGCGGCAGCGCGACGAGATCGTGCCGTACCTGGAGGTGAGCACCGGCGAGCACTTCCTGCCGGGCGAGATCTCCACCGGGCGGCTCGGCGCCTGGACCAATCCCCGCCGGCTGCCGATCGTGCGGGTCGAGCCCACCGTGGTGGCCGAGGTGCAGGCCGATCTCGCCGATCAGGCCGGATACTGGCGGCACCCCACACGTTTTCTGCGGGTTCGCCTGGATCTGACCGCCGACGACCTTGCTTGAGGACGACGGTGAGCCCGTGCGGGCTCACCGTCGTCTTCAGGTGTGCACCGGCTAAACCGCCAGCCCGCTGGGGGTCTCGGCCAGGTCGGCGAGCTGACGGGCCTCTTCCAGCACCGAGCGGACGTGTTCGCGGCGCCCCTCGGTGACCGGCGTCATCGGTTCGCTCAGCGTGTCCGACTCGATGATGCCCTGCTGCACGAGCGCCGACTTGAGCGCGCCGATCGCCGTGCTGTTGGGGCCGCGCTCCACCTCGGTGGGCACGTACACCTGCACGAGAATGTTGAGAATGCGCAGGATTGCGGACAGTTCGGCGCGCTTGCCGCCGGCGTGGGCCGCCATCGCCCCGACGAAATGATCGGCGGCGATGTTGGACAGGCCGGTGACCGCCCCGTTGGCGCCGATGTCGAGGGCACAGTCGAGCAGCGTGTCCGAACCGGTGAAGATGAGCTTCTTGTCGACGTTCGGCACCTCGACCGTGACCCGGCGCAGGTTGGTCAGGTCGAGCGAGCTGTCTTTGATGCCGACGATCAGGTCTTCGGCCAGCAGCTCGATGATGTTGTAGGCGGTGATCGCGTAACCGGTGTTGCTCGGCATGTTGTAGGCGAGAACCGGTACCGGAGAATGGTTTGCGATGAGCTCGAAGTGCCGGAGAATTTCCGGCTCGCTGACGTTGGCGTAGAACGGGCCGGTGACGACGATGCCGTCGACCTGGTCCGAGACCAGCCGGTCGATACCCTCGAGCACCCGGGGGGTGGTGGGCTCGACGATGCCGACGAGCAGCGGCTCACCGGGCTGTTTCTCGGCCGCCAGCGTCTCGACGACCGTGCCGGCCTGGCTCGGGGTGAGGTAGTGCCCCTCCCCCATCGTGCCGAGGGCGAAGATGCCGCTCACCCCCTGCCGGAGCAGATGAGCCCGCAGGCTGCGCAGGGAGTCGAGGTCAAGACGCCGGTCGGGCGTCAAAGGGGTGCAGATCGGCGGGATGACCCCACCGATCGAGCTGAAGAGAGCTGATGTGTCGTTACTGTCCGCCACCATGATCGCTGTCCCGATCTTCTGTTGTCGCCGGTGCAAGGTCCGTACGGGCGTTCAACATCGAGCCACGCCCGCTGTTACTGGTCGCGCGCCAAAGACGGCTACTGCGTACATCGGCACGCCGGCCGGGAAAGCCCAGACCATCGACAGTGATTTCACGCCACTGCAAACCGTGGCGCCCGGGCCACCCGTGGGGGGCCGCAGGGACCAACAAGACATCGTCGGGCCGAGCAGAATTTTCCGCCCACGGAGCAACATGTTACCCCTCGTGACCGATCGTCGCAGGCATAAACGGGCAGTCATTCTCAGATACGCTGCCAGTACAGCCCTTTCGTGACGTCAACTCCGCGCTTCGGCCCGGGCGAGCAGCGGGCCGGAAATCATCTCCGCCCCCAGCCCCAGATCTCGCACCAGAAGCACGAATTCCAGCCGGCACCGGCCGCTGAGGTGCGGGAGGTCGGCAACCGGCTGGTTCGTGCAAAACCCGCCGTCCTGGTGCAGATTGGACAGGCGGACCTCAGCGTTCGGCGGTCAGCTCCCGCACCTGCGCGTACTGCTCCCGCACCTGCGGCGTCAGCTCACGCACCGGCAGCACCCGCGGTTCCCCGCTGGCCGACCACTCCGGCTGGGCGTCACGGCCGGACAGCACCCAGGCAGCCTGCCGGGCTGCACCGTCGGCCACGTACTCGCCGGGGGTGGGCACCAGCACGTCCAGGCCGAGGATGCCCGGGGCCAGCTGCTGCACCGCCGCGGACTGCGCCGCGCCACCGATCAGGAAGGCCCGCTGCACCGGCACCCCGGCGGCCCGCAGCGCGTCGATACCGTCGGCCAGCGAGCAGAGCAGGGCCTCCACGGCGGCGCGGGCGATGTGGGCGGGTGTGGTGTTCGACAGCCGCATGCCGTGCAGGGCGGCCGTGGAACGCGGCCGGTTGGGGGTGCGCTCGCCCTCGAAATAGGGCACCAGCACCAGGCCGTCGGCCCCGGAGGGGGCCTGGAGCGCCAGCTCGGCCAGCCCTCGGTGGTCCACGCCGAGCAGCTGCGCCGCCCAGTCGAGCACCCGCGCCGCGTTCAGCGTGCAGGCCAGCGGCAGGTAGCGGCCGGTCGCGTCGGCGAACCCGGTGACCAGGCCGGAACCGTCGGCGGTGGGCGCGTCGGCGATCGCCGAGACCACCCCGGAGGTGCCGATCGACACCGCGACGTCGCCCGGGCCGAGGGCCAGGGCCAGGGCCGCGGCGGCGTTGTCACCGGCGCCCGGGCCGAGCAGCCCGCCGAACAGCTCACCGCTGCCGGTGCCGGCCTGCTCGTGCGCACCGAGCACGCGCGGCAGCAGGGCGGAGTGCCCCAGGCCGCGCTCCAGCAGGTCGTGGCGGTACCCCTCGGAGGCGGGCGACCAGTAGCCGGTGCCGGAGGCGTCCGACCGGTCGGTGACCAGGCCGTCGAACCCCTTGCCCCCGGCCAGCTTCCAGGTGAGCCAGTCGTGCGGCAGCGCCACCGCGTGGGTGCGGGCGGCGTTCTCCGGCTCGGCGTCGCGCAGCCAGCGCAGCTTGGACACGGTCAGCGAGGCCACCGGGACCGAGCCGATCGCGTCGGCCCACTCCTGCTCACCGAGCTCACCGATCAGGTCGGTGGCGGCCTGGGCGGAGCGGGTGTCGTTCCACAGCAGGGCCTCACGCACCACCTCGCCGGAGGCGTCGAGGGCGATCATGCCGTGCTGCTGCCCCCCGACCGAGAGCGCGGCCACGTCGTGCAGCCCGCCGGCGTCGTCCACGGCCTTACGCAATGCCTCCCACCACCGGTCGGGATGCACCTCGGTGCCGTTCGGGTGGGGGGCCCGGCCGGTGCGGACGAGTTCACCGCTGTCGGCGTCACGGATCACGATCTTGCAGGACTGAGTGGACGAGTCCACCCCGGCGACGAGGCTCATCATGCTCCCAAAAGCGGCCCGCTCTGGCCGCCTGATCACGGTTTGACCTCAGCATACTGGCCGGTCACCGGGCGCCGGTCGGGCCGATGAGTTCTCCGCCCCCCGGACGTCTGATCCTTCGGGACGCGACGGACGGGGGCCGCATGCGCGATCTGACCGGCATCACCGTCCTGGTCACCGGTGTGACCAGGGGTTTCGGCCGGGCCGCCGGCGAGGCGCTGAGCCTGGCCGGGGCCACCGTCGTCGGGGTGTCGGACGATCCGGGGGCCTGGGCCGCGCGCCTGTCCGCGGCGTTCGGTGAGACATTCGTCCCGGTAAGGCTTTCCGTGGAGGGCGCTGCCACGCAGGTTGAGGGCGCTGCCACGCAGGACAGCGCTGCGCACCTGCTGCTCCGTCACCGTCCCCGGGCACTGGTCCTCGCTCCGGCCGAGGCCGGCGCGTGGGCTCGGCACCTGCCCCCCGGACTCGACCCGCTGATCGTCACGGTGTCCACCGCACCGCCGCCCCGCCGTGCGTCCCCCCGCCGAAGGCACGTTCAGGTGCCGGCCACCGCCGCGACCACAACCGCCCAGACTGCCGAGACCACCCGCCGCATCCCGCCGGCCCTGCTCACCGCACTGCGCCCGGCGCTGGCCGAGATCGACGTGGGCCGTGCGGTGTGCCGGGTGATCGGGCGGCACCTGAGCGCGCCCTGACCACCCGGCACGGTGTCAGCCGAGGTGCGGCTGCGCGTTCACCCGCACCAGGAACTCGCGTGCCCCTACCTCGTGCAGCAGGGCCAGCTGCGCGGTGTACACCTCGGCGAAGCGCGGGTCGTCGGCCAGGTCGCCGAACCAGCGGGTGGAACGGGCCAGCGCGAGCGGGTCCTCGGTCTGCCGGGCGCCGCGGGCGAGCACCTCGTCCTTCTCCACGTCGACCACCTCGATCGGCTGCCCCTGCTCGTCCACGGCCTCGGCATAGCGTGCCCAGGTCACCGCGATCGCGATCGCCCGGGTGCTGACCAGCCCGGCGGCCAGGTTGGCGCGGATCACCGGCACCACGAACTTGGGGATGCGGTCGGAGCCGTAGGAGGCCAGCCGGGCCAGGGTGTCGCGCACCTCCGGGTTGGCGAACCGCTCCAGCAGCGTGGCGGTGTAGCGGTCCAGGTCGAGGCCCTCGGCCACCGGCAGGGTGCGGCGGGCCTCGTCGTCCCAGTAGTCCCGCAGGAACTGCACGAAGAGCGGGTCGGACGCCGACTCGTGGGCGTAGGTGTAGCCCATCAGGTGCCCGGCGTAGGCGATGGCCTGGTGCCCCGCGTTCAGCAGCCGCAGCTTGGCCAGCTCGTACGGTTCCACGTCGGCCACCACCTGCACGCCGACATCTTCCAGCGGCGGGCGGCCGAGCCCGAAGTTCTCCTGGAGCACCCACTGGGTGAACGGCTCGCAGGCCACCGGCCAGGCGTCGTCGATGCCGAAAACACCGGACACCGCCTCGATCACGTCGGGCGTGGTGACCGGGGTGATCCGGTCCACCATGGCGTTGGGGAACGGCACCTCGGTGCGGATGAACCCGGCCAGGTCGGGGTCGACCAGCCCGGCGAACGAGGCGATCGACGAGCGCGCCACCTCACCGTTGGACTGGATGTTGTCGCACGACATCACGGTGAACGGCGGGATGCCGCGCTCGCGCCGCAGCCGCAGCGCCTCGGCGACGTAGCCGTACACGGTGACCGGCGGCTCGCCGCGGCCGTGTCCCTCCACCTCCGCGACGATCACCGGGTTGTCCACGTCGAACGCCCCGGTGGTGTTGTCGATGTTGTAGCCGCCCTCGGTCACCGTCAGCGAGACGATGCGGGTGGTGGGTGCCGTCATCACGTCGAGCACGCGCTGCGGGTCGTCGGGGGCGTAGACGTAGTCGACGATCGAGCCGATCACCCGGGGTTCCAGGTTCCCGTGGCCGTCCTTGAGCACCAGCGTGTACAGGTGGTCCTGCTTCGCCAGGGCCTCGGCCATGGCCTTGTCGTTCGGCATCACGCCGACGCCGCACACGCCCCAGTCCAGCGCCTCGCCCCGGTTCATCAGGGTGTCCAGGTACATCGCCTGATGAGCCCGGTGAAAATTGCCGACCCCGAAATGGACGATGCCCACGCTGACTTCGGATCTGTCGTAGACCGGTTTCGCCACCCTCGCGTCGAGGTCGGGCAGCGTCTTCTGGCTCAGCGGCGTCGCTTTCACGTCCGCCACGATAGGACGTCGCGGGCCGTATCCCCAGAGGCTGGGAAAAACGGTCAGCGGTTCGCCGCAAACGGTCATCACATCGCCGTGGGTGATCGTTCGGTGATCCTCCGCGATCGGACTGAGGACGAGGCGCTGACCTGCCGATGTCGTGTTCAGCCGTCGGCTCCCGCACGGAGGAACTGGTCGGTACTGTGTCGAGGACCGACGATTGAGGGGGTTTCGGGCGGATGACGGTGGACCGGTCGGTGTTCCAGGCTCTGGAGAGCGCGGCGGCGAACACGGCGCCCACCGATCCGGCCGGCGTCCCGCTACGCGTGCACCTGGCCGGGCTGTACCTGTCCGCCGGTGAGCCCGAGCGCTCGCTCCAGCACGCCACCACCGCCCTGGCCGCCTCGCCGCACGACACCACGGCGCTGTCGGTGGCCGCGGCCGCCGCCTCGGCCACCGGCAACGAACAGCTCGCCGAGGGTTACCGCGCCATCCACACGGCGCTGCTCAACGGGGGTTCCGAGGGGCCCGCACCGTCCGGTGGTGGTTCCGGCCAACGGGGGACGCCCACCGGCACCGAACGTCGCCGTCCCACCTCGGATCCCGGGTCGCCGGTGGAGGTGGAGGAGGACGCCGCCGAACAGCCGCTGTCCGAGCCGTTGTCCGAGCCGGCCGGCTGGGACTCCTCCGACCCGGGCACGATCACCCTGGCCGACGTGGCCGGCATGCACGACGTGAAGCAGCGCCTGCACCGCTCACTGCTCGGGCCGATGCAGAACCCGCAGCTGCGCGAGGCGTTCGGCAAGCAGCTGCGCGGCGGGCTGATGCTGTGGGGGCCGCCCGGCACCGGCAAGACCTTCATCGCCCGCGCCCTCAGCGGTGAGCTGGGGGCCGGTTTTCTGTCGGCCAGCCCGGCCGACGTGTACGGCAGCTACTTCGGGCAGAGCGAGCAGAACATCGCCCGGCTGTTCGCCCAGGCCCGGCGGGAGGCGCCGGGTGTGGTGTTCCTCGACGAGCTCGACGCCATCGGCGGGCGGCGTTCCCGCCGCAACACCGACCAGGCCCGGGCCGTGGTGAACCAGCTGCTGCTGGAGCTCGACGGGATGGCCGGCAACGACGGGGTGTTCGTGCTGGCCGCCACCAACGCCCCGTGGGACGTGGACGAGGCGCTGCGCCGGCCGGGCCGTTTCGACCGCACCGTGCTGGTGCTCCCGCCCGACGCGCCGGCCCGGGAAGCGCTGCTGCGACTCCAGTTCGAGGGCCGCCCGATCGCCCCCGACATCGACCTGGCCTCGCTGGTGCGCGGCACCGAGCTGTTCTCCGGCGCCGACCTGGTGCGCCTGGTCGAGTCCGCCACCGAGCGGGCGCTGGAACGCTCCATGCAGGTCGGCATGGTCAGCCCGGCCACCGACGCCGACTTCCAGGCCGCGCTGCGCGACACCCCGCCGTCCACCCGGGCCTGGCTCTCCACCGCCGCCACCTACCTGGCGCACGCCGGCACCGGCGAGGACTTCGACGAGCTCCGGGCCTACCTGCGCCGGCACAGAATCAGCTGACCGTTGACCACCACCGACGCCCCACCGGCGCTGACGACCGGGGTGTGCCTGGGCACCTACCTGATCGCCACCGGCACCGGCTGGGAGCGGTGGTACGACGCGCAGGGCCCCCTCGACGTCCATCAACTGACGCTGGCCCTGGACGCCTCGGCGGAGGCCCTGCACCACCTCGACGCCCTGCCCACCCGTCTGCGCGGTCTGTCACTGGCCGGGCTCCCGGTCACGGACGACGATCTACGCCGCCTCGCCCGGCGCTGTCAGCAGCTGCGGTGGCTGGATCTTCGCGGAACCCAGGTCACCGCGGCCGGTCTCGGCGCGCTCGCCGGGATCCGCCCGCTGCGGCGCATCGGCGTGGACCCGCACCTGCTGCTGACCCGCGACCCGCGCCGGCCGGCCCGCCGGTCAGCCGGCCGGCAGCTGGTCGGGGGCGACCGGCCGCTGGCCGTGGTGAACTCCGGCGTCCCCGCTCCCGACCTGACCGGCCTGCACGAGACGGTGCGCGCGGCCGTGCGCGACCACCCGGGACCGGCCGCCCGGGAACCGGACGAGGCGGTGGCCCGGGCCCGGGTGCTGCTCGACGCCGATCAGCCCGCCGCCGGGCTGGCGCTGGTCGCCCCGTTTCTGGCGACCGCCGAACCGGCCGTGCTGATCGTGACGGCTCGCTGCCTGCTCAAGCTGAACCAGCCCACGCGGGCGCTCGCCGCGCTGGTGCAGGCCCCACCCACCGGCGCCGTGCTGGCCTGGCGGGCCGTCGTGCTCACCACGCTCAGCCCGCCCGAGGCCGCGCGGGTGGCGAAGGCCGCGCTGCGCGAGACGATCGAGAACCAGGTGGCCGAATGGGCGCTGGTGACGGCCTATCTCAACCGCGGTCAGCTGGAACCGGCCGAGCAGGCGCTGCGTCTGCTGCGCTCGCGCACCTACGACGAGATCGACGAGGCCAAGCTGTCGGCCCGGCTGGCCCGGGCCCGGCGGCGCTACCGCGAGGAGACCGACGCCTGGCACCGTCTGCTGCGGGTGGTGCCCGACGACGCCGACGCGCTGGCCGGCCTGGCCCGGGCCCAGCGCTCGGCCCGGCCCTGGTCGATGCGCTGGGTGGGCACGCTGAACCGGGCGGCCGGCGCCGACGTGGGCAAGTACGGCCGCCGGATGATGGAGCAGGTGAGCGGGCACCGGGTGACCCTCGCGGTGGGGGTGGGCCTGCTGTCGTGGCCCGCGCTGTCGCTGCTGCTGGTGGCGGCGGCGCCGCACGCCCGCAACCTCTGGGGCTGGTCGATCGCGCTGGCCCTGCTGGCCGGCAACCTGACCGGCCTGACCGTCTGGCGTCTCACCCCGCCGGAGGTGCGCCGGCTGATCCGCAACGCCGACCGGCTGACCGGCCGGCGGCACGGGCCGAGCTGGCGGTGGGCACTGGGCGGGCTCCTGATCGGGGTGACCTCGATCCTGACCGTGCCCAGCCTGCTCCCGCTCCCGTGATCCACCCCGTCAGGTCGCCGTCAGCAGGCCGGTCACGTCGTCGTCGGTGAGCTGCCGGAAGTCCTGGTACCAGTCCCCCACCGCCCGGAACTCGTCCGGAATCCGCAGGCAGGCAAGCACATCCGCGTCACCGGCCAGCGCGTCGTGGGCCTGCCGCGAGCACACCGGAGCGGCCAGCACCAGGTAGGCCGGCTCGTGGCCGTGCAGCCAGCGCAGGGTGGCGCGGGCGGTGACGCCGGTGGCCAGGCCGTCGTCCACCACCACCACGATCCGCCCGTGCGCCTCGGGGGCCGCGCGCCCGGCCCGGTAGCGCAGCATGCGCCGGCCGACCTCGGCGCGCTCGTGTTCCACCGCGCCGGACAGGTCCGCCTCGCTCAGGCCCAGAGCCTCCAGCGCCCGGCCGTCGAACACCGGCGGCCCGTCCTCGGCCAGCGCCCCGATGCCGTACTCCGGCTGCCCGGGTGCCGCGATCTTGCGGGCGATCACGATGTCGAGGTCACCGTTCAGCGCGACGGCCACCGGCACGCCCACCGGCACACCTCCTCGTGGCAGGGCCAGAACCAGAGGACGACGAACAGCGGGCACCAGAAAGCCCAGCCGGTCAACCAGGTGCTGCCCGAGACGGCGCCCCGCGTCGTGGCGGTCGGCGAACACCGCGGTTACCCCTCGCCCGCCAGGTACTGCTGGAACCACTCCCCGGCCCTGCGCGAAACCTCTTCCAGCGCGCCCGGTTCGGGGAAGAGGTGGGTGGCCCGGGGGATGACGTGCAGCTGGGTGGGAGCGGAGAGCACGGCCATGGTCTGCTCGTTGAGCTCGCGCACGGTGGGGTCGTTGGCGCCGACGATGAACAGCGTGGGCGCCGTGACCTCCTCCAGCACCGGCCCGGCCAGGTCGGGCCGGCCACCGCGGGAGACCACGGCCCGCACGTCGGCCCCGCGGTAGGCGGCGGCCCCCAGCGCGGCGGCCGCTCCGGTGCTGGCGCCGAACGTGCCGATCGGCAGGCCGGACAGTGAGGGCTCGTCGGTGGCCCAGTCGACCACGGCGATGAGCCGCTCGGTGAGCAGGTGGATGTCGAACCGGTACTGCGCCGTGTGGCCGTCGACCTGCTCCTCGTCGTCCGTGAGCAGGTCGGTCAGCACGGCCGCGAGACCGCGCCGGTTGAGTTCCGCGGCCACCGCCCGGTTTCGGGGGCTGAACCGGGAACTGCCGCTGCCGTGGGCGAAGAGCACCACCCCGGTGGGACTCTCGGCCGGGTACTGGTCGGGGAACAGGATGTCCGCCCCCAGTTCCACCCGCCCGGCGGGGATCAGGCAGGCTGCCGTCGTCGTGGTCATGTGCTCACACTCCTGTCGGAAAGGTCTCCGGTTCCCTGATGT
This sequence comes from Kineosporia corallincola, assembly GCF_018499875.1. Classification (GTDB taxonomy): domain Bacteria; phylum Actinomycetota; class Actinomycetes; order Actinomycetales; family Kineosporiaceae; genus Kineosporia; species Kineosporia corallincola. The sequence continues at coordinate 57,549 of NZ_JAHBAY010000007.1, read as the reverse complement.
CGGTCAGACGGGTGTGCAGCGGCCGCACCGCGCGGGTCTCGTCGCACCAGACGAACGCGTCGTAGCGGTCGCCCAGGGTGGTGGGCACATAGTTGCCCCAGCGCTCCCAGTCGGGCCGGTAGACCACGCCGATGGCCCGGTGGCCGATCCGGGTGCGCAGCAGATCGGGCTGGTGCTCCCGCGGCGGGAACACCAACAGCGCCTGATCCGGCGCGGTTTCGTGCAGAATGTGCTCCAGCGAGTCGGGCCGGGCCTCCGGCACCGGCATCACCTCCATCGGCCTGCCCCAGTCCTCCCCCGCCACCACCGTGCCACGGTGCGTGCCGAAACCGACCAGCACCACGCCGTCGTCGCCGAACCGCTGCCGGGCCAGCGTGCCGATGCTGGTCTCGCCGCGCTCGGCCATCACGCTGCCCCGGGCGTCACCGACGTGCGTGTTGTGCGCCCACACCACGGCTTTCGACCCGGGGCCATAGTGGTCGAGCAGCCGGGCCAGGGTGGCGTCCATGTGCCGGTCGCGAATGTTCCACGAGGCCGCGCCGCCTTGCAACAGTGCCCGGTAGTAGAACTCGGCGCCCGCCACCACCTCGGCGTTCTGCCAGGCGCCGAAGTCGTCGCGGCGGCGCATCGCGGTGAGCAGGCCGGCCACCTCGCAGGAGCAGCCGTCCGGCTGGAGCCGGGTGGACAGCGCGTACTCCTGCGGGTCGTCGAGGTACGGGTCGAAGCACCGGAAGGCAGCCAGGGCCAGGGGAACCAGCCGCGGGTGCCGCTCCCGCAGGTGCACCATGACCGCTTCCAGCGACTCCCAGAGCGAGTACACGTCCAGACCGTGGAAACCCACGCGTTCGTGCGGTTCCCGGAACTCGTTGTGCCGCCGCAGCCAGCGGGTGAAGTCGGACAGCTCCTCGTTCGCCCACATCCAGGTGGGCCAGCGGGCGTACTCGTGCAGTGCCTCGCGCGGATCGGCGTCCGGCGTGAAACGCACCGACCGGTCGACCCGTTCGCAGTCCGGCCAGTCGCCCTCCACGGCCACGAACGAGAATCCGAGCTCCTCGACCAGGCGCCGGGTGATCGCCGAGCGCCAGTCGTAGAACTCGTGACTGCCGTGGCTGGCCTCCCCCAGCATGACCACACGCCGGTCGCCGATCCGGTCGAGCAGACGTCCGAGGTTCTCGTCGTGCCGGATCGGTGTGGCCAGACCGGCCACCTCGTCACCGTAGCGGCCCATGAGAAACCCTCCCCTCGGGTTCCGCACCAGCCTGCCACCTCCCGCGGGCCCGCGCATCCACCCGTCAGGCGACTTACCCTGGGACGCATGACGCTCACCGAACAGGAGCTGGGAGACGTCATCGACGATCTCCACACCGATTTCCCGGGCCTGGACCGGAACCTGCTGGACCAGGTCGTGCACCGGTGCGCAGACTGTGCGCCGGACGGCACCGCGAACCAGGTCGAACAGGCCGCCCGCATGCAGTTGCACCTACGCCATCAGGGTGATCACTGAGGCATGACGTTCACCTGGCGCCGCGTCACCGAGGCCGACTTCCCGATGATCCGCGAGTGGCTGAGTGAGCCGCTGGTGACCCGGTGGTGGAACCACGAGACCACCCCGGAGGCGGTGGCCCGCGACTTCGGCCCGTCGGCGCGGGGAGAAGAGCCCAACCAGGACTGGCTGGCCCTGCTCGATGCCGAGCCGTTCGGCCTGATCCAGCGCTCGGTGTTCGCCGACTACCCGGAGTACCGCGATCCGCTCGCCCGGATCACCGAGGTCCCGCCCGGGGCGATGAGCCTGGACTACTTCGTGGCCGCGCACGAGCGCCGCGGGCAGGGTCTGGGCGTGCGCATGATCCAATTGATGACGACGAAGACCTGGGCCGACCACCCGGGGGCCACCTGCGTCATCGTGCCCGTCGCCGCCGGAAACCGGCGTTCCTGGCGGGCTCTCGAGAAGGCAGGTTTCCACCGGGTGGCCGAAGGCGATCTGGAGCCGGACAATCCGGTGGACCCGCCGCTGCACGTGGTCTACCGGATCGACCGGCCTGCCTAGAACTCGCCGTTGCTGGCGCAGGTGACCATCTGGCGCACGCAGCTCTTCACCCGGTCGGCCATCGTCTTGGTGTCCCAGGCGAAGAACGCGTCACCGTGCATCGACGAGGCCTTGCCCGAGGAGAGCGAGAACCCGGCCGTGACGCCGTGGGTCGGGTAGTAGATCGACCAGGTGACCGCGGGGATCCGCACCGGGAAGGCCTTCGGGCAGTCGCCCTGCTGGCCGTAGGAGACGTGCGACTTGTGGTCCGGGCTGTCCAGGTGCTTGCCGTCCCAGCAGTCCGGGAAGCGCATCATGAAGTGCACCGTTCCGCCGTCGCCGCAGACCGGCCAGTTGCCGTCGGTGCTGCGGCTCTTGCCCTCCAGCGGACCACCCGAGCAGTAGAACGCGTTCTGCGAGCCGGCCGGGGTGTTCTTCTGGAGCGAGGCGTCGCCGTAGATCATCCGCAGGCCGTTCGGCATCGGCACGGTCTTCTTCTTGTTCGCGTCGTCGAGCAGGCTGCCGTAGTAGACGATCAGCTGGCTGGGCTGCACGGCCTTGCCGGTCTTGTTGTTCGTCAGGGACGGCACCCAGTACGCCGAGTGGTCCTTCTTGGGGACGCACGTGGTCGAGGTGAACTTCATCAGCGAGGCGAGCGTGGTGTTCGCGTCTGCCGACTTGTTGCCCAGAAACGAGTGCAGGTGCGACTTTCCGGGCTGGCCGGGGAACACGATGGCGTCGTTCTTGCCCGAGTGGCTGTAGGTGCAGGTCGCGTTGAACTCGGTGTTCTGCTTGGCGGTGGCCGGGGCCTTGCGCGCCTTGGTCTTGTCGAACTCGGCGAGCTGGGCCTTCCAGGCGGCCTTGTCCACGTTGATCCACGTGCCCTTGGGCATGCTCATGGCCGACATGGCGTGGTCGGTCGAGGTGGTGGTCGCGCCGGACGCCTGGTCGGCCTGGTCCGCCGCGTCGGCCTGCTTCGCGGCCTGTTTCGCGGCGGCGGCCTCGGTGGTGGAGCTCGTGGTCTGCTTGCGGGCCTGCTTCGACGCCTGGTCGGCGGCGTCCTGGGTCGCCTTCTTGGCCGCCGCCGTGGTGGCGTCGTCTTGCGGCAGGGCCGCGGCCGTCGCCATGTCGTGCCCGGCGTCGTGCCCGGTCTGTGCGGCGGCGGTCAGCTCGGCCGAGCCGGAGCCCGGCACCCATCCGAACGCCACTCCGGCGACCACCGCGACCACCATCGCCGTCAGCGCCGCGATCAGCCCTCTCACCACGTTCGTCTCTCCTCCGTCTCGCCGGGTGTCGGGAGGGAGTCAAGCGGTGGCCGGCCGGAACGCCGTAGGCCCAAAGTCCCAGGGCTACTCCACCGTGACCGACTTGGCCAGGTTGCGCGGCTTGTCGATGTCGTGCCCGAGGGCCAGGGCGGCATGGTAAGCCAGCAGCTGGGTCGGGATGGTGAGCAGGATCGGGTCGAGCTCCACCTCGTTCTTCGGCACGTCGATGCGCTCGGCGGTGAGCCCGGACAGGTCCACCCCGGCGTGGGTGATCGCGACCAGCGGGCCGCCCCGGGCCGCGATCTCGTGCAGGGCCCCGACGTTGCGCTGCACCAGCTCGTCGTCCGGAACGATGGCCACGGTCGGCAGCTGTGCCGAGATCAGGGCCAGCGGACCGTGTTTCAGCTCGCTGCTCTGGTAGGCCTCGGCATGGCAGTAGGAGACCTCCTTGAACTTCTGCGCGCCCTCACGGGCCACCGGGAAGCCCCGCACCCGGCCGACGAAGAACAGGCTGGCGGACGCCGACAGCGGCTTGGCCACCTCGGCGATCCGGTCTTCCTGCCGCAGGATCTCGTCGATCTGGCCGGGGATCGCCTGGAGCCCGTCGATGATGCGCTTGGCGTCGGCGATCGACAGGTCGCGGATGCGGCCGAGGTCGAGGGCCAGCAGCCCGAACGAAAGAGCCATGTTGGTCAGGGCCTTGGTGGAGGCGACCGCCACCTCCGGGCCGGCGTGCAGGTAGATGCCGCCGTCGCAGGCCCGGGCGATCGACGAGCCGACCACGTTCACCAGGCCCACCACCTGACCGCCCTTGCGCTTGATCTCGTCGATCGCGAAGAGGGTGTCGGCGGTCTCGCCGGACTGGCTGACCGCGACGTACAGCGTCTCCGGGTCGATGATCGGGTTGCGGTAACGGAATTCGGAGGCCGGCTCGGCGTCCGCGGGGATGCGGGCCAGCTCCTCGATCATCTGGGCGCCCATCTGCCCGACGTAGTACGACGAGCCGCAACCGAGGATCTTGACCCGGCGGATCGCCCGCTTGGCCCGGGCGTCCAGGTTCAGGCCGTCGAGCCGGGCCGTGCCGAAACGCTCTTCCAGGCGGCCCTTCAGGGCCCGGGCGGCGGAGGCCGGCTGTTCCCAGTACTCCTTGCGCATGTGGTGGGCGAACTCGCCCAGCTCCTGGTGCGCCGACTCGGCCGGCACCTCGGTCGGCGGGCGGGAGGTGTCGCTCTGATCGTGGGTGAAGGTGGTGAAGCCGGAGGCCGTGACGGTGGCCAGCTCACCGTCTTCGAGGTGCACCACCGACGTGGTGTGGGGTGTCAGCGCGGCGATGTCGCTGGCCACGTGGGTGCCGTTCTTGCCGACCCCGATGATCAGCGGCGAGCCGCTGCGGGCCAGCACGATACGATCGGGGTGCTCGGTGTCGAGAACCGCCAGCCCGTAGGTGCCTTCGAGCTTCTTGGTCACCTCGAGCACGGCCTGTTCCAGGGTGGGCGCGGTGACGGCGGCGATCAGGTGGGCGACCACCTCCGTGTCGGTTGCGCTGGTGAAAGGCACCCCGGCCGCGACCAGTTCGGCCTTGAGCTCGGCCGCGTTGTCGATGATGCCGTTGTGCACCAGCGAGATCCGGCCGTCGGCCGAGCTGTGCGGGTGCGCGTTCTCCTCGGTGGCCGGGCCGTGCGTGGCCCAGCGGGTGTGGCCGATGCCCGAGGTGCCGGTGAACTTCTTCGGCAGGGCCTGGCGCAGGTGCCGCACCCGGCCGACGGCCCGGGCCACCCGGACCGTCTTCTTCTCGGACACCGCGATGCCGGCCGAGTCGTACCCCCGGTACTCCAGCCGGGTCAGGCCGTCGAGAATGATCGGCGCCGCTTGCTGGTCGCCGATGTACGCCACGATCCCACACATGATGAATTCCTCTCAGCCCGAGATGATCCGGCGGATCTGCCGTTCGCTCAGGATCGGTGCGGCCACCACCCGCTCGGCCGCTTCCTGCTGTAAAAGCTCATAGATCTGAGGATTTCGCATCCTCTCGCGCTTGCACTCCCGGTGTCGCCGCCTGATCCAGACGTCCAGGGGCTCGCGGTAGTAGTCGACGACGTCGGACACCACCCGCTGGGCCTCGCTCTGGCCGATCCCCAGCGATTCGGCGATCCGGAGCACGATCTCGTCGTCCACCGGACTCATCCTGACCCGGGGTGGCGGGCGGGTCAACTTCTGCCCGAATTCGGGCAAGAATGATTCGTGGGCAAGGGATTCGGACGGTACGAGGTGGCAAACGGACGGCGCTCCCGCTCCGTCGGAGCGGGAGCGCCTGATCCTGGCCGGGCGTGCGGACCCGGCCTCAGACCGCGTTCACTCCCGGAGTCTGGGCCACCACGTTCGCCACCACCGCGTCGAAGGCGGCGACGGCCGCGCCCCGCGCACCGGCCATGTCGCGGTCGGGCACCAGCTCGAAGGAGGCGACGGCGAGCTGCTCGTGCCGCAGCTGGGTGTGCTCGCGCACGGTGTTGAGGAACCACTGGCGGAAGGACGGTTCGGCCTCGACCACACCGCCGCCGATGAAGTACACGTCCGGGTCGGTGAAGTTGGCGGCGATGGTGAAGAGCTTGCCGATCGCCTTGGCCTGCTGGCCGAACACGGCCAGGGCCAGCGGGTCCTCCTTCTCGCCGTAGCCGCGCAGCAGCTTGGCGGCGCGCTCGATCGGCTCGGCGGCGAGCGGGTGCCCGGGGAACCGGGTCAGCCAGTACGGCAGCAGGTTGTTCTTGATGCCGGTGAGCGATGCGAAACTCTCGACGTCGCCGAAGAATCCGCAGTTGCAGCGCGGTGCCGGCTGCCCTTCTTCCAGCACGTCCTGCAAGGGGATCTGCACGTGCCCGAGTTCGCCGGCCATGCCCGCGGCGCCCTTGATCACCCGGCCGCCCTCGACCACCCCGCCGCCGAAGCCGGTGCCGACGATGCCGGCCACGGACGACTTCTGGAGCGCCTGGTCGGGGCCGAAGTAACGGTGGTGGGCATAGAGGGCGGCGGCGTTGGCGTCGTTGTTGTAGACGACGGGCAGACCGAGCCGGCGTTCCAGCGCGGCGCGGATGTCGAACCCGTGCCAGCTGACCGCCGAGAAGTTGGTGGCCCCCTTGGAGGAGATCACCCCGGTGGCGCTGGCCGGGCCGGGAGTGTCCAGCCCGATCGCCTTGACCAGGGTCAGCGGTGTGTTGGTGATGCGGATGATGTTCTCGAACGAGTCCGCCAGCGCCTCGACGGCCAGTTCGGGTCCGTCGAGCACTCGACTCGGGATCTCGACCAGCTGGTCGACCAGGAACGACCCGGTCGCGTCCAGCACGGTCGCGTTGTCGGTGGTGCCCCCGTTGTCGAGACCGACGACGACCCAGGAGGCCGGCGTACGAATGCCCTCAGTCTGCGTCACGTCTTCGAGAATATGGGGGTGGGACGCTTTGCGGACGGGTCACAGGCTCAGGCGTGTTCCCGACCTTGATCGTTAACCTACGGACCTCTTGCCCTGGTTTAGCCTGACATTTCTTGCTGGCACGTTCGTGGGGAGAGCTGTTGGACCTCGGTGAATTCCTCTCACAGTGTGCGGGCACGGACGATCCCACGGGAAAACCCGCCCTGGTGGTGCAGGGCGGTGGCATGCGCGGGGTGTACTCGATCGGAGCACTGGCGGCACTGGAGGACGCCGGTCTGCGCCAGGCGTTCCGGGTGGTGGTGGGCAGCAGCGCGGGTGCGATCAACGGTGCCTACTTCCTGGCCGGTCAGGCGAAGGCCGGGATGCGGATCTACATCGACCGTCTGAGCCACCGGCAGTTCATCAACCCGCGACGCCTGTGGCGCGTGGTGGACGTGGACCACCTGGTGGACGACGTGCTGCGCCGGCTCAGCCCTCTGGACCTGGACGCGCTGGAGGCCGCTCCGGCGGAGCTGCTCACGGTGCTCACCGACGCCGCGACCGGCGCCGCCCGCGTGGTGTCGAACCGGGACGGGCACGACCTGTTCGAGGTGCTGCGTGCGACCGCGGCCCTGCCCGCGCTCTACAACAAGCGGGTTCCGCTGGACGGGCGGCGCTACATCGACGGCGGCATCGTGGCGCCGGTTCCGGTGGACCAGGCGTTCCAGGCCGGCGCCCCGTCGGCGCTGGTGGTGATGACCCGGGCCTTCGGGTTCCAGCAGGACGACCTGGGGCCCTTCATGCGCTGGCTGGGCTGCCGGCTGGCCTGGGGGCAGAAGCCGTTCGTGAAGGAGAACATCGCCCGGCCCAGCCCACACTACGCCGCCCTGCTCGCCCGCCTGCGCGACGAGGCGCTCAATCCCCCGCGCCGCACCTGGACCGTCGCCCCGCAGGTGATGCCGCTCGACCGGACCACCATCGACGCCGAGGTGCTCACCGCCACCGCGGAACTCGGGCGGGCCGACATGGTCGCGATGCTGGCCCAGGAGTACGAGCCGGTCATGGACGCGCTATGAGTGCCGCCGCACCGTCGAGCACCTCCCGCCGGTGGTCGTTGCCGAAACTGCACGCGGCCGTCCACAGTGCGTGCGCGGCGGCCCGCAGCGGGTCGGGATGGCTCGCCTGCCGGATCACCGGCAGCGTGTAGTGCGGGCGGGAGAAGTTGGGCAGGTCGTCGACGGCGATGGTGCCGTCGGGGGCCTCTTCCCGTTGTAGGAGCGACCATTCGTGTTGCTCCTCGCCGAACGGCGGGGGCAGCGCTTCGCCCCGGTCGAGGTGATCGAGCGCCAGCGCGACCTCCGGTAGCGCGGCGGTGAGACCCGCGGCCGTGCAGGCGGTGCGGGCGGCCCACCGGGCCACGGCGCGCTGGACCACGGGCGAGGCGTCGGCCAGTTGCTCGGCCAGCGCCTGGTCGTCGGCGATGAAGTCGCGCGGGAACGCCTGCCGCAGCCGCGAGGCCGGCGGTTCGTCACCCCACACGATGCGGGCGTGAAGATCCCCGTGGTAGGGGTCGTGTCGTGGGTCGGGCCCCGGACCCGCCGCCGCCAGCACCTCGCCCGCCTCGCTCAGGAACACCTCGTCGTCTTCGAACACCATGGCGCCCTCGGTGAGGGCCCGGATGGCGGCCAGGAGAGGGTTTTCGTCGTCCGCGCCCTGGAGCGCCGTGAGTGTCCAGCTCTGCCGGTGGATGCCGTGCGGTGCCTCGGCGTCTCCCATGGCGGCCCGGGCCCGGGCCTGCTGGGTCTCCTGACGGGCCGTGCGCAGAAACGGCCAACGCTCGAAGCCGGGCGGGAGCATCTCGTTGCGGCTCTGCATGCGCAGCGCCGCCGCGATCGGGTCGATGTGATCGATGCGGGCCTCGGCGCAGCACCGGCGCGCCGCCCAGTAGGCCACGGCTCGCTGGGCAGCGGGTTCGGCGGCCGCCAGCGCCTCGGCCAGGTCGCGCCGGCGCCGCACCAGCCAGCGCGCCGCGTGAATGTCGATCAGCCGCTCGCTGGGCGGGTTCTCACCCCACCAGCTGAGGATTCGGCGCTGCCGGGCTTTGACGTGATGACGCACGTCGTGCCAGTAGGCGGCGATCTCGCTGGTCTGCCGAACGATCTGCTCCGGCGCCGGATCGGCCGGCCAGAGGATGAGTCCGTAGTGGTCGACGAGCGCCTCCTCCGCCATCACGACGTCGGCCGCCCGCCCCTCGTCCATGCCCCTGGCGCAGTAGCGCGCCCGGTGCCACACCGGCGGCAGATCGAACTTGACGAGCAGGTCGCCGCCCCACTGCATCACCGCGCTCGGCCCGGACGGCCGAAAGGACAGTTCCACCAGCTCTTCCCACTCCGGGCCTGGATCGGGTGCGTGATCGGCGATCACCAGCCGGAATCCGACGCTCCCGGTGTGCAGGCCGGTGGTGAGGTAGAGCCCGGTTCCGTCACCCGCGCCGAGCAAGCCGTTGATCTGCCCGTCGAATGCCTGACGATAGTCGAAATGCACTTCTGGATGCAGTGATTCCAGGTATGCCTGCCCGTACGCGACATGCATGCGCCCGTCGAAGACCACCCGCCGCGTCCCCTCGATGTCCATGGCGATCATGCTGCCAGGCACCACCGACAATCTTGGGCACACGCCCCTTTCCCGCCCTCGCACGGGAGACCGTTCAAGGAGACGCATCCGCGCGCCGATGGGTGATCATTGATCATTCCGGCACCAGGAGAAGTTCAGTTGTCTGTGTCTGCTGTGTCCCGCGCCCCCGGCCGCTCGCCACGCCAGCGATTCGCCGACCTCAAACTGAGCGCGAAGATCCTCACCCTGGTCGGGCTCGCGCTGCTGCTCACCGTGGCCGTGGGCTACACCGGTTCGTCGGCCGTCAACAATGTGCAGAACAAGGCCAGGCACACCGGTGAGGTCACCGCCGCGCAGGTGAGCCTGGCCAAGGACGCCACCACATCGCTGGCCCGGTACCGGCGGTTCGTGTTGCAGGCCGGTCTGTCTTACACCCAGGAAGACATCGACGCGGCCAAGGCCGGCATGGAGAAGAACGCCACCGTCGTCACCGACGCCCTGAACACGCTCAATCAGCAGAACCCCACCGCGGCCCAGAAACAGCTGATCAGCGACGGCTTGTCGCTGCTGACGCAGATGCTCTCGATCTATCAGGACCGCCTCGCGCCGCTGGCCGAGAGCACCGCGCTGCTGACCGGAGCGGAGTACCGCGAGCTCGGTGACCGGGTGAAGACCGACTTCAACCCGACCGCCGACGAGGCGCTCACGAAGACCGGCGGCCTGGCCGACTCGTACACCGAGGCGATGAACGAGGCGGTGGCCTCGGGCGCCTCGGCGGCGAGTTCGGCCACCCGCATGATCTGGATCTTCACCGTGCTGGGTGCACTGTTGCTGGTGCTGTTCGGCTACTGGATCGCCCAGCTGGTGGCGAACTCGGTGGCCCGGGTGCGGGATGCCATCGACGCCCTGGCCGCCGGGGACCTCACCCACAGCGTGCCCGCCGAGGCCCGGGACGAGATCGGCCAGATGGCCAGGTCGCTCAACGCCGCACAGGCCTCGCTCCGGCAGGCGATGCACGAGATCAGTGGCACGGCGGGCACTCTGGCCGGCAGCGCGGAGGAGCTGACGGCGGTCTCGTCGCAGATCGCCGCGAACTCCGATCAGGCCACCAACCAGGCACATGCCCTCGGCGCGACGTCGTCACAGGTGTCCAGCAACGTTCAGACCGTGGCCGCCGGCACCGAGGAGATGTCGGCCAGCATCCGCGAGATCGCCCAGTCGTCGTCGGAGGCGGTGCGGGTGGCCGCGTCGGCGGTGTCCGAGGCGGCCCAGGCCGGCGAGACCGTGGCCAAGCTGGGGTCTTCCAGCGAGGAGATCGGCAACGTGGTCAAGACCATCACCACGATCGCCGAGCAGACCAACCTGCTGGCCCTGAACGCCACCATCGAGGCGGCACGAGCAGGGGACGCCGGTAAGGGCTTCGCGGTGGTCGCCGAGGAAGTGAAGCAACTCGCCCAGGAAACGGCCCGGGCGACCGAGGACATCAGCCACCGGGTCGAGGCGATCCAGACCGACACCCGCGCCGCCGTCGACGCGATCGACCGGATCACCCGCACCATCGAGGACATCAACTCGTTCCAGACCACGATCGCCTCGGCGGTGGAGGAACAGACCGCGGTGACGAACGAGATCTCGCGCACCATCAGCGAGGCGGCCGGCGGTTCCACCAGCATCGCCAATGACGTGCAGTCCGTCGCCCGGGCCGCCGAGTCGTCCGGCCAGGGCATCGCCGACGCCCAGCGGGCCGCCACCGAACTCGCGAACCTGTCGTCCAATCTCCAGACGCTGGTGAGCCGCTTCAGGTCATGACAGGAACCGTCGGGACGCCTCGGCCAGCACCTCCCGGCGGTGCTCGTCGCCAAAACTGTTGGCGCAGCGCCACAGAGCGAAAACCGCTGCTCTGAGCGGGTCTTCGTGCGCGGCCTCGCCGATCACCTCCATCACGAAGAACCAGCGGGTCTCCACCCGCCCGTCCGCCACGATGCTCTGGTCGTAGACCAGATCCTCGAACGCCTCGTCACCGACCAGCAGCTGCCATCGGGCGTCGTCTTCGTCGTCGTCTTCGTCGCCGTCAAACGGCTGGGGCAGTGGCTCGGCCCGGTCCAGATGGTCCAGGGCGAGGGCGACCTCGGGAACCGCCGCGGCCAGCCCCGATGCGGTGCAGGCGTACCGGGCCGCCCAGCTGGAGATCGCGCGCAGGGTCGGGGTGTCGGCGAGGGCCAGGCGCTGCGCGAGCTCCGGGTCGAACTGCGGCAGCCGGAAGGCGAAGTCAGGACGACGCAGACACGACCTCAACGGCGGCTCGGCCCAGTGCAGCAGCCGATTCACGGCGTCGCTGCCCCCGCGCAGCCCTGCGGGGCGGGACCGCGGGTTCTCGTCGTGCCAGTAGGCGGCGCACGCGCTGCCCTTGCGCACCACGACGTCGGGGGCCGGTGGCGCGGGCCAGAAGGCGAGCTCGTAGTGGTCGATCACAGGTGCGTGGTCGGCCCGCCAGGGATGCCGGCGGGCCTCGTCCATGCCGCGGGCACTGAACCGGACCCGATGCGGCACTGCCGGTAGGTCGAACCGGCACACCGGGTTCCACCATTGCAGCTGACTGGGCCCCACGGGAACGAAAGACGCCTCCACGACGTCTTCCCAGTCGTCCTCGATCTGAGGAGCCTGGTCGGCCACCACCAGACGGAACCCGACGGAGCCCCGGTGCAGCCCGGTGCTCATCTCGAGCAGGCCGGGAAAAACCGCGCCCAGCAGACCGTTGCTCTGCCCCTCGTAAGCATTGGCGTCACGTGTCATCCGGACACTGCGGTCGACCGGCCTCAGCGAGATCCCGGTGCCGGCGACGATCAGTCTGCCGTCGAAGACCACTGTCATGCCCGTCATGCCCGTCACGCCCGTCATGCCGAAACCGCCTGGACCGGGCTCAGCTCCCGGACGGCACGGATGAGTTGACCTGTGCTGGTGGAGGTTCTGACGAGCTCATCGACGTCCACCATTTTTGCTTGTTTGGTCAGGCGTTTCTCGTTAGTGACCCAGATGCCCTCGGACGCGACCACCGCGTGTGCGTACTCGGCGACCGCCACCGCGATCAGTCCCAGGCACTGCATCGTGCGTTGCTGGTTGTTCTCCGCGTAGGCGAGGTGCATGGCGGCGCGATCGGCCCAGACCCTGGCCGCTTTTCGCCGGAGCTGCCGCGGATATGCCCCGACCACCGGCGCCGTGCCACGCAGCAGCCGGTTGACGGCGAGCTCGGCCACCACCAGGTAGGTCGGAATGCCGGCGAGATGAAACATCAACGGCTCGATGTCGAACTCCCCCCGTTCCGCACGTGCCACCTCGTTCGTGACGGCCCCCAGATTCCGATAATGGACGTCGACAGAGCGCCCGTCAACACGCAGCCAGGCACCCGAGTCGAAGACGCCGCCGCCCCATTCGCCGAGCCCGAAAACCCTTCCCTCGTATCCCAGGTCGTTGATGTGACGCGGATCGAACCCGTCCTGGTAGTAGACGCCCAGGTCCCAGTCGCTGTCCGGGCGGGCGGTGCCCTGGGCCCGCGAGCCGCCGAGGGTGACGGCCTCGACGCCGGGCAGCGTGGCGAGCCGGTCCGCGGCCTCTTCGATCACCTCGTCCATGCCTCCGAGCTTAGGCAAGATCTTGTGGGGCGTGCGCGGGATAATTCGCGCCGCTGCGGTGCCCCTGCTTCCGCCAGGCCCGGAGATCGGAAAGTCCGGATCGGCTCGGCATGATCCGTAACGCATGGTGTACGTGGTATCTCTTTTGGGTAGTTTGCCGGGAGGTCGCGATGCCGGGAGGGCCAGCGTGAGCAAGCTCGACGACAACATCCAGGCGGTGGACGCCGTCAGGGCGCATTACGTCAGCGCCGTGAACGAGCTGAAACAGGCGATCTCCGTGTCCGAGGAGGGCATCGAGCAGGGCGCCGCCCTGGGTGTGGACGGGATCGTCGAGCTGTTCGCGCAGGCCAAGCAGGAGCTGGAGGCCGCGGTGCAGACCACCGAGGGGCTGGATCAGCAGCTGGACACGGTGGTAGCGATTCTTGAGGCCGGCAAGGGTTGAAGAGCGGACGGGTCCGTCGGGCCGCCGGGGACTCCGGTCGATCCGGCCGCGCCCCGGGTTGCCGACGCGGGGATCCGGGTTGAGGACGACATCTCGTTCGCGGGGTGGTCGGAGGAGGACCTGCGGATTGCGCGGGAGGTCAGCGCTCCCCACTCCAGCCGGGAACAGAAGACTGCGGAGCGACATGTTGCGTCCGCTTCGCGCAGAAGGTGGGCGCACGCTCCGCAGGCCGCCGTCGCCTCCGGAGCCTTCATGTACGAGATAGCGTCGAATATCCTGCCAGGAGTTCCGGGATGGATCTGGGGAACAATCGGAGGCGGCCTGGTGGCCTCGGAGGCAGTCAGGGCTGTCAAACGCTGGTGGCGAGGAGAGGATTCATCACATGCACATTGACCCAGCTGCGGAAGATCTAGGACGCGAAGCGATTCGCACCGCCATCGCGCAGGACCAGGACGGATTCCTTGCCTCCCTAGAATCCATGGCCCAGGCCGAACCCATCCTGCGAGAACAGGTTCTGCCGATCTACAGTGCCGTCGGCAGGGCCGCCCTCCTAACCGTCTACTCGGACGGGCCCCCGAACCAGCAGCAAAACCTCGACATGGCGCGCCAGATCAAAGAAGAGGAGCCATGGACACCTCTCACCGTGCGCGAACTGTGGGAGATACTTGAAGGGCTGTCATTGGACGAGCATGTGCCACAGATGGCGGCTGAACGTCTGCCGACCGCTCTCTTCGTAGTGACGGGTTACCTGCTGTCCACGTATGCACAGGGGCAGGGTTTCGGAAATTTCTACGAGTACCTGGATGCGATTCTCGACGAGCTGGTCCGGAAGCCGGTTTAGCAGAGCAGGCTTGCGAGGCACTCATGGCCCTCACGGATAAAACCCACGCGACATCTCGCACCCATCTGCCCAGTCGGTGCACGCTGCCGCGGCCCTGCCCTCCCTGCATCGCAGGCACACCAAAGCCCCTCGAGCTAGCCTCACATGCTCCCAGCTGCACGCCTTGAAGAAGCGCTCGCCGGCTTACGGAGCAGCTGACGCAAAAACCGGCTGCCTTACAACACCCAGCTTGCCTGCCCACGGCAAAGACGTTCCCGCTAATCAGGAGCCTCCCCGCTCGCGGGCAACTTTCCGCGCCTCCTCCGGAACATGAGCCAGAGTCCTCCCGACCCACAGCCGGCCAGCAAGGCGGCGCCGACCCCGCGCAGGATGAGATCGGCGCCCCCCATCCTCGGTGCAACAACCACTCCTGCGCAAAGAACGAGAGCGGCAGCACATGAGGCGGCGATACCCAGTCCTTTCAGCAGCACCCCAATATCCCGGAGCAGAGACCCTAGGCTCTCCATCAGCAGCCCATATCGATGGGTCCTCACATCTGACTCAGTGGCCCGGCTCAGTTGCCGGTCCAAAACCTCGGGCCAGGTCAGCGGACTCTCCCGCTGTGGCACACGATTCGGCCTCGCCATTGCAGCTCCCCCTCAACCTCAATCGCCCAGCTTGATCTGGACCAGTTCCTTGGCCGAGGGATAATCCTCGGCTCCAAAGAGCGCACCCAGCAGCTGGATGATCTCGACGTCATCCCGCTGAGCGGCATAGTGGAGCAATAGTTCGGCGGCATCACCCAGACCACCCTGGCGGCAGGCACTGATCGCGGCTGCTGCTTCACTGACATCACCATGGCGGCCGACACTGCGGAGAATGCTGGCCGCCTCGCCTTCCCGATGTTCAGCCAGATGAACCTCAAGTTCAGGCATGTCATCCCAGTACACCTGCCGGTCCCCCGGCCTTGGGGGGACCGGCAGGTGAGAAACCTGGGGCGGTGGCTGGACAGGATGGACAACTACCGCCACCCCGCTGGCCACAAGCGCCTGTTCCATCACCGGCCGCCCGCAAGCGACGCACTCCGCAGCGCTCTCCCCCTGAAGCACTTCGGCATACGCCAGCTCAGTCAGCTCCCTCAGGGTAGGAAGGTTCCGCCCACCCGCATGTACCTTCGCCAGCGCATGCAGATCCCCCAGGAGGCGGACATCCGGAGTCTTGCGACGCCCATTTACATAGGCCGAAAGTGCGGAAGTAGACACGGAGCAGTGCATTGCCAACTGCTTTTGGGAAAATCCGATACCATTCAGGAAATTGCAGATTTCACGGAAGGCCGCAGCCACGCTCCGCCGAGCGTCGCCAAGCGACTCGTCAAGCGGTGCGAGCTCTCCCGGGCGAGGCATAAGCGCTCCTAGATGCAGGCATGACAAATAACCACGGATCACGTGAGTCTCGTTACTGCACAGCGCATCACATCATGCCACAGCTCCATGCCAAAACGTCGCCCCTATCTCACATAAAGTAATATTTTCAAAGCCCGACACGCTAATTTCCTGTCCTCAAATACGGGACACCGGCCTCTTTCCCTCCTGAGCGCAATCCACGACAGTGTTGATGCTGTGCCGACTCGCGCCCCTGGCCTACCTGCACAAGAGGTACCGCAGAGGCCAAAGGCTCAGGGCACGGTCTAAACGCTCACGTGGAGAGGGATTCAATGGCTATCCCCAGCTGGACAGATTCCAAGCTTGGAACGATGAAGCGGGCAGCGTTGTGGCTTGTCCAAGAAGTCGGTGAGGGAAATATATTCACTAAAGGGCAGCTCCGGGACGCATTCCCCGGCACCTCTCAGATTGACCGGCGCATGCGCGACCTTCGCGACTTTGACTGGAAGATCAGCACCAATCGTGAGGACGTCAGCCTGGACGCGAACGAACAGCGCTTCGTCCAGCAAGGCATAGCGGTGTGGGAGCCGGGCAAGGCGACCCGCAGCGGCCCTAGCGCCATCACAGCCAACCAACGTCGTGACCTGTTAGCTCGCGATGGCCACAAGTGCCGAAGCTGCGGGATTGGTCCCGGCGAAAAGTACGCCGGCATCGAGACCGCGGCGCAGCTCGATATTGCTCGCAGAACGGTGCTGATGCCAGATGGCAGCGAAACGATTCAGCTACTTGTGGAGTGCAACCGATGCAGGATAGGTGGACGAGAGCTGACCGCAGACCTTACAGATGTTCTGAATCGGCTGACCAGTCTGCCGGCGATTGAAAGGAAGATGCTCACATCGTGGATCGCAAAGGACGCAAGATCATTCAGCACGGTGGAGCAACTCTGGGCCGACTATCGAACTCTTCCCTCTGAAGCACGCGAAAAGGTCCGTAAAAGCCTCTCTTAATTTTCTAGTGACATCCGAAAACTTGGCGATTCCGGTCGAATGCTTGTCGGCTAATATGAGAACGAAGGATGAACGTGACCACAGATTTCGGCACACCGCCTAATGCAGGGCAGATTCGCTCGCTGGTAGATGAACGACTTAAGGAAGCTACCAGCACGACAGGAGCTTCCGAGACGATCAAAATCGAATTCCGGACGCAGCCGATTATCGTGCAGGTCATCGACATGCCCGTTCCTTTGCTCTATTACAACCCCGGAACCCATAGGATCCGTGCCCAGCGCAGCCATAACGCCGATAAGGATGCTCTCCTTACACAGGACCCATGGGCCCCGGAAAGTCAAGAATATCTCCATAGTCTTCTGAACACTCTGCCGTCGGATCCGACGCGTCGCGATCCCAAGTTCGACGAACTGCTTCCCAATCTGAAGGAGTACGGCCAGATCGAGGCAGGTCTCATCACACGTGACGGCATCCTCGTCAACGGGAACACCCGACGCGCTGCACTGAAAGAGCTTGGCAAACCATCCATCCGGGTCGGCGTGCTGCCGGCCTCGACGACCTGGGAAGACATCCATGCCGTCGAGCTGGCGCTCCAGCTTCGCCCAGATCACCGGCGTGACTACTCCTACATCAACCATCTTCTGGCTGTTGATGAGCAATTGACCTTTGGTCGTCAGCTGCCGGAGATTGCACGCACTTTTCATACTACGACCAAAGTTCTTGAACGTGACGTGTGGATCCTCAACTGCCTTCGCGACCTCATTCGCCGCAGCAAGACCGAAGACTTCAGTATGCGTCTCATGGATTTTGAAGAAGGCAAAGAGAAGCTGTTCGAGCTTTACCGATCGGTCAAGAATGAAGGAAATAAAGATAAGGCCGATCTTCTCAAAGAATCCCGCCTGGCGGCCATTACATTTGAGTTCGCCAAAACGGATGTTCGTTACATCAGTGATGATTTCCAGTCTCGATACCTGGAAAAACGCCTTCCGGACGAAATTAAACAGGAGGCGCCGGCACCAGCAGTTAAGGTAATCCCCGGGCTCAACCGTGTAGCACCCTCGGCTACGCCTCAACTTTCCGCAGCCCGCGCGCTCACTGACAGGATTCTACAGCTCACAGCAATCGAAGTCGCAGCCGATCGACTCACGCCGAGCAAGGTTGCTGAGGTAACCGAGGCCAAACAGAAGCTGCGAGACGCTTTCGACGACGCTATCGACGTTGCAGGGCGAGATGCCCGTATGCGAAAGAAGCGCCAAGCAGCCCCCGACCGAATCGTTGAGGCAACCAAGCATCTCGACCAATGTATTACGGACCTCGTAATGTCCCGGGGAAACAATAGTTTGGATGAAGAAGCGTTCGATGATGCCCTGATTGAGCTACGTTCCGTCCTGCGCCGCGTCGGAGTTGAGGCCAACAAGTCTATTTCTATTCCCGGTGACGGCCTCACCTGGCTTCGCCAGGCAACAGCCAAGGACTGACCCGTGTCACATGCATCGGAAGCTTCGCTCGACCTGAGCTTCGACATCACCCGAACCCGAGTGATTATGCGAGCCCGGAATGACTACCGCGAAGAATTTGGCGAGCTCATCGGACGCATGGTTCCCGGAAGCCAGACGGGGCCGCTCATCGCCGAAGTCGACCTGGACAATTTCTTGGTCGCGTTGGGCGAGCTGGACTGGTCGGATGCCGAGGGAGTGCAGTGGGAGACGGCTCTCGCCACTCTAGTTACCAGCGTTCTGGACGATGCCGATACTGCTGAACAGCGCTTGGCTGGTGCCGCGCCTGAGACCAAGATCGATACAGCGACCGCTGAGGTTGTGGTTCCACTACTGGGGACCGAGTGGACCGGAGACCTCACTTCGTTCCAGCGGCGCGACCTAGCAGCCCTGCTAGGCATGAACCATGGTGCCAACTTCAGCGTACCCGGCGCCGGCAAGACCCGTGTCGCGCTAGCGGTCTTCGCAGCCATGCGCCAAAAAGGCGATGCCGAAAGACTTCTCGTCATCTGCCCCAAGTCGGCCTACGAAACTTGGCAATATGAAGCAGGCGTGTGCTTTGCACAGCCGTTGAGAACCACCATCCTGGCCGGCACGGTCAACAGCACCGCCGAGCTGCTAGTTGTTAACTACGAGCGATTGGCTCGCAGCCGTGCGGCGCTGTCTGCTTGGTTACAAGCCAGGCCTTCAATGATCATTCTCGATGAAGCCCATCGTATGAAGTTGGGTTCCAGTGGAGCTTACGGTGCTGCCTGTCTAGCTTTAGGACCGCTG
This sequence comes from Kineosporia corallincola, assembly GCF_018499875.1. Classification (GTDB taxonomy): domain Bacteria; phylum Actinomycetota; class Actinomycetes; order Actinomycetales; family Kineosporiaceae; genus Kineosporia; species Kineosporia corallincola. The sequence goes on along the minus strand of NZ_JAHBAY010000007.1, from coordinate 38,695 downwards.
GCCAACCGTCGGCTCATCCTCACCGGCACTCCTGCTCCTAACGGGGCCCAGGATCTTGAGAGCCTTCTGTCTTTCGTCTGGCCAGGTCGTGGTAAGCAGGTAGTGAGCAACGCTGTAGCCGGCGGCAATCTGGCCTACGCGAGTTCCGTTCTGCGGCCGATGTTTACCCGGACGACGAAGGCCGAGCTGGGACTTCCTCCGGTTAGCACGAAGATTCGATACGTCGACCTGCCCAAGCTACACCGTGAGATTTACGAGGTGCTAAAGGGTAATCCCAGTGCCCGTTCTGGAGATCTTGATGCCCTGGGCAAGACTATGCTCCGGATGCTCATGGCCGCTACGAGCCCAGCCCTTCTGGCGGAGGGCACGACTCGGCACGAGCCTCTCGCATACCAGGTGCCGCCCATCGAAGCTTCTCCTGGAGATTCTCTCAATACTCTGCTGAAGAATCTGCCTCAGCACGAGCTGTCTCCAAAGTATGAGGAAGCAGTCAAGATCGTCGCGCAGAACGCAGCAGACCAGCGAAAAACCTTAGTCTGGAGCACTTTCGTGCGCAGCATCACCACCTTGGAGCGGCTCCTAGAGCCATTCCAGCCCGCCGTTGTCCACGGCGGCACAGCTGATCGCGAAGAGCAGATCCAACGGTTTCGCGAGGATCCAGATTGCTGGGTGCTGATCTCGAATCCAGCAACTCTGGGAGAAGGCATCAGCCTTCACCATGACTGCCACGATGCTCTCTACGTAGATCGGGACTTCACGGCCGGCCGGTTCCTACAGAGTCTTGACCGTATCCATCGTCTTGGGCTTGCCCCCGATACCGAAACCCGCGTAACTGTTCTCGCCGCACGTAACACCGTGGATGAAGTGGTCGCCCGTCGGCTGGAAGAGAAGCTGGAGTTCATGGGGAGTATCCTCGATGACTCAGCGGTGCGGCAGCTCGGGGATCTTCAAGAGGAGGACACTCTCACCGCGGGCGGCATGGATGCCATCGATATTCGTGCGCTACTTGCCCACCTCAGCGAGAGCAAGTAGCTGGCACTTGCTCTCGCTGGCCTCAATTAGCTGATTCGGTTGCGGCCTTTGCGCTCCGCGAAGGCCGCATGCCGATCATGGTCTTCCTGCCCTCGGAAAGCTTTCCACTCCCCCAGTTTGTACGATGTCGACCGCGCGTTTCCTCGCTCTTCAACAAAGAAGTCGCGCTTGAGGAGCTCAATTCGCTGGACGATTTCTTCCTGGTCAAGCGTTTCCCCCAGAAGGTGGCTTAGCTTACCCGGCGTCAGCCATTCGCCCGTGTCGCGCAGCAGACGATAAACCTCGTCGTGCATCGTGCGCGGTCCAGGAGCCTTCTTAGCGGAAGCCTCTTTACGCAAGGCCCGAGCAATGGCCTTTCCAACCGCCTCAGCAACGGGCGGAGGGAACGCATTGCCAATCTGCCTATACCGGCTCGTCTTACGACCCAAGATTTCCCAGTCTTCGTACTGAGGGCCATACCAGCCTTGTAGCTTCTTCACCATATCGACAGTGAGCTTGGGGCCACGTCCCGGTTCTTTCGGGACCCAGTCTGCGGTCGGTGCCGCGTCGGCCAGGCCATGAGCATCCACAAACATTTCATGCCAGGCACGCTTTGCGCGCGTGGGACCGAGGTCTGCTCCGCCGTGTTTCTTGCTACCACCGACAATCGTCGGCGCAATCTTCTGCGCTTTCTCACGAAACTGCTCGAGAGCAGCCTGAGGCAGGCCTTCCATGTCCGAATCCAGCACCGAGGCTACGGTGTGCGTAGTCGTCTTCGGTTCAGGCCACTCGAAATAGTCGACATACTCTTCTTTAAGAGCTACCAGGACCATCCGCGGCCGAAGCTGTGGTACATCAAAACCTTGAGCTTCTAGAAGCTGCCATTCAGCCCTATATCCATGGTTATGGAACTCGTCTACCACGGCCTGCCGGTAACCACCGAAGCGAGCATCGCCAAGGCCCTTAACGTTTTCTAGAAGAACAGCCTGCGGCTGCATCTCACTGGCCGCGTTCACAGCCCATGCAAATAGGTCGCGTTCGTCAGCTGACCCCAGTTGCTTGCCGGCTCGGCTGAAGGGTGGGCACGGAACCCCACCTGCCAGCAAGGCAATCTCATGAAGCTCTTTAGCTGCTGGATCCCACACAGTCCTGTCGGCAACATCGCCGACTTCAACTCGGCTCTCCATACCCAGACGCTTCAGGTTGTAGTCAAGCGAATGCGCGGCGTTCTCATCAATTTCGACAGCAAGCTTGTGCTCAAACCCAGCTAGATGCAGTCCCAGAGACTGCCCGCCTGCCCCCGCGCAGATCTCAACTACCTCTAGATCCATCGCACAAGCTCCTCAACATCAAGTTCGGCACCGCCGACAGTCCAAACCACCGGAGTATCGCGCAACCATGAACCGACGACCGACCTTCCGAGCGGTCAACGGACGTGACATACGTCTCTCGGCCGCCAAAGCACACGACACATTAAGTCGAACACGCGTTCGACAGTCAAGCAGCCACGCCGGTCTACCTCATGAACTACGCATAGCGGGGCAGAGCCAGCATTCTGATCTCATCAGGTAGAAGCGTCTTCGGCCCTCGAGTTTGCACATAGGTGGTACTACCATCTGCGCGTGGCTACCGAGAGCGACTCCACCTCTGACCCTGCGTTAGACGAGAAGCGGGCTCTTGTACCCACGAGCCCCGGCAGATCGCGGAATCTAGCCGCCATACGCCGCACCAATACCAAGCCAGAAGTGGCCGTCAGATCTGCCCTGCATAGACGCGGGCATCGATTCCGCAAGGATCTTCGCATTGACCTTGCCGATGGCCGGGTCCGCCCGGACATCGTGTTCACCCGAACCAAGGTCGCCATCTTCATAGACGGCTGCTTCTGGCATGTCTGCCCCTTGCATGGTCGCGAGCCCACCAGTAACGAGTGGTATTGGACTCCAAAACTGCGAAAGAACGTTGCTAGAGACGAAAAGGCTAACAACCTGCTGACATCATCCGGCTGGACCGTTGTGCGCATATGGGAACACGAATCCCTAGCCAACGCCATTGAATCCATCGAAGCGACTCTCAGGAATGCGGGCACATGACTCTCCCTCTGGGCTTTGGGCAATCTAATCAGTCTAACGACCCCGAAATAACTGCTGTACTCGAGCGTCTGTATGAGCTGGACCCCACGGGTGACCGAGTTGCAACTGTCATTCGCGACACCTTCGATCAATTATACGATGGCCAGCGCAGTGGCCGCTGGAATTATTCACAACTACACAAAACCGAGAAGACCCACATGGGAACCCTTATCGAAATCAATCTGCATCGTGAATTTAATTTCGAAGATGGAGACGCTACCGACTATCGGATCGCGGGAATTCAGATTGATTGCAAATACTCGATGAGCTTCGGCCAGTGGTCGCTGCCCCCAGAAGTGATCGGGCATCTGGCTCTTGTCATCTCCGCCTCGGATGACAAGGCCACATGGTCTGCCGGCATAGTCCGCGTTGATGAGTCGCTCATGAATCTTGGCAGAAACCGAGATCGAAAGGGAACTCTTTCCGTGCAAGGACGCAGAGGTATTTCTACCTTGTGGCCAGAGCATGGAAGGCTAGCCCCCAATCTTTTCCTCGAGCTGGAAGAATCCAAACGGGACAAGATCTTTGGCGCTCGAAGCGCGAAGGGCTCCTCTCACGGGCAAGCACGCACTTGTGAACTTTTCCGTCAGGTTCAGGGGCGTATTATCCGTAGGGCCGAGCTTGCCACCGTTGCTCAGCAAGACGACTTCATGAAGCGGGCGCGAGGCAACGGTGGAGCACGTTCGATCTTGCGCCCTGAGGGAATCTTGGTACTTGGTCATCAGGAAAACGATCCAGTGATAGCGGACCAACTTGGCCTGCCTGTTCCTAAAAAAGGTGAGTTCATAGCGGTCCGAGTCAAGCCTGCAACACCGGGCGCCCAGACCGCCACGGCCTCGATCGCAAGTAGCTACTGGACCATTGCAGAGAAAAACGATCCGGTGCATGAGGCCCCATCAATCCCCAGGAAGCGCGCCCAGGAAGCGATCGAGGATCTCCGCGGCTCGTACCTGGCGACGTAGAGCACATACGCGGTCGGGATCGAAGGGCCTTTACGTGCGGATCTCCCTCGATCCTGCCGAGCTACGTTCCGGGACGGTCGAACTCGCAGTTTCGTACGCCGGCTAGGAAGGCATCCCACTTGACCGGCGTCGTGATCACCACCGATTCTGGCTGGTCGCTTTCACGAAGAGCCACGCTCCCATCAGCCAGGAATGCAACCTCGACGCAAGCACCTCCGGTGCCGCTACTCTTAGTACTCTTTCGCCAATCAGCACCTTCAAAAAGGTCTTTCATTTCTTGAACCCCCTTGCAGCTCGACGAACAAGATCTACTGATACCGACTCATCCAGCGCTGAGCTCCACAAGCTCTTCCACGCGGTCTCGTACTGAGCCACCTCCGCAGGTTTGTCGAGATAGAGTGCGCCAGTGAAAGATTCGATATATACGGTCGGAGGTTCACTTTCTCGACCATCGGAGTTGGCTGGGAACCGTAGGGTGATGAACGGTCGGGCATGCAAACCTGAATGAAGACCAGCCCCAAATGGCATCACCCGAAGCTGTACATGCTCCAAATCCCCGAGCTCAAGTATTCTTTCCAGCTGATCTCCCATCACGTCCGGCCCGCCCACAGGACAACGCAGTACGGCTTCCCCCATGACCGCCTGGAACGCCGGAGGGGCCGTGGCTCGCGTGAGCAGCGCGCTCCGACCAGCCCGCACTTGAACCAAACGGCCAATTTCGTCATCGCTCACGCTTGGGTTAGCAGCCGAGATCAAGGCCCAAGCGTACGCTTCGGTCTGGAGCAGTCCTGGAACGAGATCGCTTTCATACCAATAGAACTCCGATGCCGCCTCCTCCAGACCGATGTACACGTCGAAGTATCCCGGAATGACATCCCCGTAGCTGTGCCACCACCCCCGCGCCTTGGTCTCCTTGGCAAGGGCCGAAAGTGCCTGCGTGGTAGCAATGTCCGCCCCGTAGACGCGACACATCAACTCGGCATCATGACTGCGCATGGACGACTGCCCGGTCTCGATGCGCCAGATCTTGCCCTCGGACCACTCCAGCTCCCGCGCTGCGGTCCGCACGGTCATCCGGGCGTGCCCCCGCAGATCGCGCATGTACCTGCCGAGCTGACGCCGCGGAACCGTCGACCCCGTGACCTCTGCCTGCACCTCATCCCCCTCGGTACGCAACGGATCGTACACCCGGATTAGAAGACTTCCGACGCCCCACATGAACGAATCCTGTTGCCACGGAATAGTGTTCCGGACCCGGTGAATAGAATCTTGCACATCCTTCGGGAAAACGCCAAACTGAACCCGTCGGATCACCCCGAGGGATCGGTCCGCCAGGAGATGGATTTGCCGGATCACGCCCGCAGACGGGGGTTTCGGGTACCGCGCTGTCCCCTGACGCCGGCCCCGGCCGGCGCGATCCCTCCACCGAACGCCAGGCCTCCGCGACGAGACCTCCCTCCGCTCTCGCGGGGGCCTGGCCACCAGCCGAAACGGGGAGTTCAATCATGCGCGAGATCCGGCATCCCGAAGACCATCGCTGGGCCAGGACCCTGGTGGTCGATCACGAGGCCGTCGACCACGAGCGGCAGATCGGCGAGGTCCAGGTGGCCGACGGCGCCGTCATCCGGGTCCGGGTGGCACAGCGCACCGACTTCGACCTGCTGCTCAATCCGGTCGTCAGCAAGGTGCACCCGCCCCGCATCACCCTGGGCGAGACCTTCGAGCTGGATGCCGCCCAGGCCCGTGCCCTGGCCGAACAGCTCTGCCGGGCAGCCGCCTTCATCGAGCGCATGCAGGGGCAGATCCGGCGTCCGAGCCTGGTCACCGAGATCCGGCGCCGCCAGGCCGCACCCGGCTCATGACGTCAGGAAATACATCTCGTCCAGCGTGCCCAGCCCCGTGGCCGCCAGCACGTCCTGGTGCACGTCGCTGCACTCCTGCTGCATCCGGGCGTCCAGGGCCACGTCGGCGAACCCGGTGGTCGACGAGCCGCCCGCGGCCACCACCGGCGCCGTCCAGTAGGCACCCAACTGCATGGCGACGACGTCCTTGGTCAGGGTGTCGTCGTACGACAGCAACTGCACGGGCATCACCTCGCAGGCGACGTGCCCGATGCCCTCGGCCCCGCCGGCCTCGGCCATCGCGGTCAGCACCTTCTCCAGGGCGATCATCTGGTTGGTGCGCACCGTGGCGGCCTTCTCGGTGCTGACCCCCTGCACCGACTTCAGCTTCGTGGTGATCCGGCCCAGCTGCCGCGTCCACCGGGCATCTTGCGCCGCGTCCACGTTCCAGGCCGTGGCCACCTCGGGCGACGCTGTGGGAGCGGCGACGGCGGAGTCCGAGCCACCACCGCATCCGGCGAGCACGATCCCGCACGTCACCAGATACGCCGCCACTGACCACCGGAACCTCATGCCAGACACCGGTGCAGCATGCCAGACGGGTGCAGCACGCAGACACCGGTGCAGTACGACGGCTCCGCCCACGGGCCCGAAGTAGTGTGGCAGCCATGACCGACAGCGCAGCAGCGAAGAAGATCTCGGACGACTACGGCGCCAAGGCGGCCGAGGTCGCGGCCAAGCTCAAGCCCGGCACCTACGAAGCGGCACGCAGCCTGGCCGCCGTCTCGATCGCCGCCAGCCTGGCCCGGATCGCCGACCAGCTCGAGCAGCGCTGATCACCTCCGGGCCACCGGTTTCAGGAGTACGGCAACCCCAGCACCCGTACCTCCACGTCTCCGGTCCGGGTCGGCGTGCGTCCAGAGACCTGCCAGGCCAGCGCCCTCACGCCGGAGACGGCGGACGACTTCGTGGTCGCCCGCGTCTCCCGGCGCCGCCCGAGCAGAGCATGCAGCAGCCGGGCCCCCAGCTCACCGTCGTGGCCCCGGGCCACACACAACTCCAGCACGGCGAACGTGCGCCGGCCGTCTTCCAGCGTGAAATCGTCGTCCGGGCGGGGCTCCAGGTCCTGCCACCACGGCGTCCCCAGTTGGAGCGGCACGCCCCACACGCACCCGACCATCTCACCACCGGCAGACGCGGCCACCGTGGCGAAGCCCGGCGACGCGGCCTGTCTGGTGAGTGCGTCCCGGTGGTCCGCCAGCGAGTCTCTCGGGAAGGCGGCGTGAAACATCGCGCGCACGTCGGCGAAGTGCTCCATCGTGGCCGGCCCGTCCCAGAAGCTGAGTTCGGCAGCACTCATCCATCTATTCAACGACGAGAGTGCCGGGTTCACATCACGACATAACGAAGCAGCGACGGATGGATCAGGGAACGTCCCTGCTCGTGCATCCAAGTGAGGGTTTGTTTAGCTCAGCCTAAGCTCATTCTCACAGGCGGTTCACAATTTCGGCCGCCACCGGAAAGGAAATTCCTCTTGTTCTCACGTCGTCGCCTGCTCACCGGGGCGGTCGTCACCGCCACCGCGCTGGTGCTCACCGCCTGCGGCGGTAGCTCCGATTCGTCTGACGACTCCGCGAAAACTGGCTCCAGCAGCGAGGCCTCGTTCCCGATCACCGTCGAGCACGCGCTGGGCACCACTACCATCGAGAAGAAGCCCGAGCGTGTCGCCGCTATGCAGTGGGCCAATCACGAGGTGCCCCTGGCCTTCGGCATCGTGCCGGTCGGCCTGGCCAAGGCCAACTTCGGGGACGCCGACGGCGACGGTTACCTGTCCTGGGTCAAGGACAAGCTGGACGAGCTGGGCGGCGACACCGAGCCGTGCTGTTCGACGAGACCGACGGCAGCGACTTCGAGGACGTGGCCGACACCCAGCCCGACGTGATCCTGGCCCCGTACTCGGGCCTGACGCAGGAGGACTACGACACCCTCGGCGAGATCGCCCCGACTGTCGCCTACCCGAACGGGCCGTGGGAAACCAACTGGTGCGACATGATCAAGCTCAGCAGCCAGGCGCTCGGCGAGTCCGCCGCCGGTGACGAGCTGATCGCCGCGATCGAGGGCGAGATGAAGGCCGCGGCGGCCGAGTACCCGCAGTTCCAGGGCAAGAAGACGATGTTCCTCACGCACGTCGACACCACCGACCTGAGCAAGGTCAGCTTCTACACCGACAAGGACACCCGCGCGCAGTTCTTCACCGACCTGGGTCTGGGCACGCCGGACAGCATCGCCGAGGCCTCCGAGGAGTTCTCCCAGGAGGTCAGCGCCGAGACCGTCGACACCTTCGACGACGTCGAGATCATCGTGACCTACGGCGACGACAAGCTGCTGAAGTCGCTGGAGGACGACCCGATCCTGTCGAAGATGCCGGCCGTGGCCAGCGGCGCGATCGTCGCCCTCGACGGCACCAGCGAGGTCGGCACGGCCGCCAACCCGACCCCGCTGGCCATCTCGTACGTGCTCGACGACTACGTGAAGCTGCTGGCCGACGCCGTCATCCCCTCGGGCGCCGCCGTCGTGCGGCGCCCGAGGCGCGTCCGCCTCGGCTGGTTCCTGATCTGCCTGGCGCTGCTGGCCGTGCTGGTCGTGGCCTCGATCACGATCGGCACCCGATTCGTCTCCGTGCCAACGATTCTCGACGCCCTGCGGGGCGCCGACGACACCCTCGACGAGGCTGTCATCCGGGTCCGCATCCCCCGCACCGTGCTGGCGATCCTGGCCGGCGCCGCACTCGCTGTGTCCGGCGAGGTGTTCCAGGGCGTCACCCGCAATCCCCTCGCCGACCCGGGCGGCGCCGGTCTGGTGATCTGCCTGCTGCCGGCCCGCGGCCTCAATTCACTGACCCTGGGGGACGACGTGGCAGTCGGCCTCGGCGAACGGGTCGCCCTGGTCAGGGGTCTCGCGTCGCTCGGGGCGGTCATGCTCTGCGGTGCGGCCACCGCGATCTGCGGCCCGATCGGTTTCGTCGGGCTGGTCGTGCCGCACCTGTGCCGGCTGCTGGTCGGCCCGGACCACCGCTGGCTGCTGCCGTTCGCCGCGCTCACCGGCGCGAGTCTGCTGGTGGCGGCGGACGTGGCCGGCCGGATCGTGGCCCGTCCCGGCGAGATCGACGTCGGCATCGTCACGGCGTTCGTCGGGGCCCCTCTTCATCTCCGTCGTCCGTCGTCAAAAGGTCCGTGCCCTGTGAGTTCTCGATCAGGGACGGCGAGAACCACGACGATCGCGGCCGTGCGCCGGGGTCGCCTGCGCCGCAACCGACGACGGCGCGTCGTCGTGGCCGTCCTGGTTCTGCTGATCCTCGTCCTGGCCGCCGTCTCCCTGATGGTGGGCCGCACCTTCTACCCGCCGGGCGACGTCCTCAAACGTCCTCAAAGTGGTTCTGGGACAGGAGGTGCGGGCGCCACGTTCACCGTCGGGCGGCTGCGCCTGCCCCGCACCTGCCTGGCCGTGCTGGCCGGCGCCTGTTTCGGGCTGGGCGGCGTGGCCTTCCAGACCATGCTGCGCAATCCGCTGGCCAGTCCGGACATCATCGGCATCAGCACCGGGGCGAGCACGGCGGCGGCGTTCGCCATCATCTCGCTCGGGCTGTCCGGCTCGGCCGTGTCGGTGTTCGCGATCGTCGCCGGCCTGGGCGTGACCCTGCTGGTGTACCTGCTGGCCTACCGGGAAGGGGTCTCCGGAATCCGGCTGATCCTGATCGGGATCGGGATCGGCATCGCGGCGATGATGAACTCCGCCACGTCGTACATACTCTCGACCGCCGGGCAGTGGGACCTGCAAGAGGCCCTGCGCTGGCTCACCGGCAGCCTGAACGGCTCGCGCTGGGAAGACGTGCTGACCGTGCTGATCACCATGATCGTGCTGGTGCCGGTGCTGCTCTCGGCCGCGAAAGACCTGAGCATGCTGCAACTGGGCGACGGCACCGCCTCCGCGCTGGGCGTGCGGTGGACCGGACTCGGCTGCTGGTGGTGATTTCCGCGGTCGGCCTGATCGCGTTCGCCACCTCCACCACCGGGCCGATCGCGTTCCTGGCGTTCCTGGCCGGACCGATCGCGATGCGCCTGGTCGGGCCCGGCTCCTCGTTGCTGCTGTCCTCGGCCCTGGTCGGCGCCCTGCTGGTGCTGGTGGCCGACTTCGCCGGCCAGTACGCACTGGGGACCCGTTTCCCGGTCGGCGTGGTCACCGGCGTGCTCGGCGCGCCCTACCTGGTCTACCTCATCATCCGCTCGAACCGGGCCGGAGGATCCCTGTGACCACCGAACACCAGCTCACCGCCGAGAATCTCAGCCTCGGCTACCAGGACCGCACCGTGATCGAGGGCCTCGACCTGGCCGTCGCACCGGGCAAGGTCACGGCGATCGTCGGGGCGAACGCCTGCGGCAAATCGACGCTGCTGCGGTCGATGTCGCGGCTGTTGTCGCCCCGTTCCGGGCAGGTGCTGCTGGACGGCAGAGAGGTTCACCGGCTGCCGGCCAAGGAGCTCGCCCGCACGCTGGGCCGGCTGCCCCCAGTCACCGATCGCGCCGGAGGGCATCACCGTGTCCGACCTGGTCGGTCGCGGTCGGCACCCGCACCAGGGCGTGTTCTCGCGCTGGAACGCCGCCGACGACGAGGCGGTGGCCGCCGCCCTGGAGGCAACCCACACCGTCGAGCTGGCCGACCGCGCGGTGGACGAGCTGTCCGGCGGCAAGCGTCAGCGGGTCTGGATCGCCATGGCCCTGGCCCAGCAGACCGATCTGCTGCTGCTCGACGAGCCCACGACGTTCCTCGACGTGCAGCATCAGGTGGAGGTGCTGGACCTGCTCACCGACCTGAACCACTCGCGCGGCACGACCGTCGTGATGGTGCTGCACGACCTGAACCTGGCGGCCCGCTACTGCGACCAGCTGATCGCCATCGCGAACGGAAGGGTGCACGCGGCAGGCCTTCCCGCCGACGTGCTGACCGAAGACACCGTGCGGGCGGTGTTCGGCCTGGACAGCAAGGTGATCACCGACCCGACCTCCGGTGGGCCGCTGATGCTGCCGATCGGGCGGCATCACATGGTGGCGTCGTAAGAGCTCCGGTCACGGTTCTGCCGGGAACCGTGACCGAGCTCCGGCGTCTAGGAGAGGCTCTGGCCGCTGGCCATGGCGTCGAGCACGACCTGCGGCACCTCGAAGACCTTGCTCCAGCTGAACCAGTACTTGTCCATCGCCGCCCCGCTGGAGACGTGCCGTTTCACCTGGTTCGACACCAGGTAGACCCCGTTGCCACCGATGAGGGAGGCCCCGTCCGACAGCGCGGGACCGACGGGGATGTCGGCGACACCGGTGTCGGTGACGATGCCGGTCTCGTCGCGGAAGAGCTTGTTGTACGTCGTCATGTTGGGGACGAAACGCCGATACCCGTCCAGGACCAGGTAGATGGCGTTGTTGTTCGGCACCCGGACCCGCAGGCCGTTGAGCTCGGGCCGCGGGTCACCGCTGGCGGCCTGGACCGGGCCCGACCCCGCGACGAGCAGACCGGCCGCCACGGTGGCGGTGGCCGCGGACGCCGCTCCCAGGCGGAGCACCGATCGCCGGCTGGGCACGGACGCGGGCATGATGATCTCGGACATGTCTCCCCCGTTGGTCTTTCGATGTCTCGCTCGTTCCCGAGCTCGGGGCGAGTCTGACACAGAGTGACCACGGTGACGGGCGTGCCCGACGGATACACCTACGTTGTCCAGACGGGTACTCCCGGGGTCGGTAGCGTTCCACCTGGTGTGGGCCTGATCTCGGCCCGGGCCGCCCTGGCCGCCGACGTCGACGGAGGAATCTCATGACCGTCCTGTCCCGCCTGGTGATCGCGCGACGGTGGTGGGTGGTGGGCGCCTGGGTGGTGCTGGCGGCGCTCGGCGGGTTCGCCGCGCCGCGGGCCACCGACCGGCTGAGTTTCGACTTCGGGTTGCCGGGGCAGCCGGGGTACGAGACGAACGTCGACATCCTGAAGACGTTCGGGTCGGGTGGGATCGGGGCTCCCGTGCTTCTGGTGGTCGGAAACGGGCAGGAGACCGTGGCCGCGGACACGGCCGCTCCGATCGCCGAGACGGTGCGGGCCACGGTGCCCGGAGCCCGGGTCGCGACCTATACCGACGACCCGGACCTGCTGTCGGGCGACCGGAAGACCGGCGTGGTCATGGTCTATCCGATCCCCGTCGAGTCCGAGCAGCCGTACGCCCCCGCGCTGGCCGCCCTGCGTCCGGCGGCCGAGCGGCTCTCCGGGGAGATCGGCCTTCAGGTGAGCGTGACAGGGCGGGACGCGCTGAACTTCACCGAGGACGATGCCGGCGGAAGTGCCCTGGTCGAGACCCTGTTCGGTGGTATCGGGGCGGCCGTCGTGCTGTCGCTGGTGTTCGGGTCGTTCCTGGCGCTGATGCCGCTGATCATCGCCGCCGCCTCCATTCTGACCACCTTCCTGCTGCTGTGGGGCCTGACCGGGCTGACCGACGTCTCGTTCGTCGTGCAGTACCTGCTGGCCCTGATCGGTCTCGGCGTCGCCATCGACTACGCGCTGCTGCTGGTCACCCGCTGGCGTGAGGAACGTGGTCAGGGGGCGACGCCGGAAGAGGCGGTGCGGCTGGCCATGTCGACGGCCGGGCGGTCGGTGCTGTTCTCGGGCATCACGGTGGCCGTCAGTCTCGCCGCGCTCATCGCCATGCCGGTTCCGTTCATGCGCAGTGTCGGATACACGGGCCTGCTGATTCCGGTGATCAGCGTGGCCGCATCGCTCACCCTGCTGCCCGCGCTGCTCTTGGTCGGGGGCCATCATTTGTCCTGGCCGCACCGTCGTAGCACAGACCCGGAGAGCAGGCTGTGGCGCGGGGTCGGCACTGTCGTCGTACGGCACCGCTGGCTGTCGGCGATCGTCTCCGCACTCGTGCTGATCGCCATGGCCGTGCCCAGTTTCGGCCTGCGCCTCGGTCAGCCGACCAACGACACCCTCGCCGCCGGGTCGGGGGCCTCCGCCACGGCGATCGAGCGGCTGGCCGGGCAGGGCCCGGGCTCGGGACTCTCCGCCCCCATCGAGATCCTGACCGCGTCGCCGGACACCATCGTCCAGAAGCTGGAGACGACAGATGGTGTGGGTGGCGTCGTGGCTCCCGAGGAATGGCGCTCCGAGCAGGGCCAGTACGTGATCGACGTGTGGACCCAGACCGACGCCAACTCCCGTTCCGGGGCCAGGACCGCCCGGCAGATCCGGGACGCCGCCGAGGACCTCGGGGCCCGGGTCGGCGGGATCCCGGCCCAGGACGAGGACTTCGTCTCCAGCGTCTACGGCGACGCCTGGTGGATCCTGCTGCTCATCGTCGCGATCACGTTCGGGCTGCTGGCCGTGGCCCTGCGCTCGATCGTACTGCCGGCCAAAGCCCTTCTACTGAACGTGATCTCGCTCGGGGCCGCGTTCGGGGTGACGGTGTTCATCTGGCAGGGCGGCCACGGCACCGGTCTGCTGTTCGACCGGGATCCCGCGGGCGCGCTGACGGTCTGGCTGCCGATCGCCATCTTCGCCTTCCTGTTCGGCCTGTCGATGGACTACGAGGTGTTCCTGCTCTCGCGGATCAAGGAGGAGCACGACGCCGGCCACAGCACCGACGAGGCCACCGTGCACGGCGTGGCCCGCACCGGGCGGCTGGTCAGCAGCGCCGCGCTGATCCTGTTCCTGGCGTTCGTGTCGCTCAGCCAGATTCCCACCACGGACGTGAAGATCCTGGCCACCGGGCTGGCCCTGGGCATCATCATCGACGCGACCATCGTGCGCGGTGTGCTGGCGCCGGCCCTGGTGGCAGCCCTAGGACCGGTGAACTGGTGGTGGCCGGGCAAAAACTGGGGCTGAGGTCAGCCTTTCAACGATTCCAGCAATTTGCGCGCTCGCTCGAGATCTACTGTGACATCAAGGGTCTCGTACCGGGCGACAGCGCGTGCGGCATTCTCACGGGCCGCGCGGCGGTCACCAAGATCCGCATGGACGGTGGCGATTCCCTCGTAAGCATGCCCCGCCTCGTAACGGTCCTGCATCTCATTACGCTCCAGAGCCTCCAGATGACACAGCAGGGCTCGTTGCGGGTCCCCCTGGGCTCGGTAGACATCACCCAGACAGTTGAGCGCCTCCACCTCCAGATGCGGCGAGCCGGCCGAACGGGCCTGGTCCACTGCCTCCTTCAGCAACTCCGACGCCTCGCGGTGACGTCCCAGCCGGCTGCTGATGTTTCCCAGGTTGGTGAAGACCGAACTGAGGATTCCGGGATCGTCGAGCTCGTGCGCGAGCTCCTGCGCCTCCTCCACCTCGGCCTGGGCGAGCCCTAGCTCCCCCATCCGCTCATGGGTCAGCGCGAGATTGTTCAGTGTCTGAGCCATGCCCACGGCGTCATGGATACCGCGGTGCACCTCCAATGCCTCCCGATAACGCCTGAGGGCTTCCTCATGCTCACCGAGCTGCTGATAGACCGCCCCGACATTGCGCAGCGACACCGCGGCACCGGCCCGGTCGCCGATCCTTTCCTGTACCTCGTACGCCAGCTGATACAGCCTTCTGGCCTGGTGATAGTTGTTCTCGTGCCAGGCGATGTTGCCCAGTTCTTTCAGCAGCCTGGCCCGACCCCCGTCGTCGCCCGACTCCTCATAGTGGTGCAGTGCCTCTTCGAAGGCGGCTCGGCCCGGACCCAGCCGCCCGAGCTTCATCAGGGCCTGCCCACGCGCGACCAGCGCCTCGGCGACGGCCCGGGTGTTGCCGACGGCCTGTGCCGCACGGATGCAGAGGTCCGCGACCTGAACCGAGTCCGGATAGCGAGCCGAACCGAACAGCGGGCGGCGTAGCGCTTCACCCAACCTCAGCACTGCCCGGTGCTGCTCGGTGCTGGACGCGATGAGAACGGTGGCGACCAGATTCGCGCGTTCGGCGGCGAACCACATGCGTGCAGCCTCACGGGCCGGACTCGGATTTCCCGCACTGAAGGTGAACATGCTTTCCGAGTGGGCGTCCGCCCGGGAAACGGTCCAGACCAGCAGCCGCGCCAGGACTTCCTTCCGCAGCCGTGGCGCGGACCCGGGTAGTTCCTGACCGAAGGCACTGATGAGATCGTGCATCCGGTAGCGACCCTCGGTCCGCTGGATCAGCAGCCCCAGCTCAAGGAACCGTTCCAGTACCGGCTCCACGACGGACGGGTCCTGAGCCATCGCCGCGGCGGCACGCTCGGTATCGGTGTCCGTGCCGGGCATGACGGCCAGCACCGCGAACGCTTGTTGCTCATCCTCGGTGAGATCACCGTGCACCAGCTTGAAAGCCGCGCGCACCGCGCGCTCTGCGGCGTTCTCACCCGCCAGGCGCCGGTGCTCGTCAACGAGACGTTCGACCAGCTCGGCCACGGCTAGGGCCGGGTTCGTCACCAGGTGCGCCGCCAGCAGACGCAGGACCAGGGGCAGGCCGTCACTCAACCCGACGATCCTGCCCAGCGCACCGTCAACACCGGCTAGTCGACCGACAGGCAGGAGTTCTCGTAAAACCCTCTCCGCTGCCTGGGATTCGAGACGGTCCAGCCCGAACGGGGTGGTACCGGGCAGCCCCAGATCGTTCCGGCTGGTGAGCAACACCCGGCCGGCCCCTGCTCCGGAGGCCAGCAAGGGCGCCACGTCTTCCAGGGAACCGACGTTGTCGAGGACGACAAGAGCGGCGGATTCGTCCAGCCAGGTACGGTACTGCCGGAACCGCACCTCCTGATCGTCCGCGAGGAGAACCTGGTCACCCTGTGCATCCCGGAGCAGCCGACCGGCCACCTGGTAGGTACTGGGCCGCTGCCCCGCGCCGGAATACCCGAGCAGGTCGACGTAGTGGCAACCGCCAGGGAACCGGTCGCGCACCTGGTAGGCGAGCTGCACGGCCACTGCCGTCTTTCCGACCCCTCCCACGCCGTGCAGCAGCGCATTGGCCCAGCGCCCCGACAGCACGGTCTCCTCCAGCAGGAGCATTTCCCCCGCCCGCCCCCAGAAGATGTCGGGCGGAAGCGGCAGGCTGTTGGCCGACCCATTCTCCGGAGTGGCCGGAACTCCCTTCGCTCCACCAACTCTCAGCCACGCCGCATGCCAGTCGTCTTCGCGGCCCGGATCGAGATGCGTCACGATCAGACGCAGTGTGTCCTGCCGAGGCAGTTGTTCACGGCGTCGATACTTGGCGATGGCGTTGCGGCTGACCCGGCCGCCCAGTCGCCGAGACACCTGGTCCAGGCTGCCCGGTCCCAGCAGAGCGATCAGCGCGTCCTGGAAGCCGGACACACCCACGATCCGGGTGGGGTCGGGCAGATCCGAAGTCATGGCAACACCGTCCGCTGTGGTTCGCTCACGTAGAGATGATCTTAAACGGTTAGTCCGGTACCGCCCGGGGAGAAAGCGGTACGGAACGGTACGGCCACGAGCGCGCTCGGCGTACGACCGGACCGCTGGTCCCGGTGACACTGGTGAATGCCCCACGCTCCCGACGGAAGAAGCCGAAGGAAACGCGATGCCTGGCACCGAACTGTCGCCGCCACCCACCTCCGACCCGCCGGAGTCCCCGCCGCTCCGCCTCCTGCCTGGACGGCGACGAACGTCCATCGCTCTGGCCGTGGCCGGCGGCATCGCCCTGATCTGTGCCGGGCTGTTCGGCGGAATGGACGCGGCGACCGCTCTCGTGGGCCTGTTCGGCGCGGTTCTCGAGGTCGCCGCGCTCCTGGTGCCGCGGCTGCATCCGCCGCGCACCGCGCAGAATGTGCTGGACGGCATCCGGGCCGATGCACTGGCCATCTGGCAGGTCCGCGCCGAGCAGGAAAACCTCTACCCGGCAAGAGGCTTCACGGCAATCCGGCTGCGGGCCCGGTCGGCCGCTGCGGTCGGTCACGCCTCCGGCTCACCGCACATCGTCCTCACCGCCGAGCAGTTCGAGCAGGAATGGGCCACGTTCTTCCGCGAAGGCCTGCCCCGGCGAGCCGTCATCCACGGTCGGCGGGGAGCGGGCAAGACCACCGTGGCCACCCTCGCCGGGCTGGGCCTGCTGAAACAGGGGCAGCTGCCGGTCCCGATCCTGCTCGACCTCGGCTACTGGAATCCTGGGAGCCAGGAGTTCACCGACTGGATGGCAGATTCGATCGACATCTCCTACCCGGCCACCCGTGCGATCCCCCGGCGGCGCGGCATGTCCCGCTTGGACCAGTTGCTGTCCGGCGGTGAGGTGATGCTCATCCTGGACGGGCTGGACGAGGTCCGGGCCGAGGATCCGGTGACATTACTGCCCGAGCTCCTGGCCTCGATTCCGCACCGCTGCCGCACCGTCGTCACGGTCCGGACGAACGGAAGTGTGCCGGATGAGCGGGCAGCACTTGACCGCTCCGTCGGCCAATACGTGATTGACGACCTCGACAGGGAACAGGTGCACACATACGTCAGCGCCCCTCTGCCGCGGAACTCCAGCGGACTCGTGCAGAACCTCGGCCAGTGGCTGCGCGGTGAGCCGGACGAGGCCCCGCGCGATCTGATCAGCACGCCCGAGCAGTTGCGCGAGGCGATCAGTGCCGTCGACACCGGCCTGATCGCCCCGCAGGAGCTGGAGCAACTGCGTGATCCGGCGCTCCGGGAACGCCTGGCCCGGCGGGAGGCACGGTCCCTCATCGCAAAGCACGAGTACCTGGGACGTATCGATACCGAGAAATACCTGACGCTGCTGGCCCGGAAGATCGAGGATGATGCCCCTTTCCTCTGGTGGCGCCTGTCCTCCCTGGTGCCGGCGCCGGTGTACACCGGCGCCGCATCCCTGGTGGCAGTGCCGGGCTATCTTCTGGCCCACTTCATGCCCGTCGGTCTCACCAGAGGGTTGGTGCTGGGCCTGTTGGCGGGAATCTATTCAGGGGTTCTGCGCGGGGTGCGGCTGACCGGCGGTGCTCTGCTCAGTGCGGTCGCCGTCGTTGCCGTCGGCGTGGGCGGGACCGCAATGACGCTGCATCCCTGGCAACAGGCTCTCGCCGACACCACCGAAATCACCTCGACCGCTGCACTGCTGCTCGGCCTGCGCCCTTGGCTCGTGGGCAAGAAACGCTGGAAGACAGCAGCGGCCGTGGCCGGGATCGGGGCAGGCACCGCCTCAGCCACCGAGATGGTCTGCCGAGCAATTTCTTTCGACGATCCGTACCGAGACTTCACGAGCATTCTGGTCTCCGGGTCCCTCGGCGCGGCCGTGGCCACGGTTGCTGCCTCCCTGCTACTGCCGTCTGGGCAAGTCCTGCGGCCCTCTTCGGTGCAGCTCAAGCGAGGGCCGCGCAAGGGCTGGATCCCAGGGCTGTACATCAGCGGGCTGGTCTCCGCGATGGCCGTCGGACTCGCCGGCGGGCTGGGGGGAGCACTCCGCTTCGATCCGGCCTACGGCGTGACGCTGGGCCTGTTGTTCGGTGTGGTCGTGGGCGTTCCGGTGGGTATCGTCGGCGGGGTGATCCGCCGGCTTGCGGCACCGCTGAAGAACGGTTCCGGGTCGACCAGAACGGCGACCCTTTCCGCGGACCGTCAGACAGCTGCGTGGATCATCGCCAGTATCGCGGCCACTGCAACCACCGCGACGATCCTGCTGAACAGGTTCGCCCCGGACCTGGCCTCGACCATCAACGACTACGACCAGCCTCGGGTCTTCGTGCTCCACCCGCTGATCGGCTTGTTCTTCGGGGCTCTGATCGGACTGGTCGTCGCCGGGTTCAATTCAGCCTGGCCGTCGTTCGCCATCGGTCATCTGTGGTTGGTGGCCACCGGCCAGATGCCCTGGCGTCTGGAGTATTTCCTGACGCAGCTGACATCCGTAGGCATCCTGCGGCGACAGGGTTTCGGCCATCGGTTCCAGCACCCGACCTACCGACAGGCCCTGATCTGGGACGAGGAGCACTCCTCCTGAACCCGCTGCCCCCAGACTCTCCGGAGGTCACAGCACCAGCCACCGGCGTCCGTCGATCAGTTCCCGCACCGCATCGAGATGACCGGCGTGGCAGGAGGTCTCGGTGAGCACGTGGAGCATCGTCTGGGTCAGGTCGCGGTGCGGGTTCGGGAAGTACGGCGGGGTCCAGGCCGGTGGGGTGCCGAACGGCGTGGCGGCGATGATCCGGTTCGACTCGGCCACGCGGGTGCGGTAGAGGTCCAGAACCGAGGACGGCGAAACCCCCTCCGGAACCTGCCAGCCGTCCGGCTCGTCGTCGGACCCCTGGGCCTCCCTGAGCCCGGCCACCACCCCCTGGAACCAGAACCGCTCCACGTCCTCGGCCAGGTGGTGCACCAGGGAGAGGCAGGACCAGCCGGACGGCAGCACAGGACGCCGCAACTGGTCGTCGTCGAGGCCGTCGAGGATGCCGAGCACGTGGTCACGCTGACCGTTCAGGTAGGACAGCAGAAGAGGGGTCTCCGGACCGGTCATGTGACCCACACTACTTCGTCACCGCGTCCCGATTGTCCCTTTCGGCGGGCCGGGTTCCGGTGGGTCGGGGTCATCTTGTCGGTGGGCTTCCCTAGGCTGCTGCCCGATCGGTTCCGCACCGGGTCCGCATCGCATCGAGCAAGTCGTCGAGCAGGTCGTCGAGCAGGCGAAAAGGGGTTCACCAGTGAGTGACGCGGTCGGGCTGGTCGTCGGTACGGAAGACTCCACGCCGCTGAAGTTCGCCGTCGCGGTCGGGCCTGACGCCTATCTCCAGCTCGACGACGTGGTGGTCACCCAGCGCACCCTGCCCGGGGTCGGCCCGGTGATGACCTCGGGCATCGTCACCGAGGTGCGGTCGCGGCACGAGGGCGCCAGTTTCGGTTCCGACGTGTTCCTCATCGCCGACGGCGTGCTGCCCGCGCAGGTGCAGGAGATCGCCGAGATCACCACCACCCGGGTCGACCCGGAGGTGTACGTGCCGCCGCTGCCCGGGTCGCAGGCCCGGCGGGCGCAGGGCGACGAACGTGCCCGCGCGCTGTACTTCGACCAGATGGACCAGAAGGTGCCGGTCGGGCTGGGGCGCGACGGTCTGCCGGTCTTCCTCAACCTGGAGTTCCTCAACGGCGTGCGCGGCGCCCACGTGTCCATCAGCGGTATCTCCGGTGTCGCCACCAAGACCAGTTTCGCGCTCTGGCTGATGCACTCGATCTTTCGCTCCGGCGTGCTCGGTGGCGGCGGCCGCAACTCCAAGGCGCTGGTGTTCAGCGTCAAGGGCGAAGACCTGCTGTTCCTCGACAAGACCAACGTGCGCCTCGACGACCGCCTGCGCGAGGAGTACGCCCTGCTCGGCGTGCCGGCCGAACCGTTCGCCTCGGTCGGGTTCTTCGCCCCGCCCACCCCGCAAGACGCTGCCGGGCGTCCCCACGTCACCGGCCGCACCAGCGGCGTGTCGGCGTTCTGGTGGACGCTCGCCGAGTTCTGCGCCGACGGGCTGCTGCCCTACGTGTTCGCCGACGTGGAGGACGAGCGCAACCAGTACACGATGGTGGTGCACAACGTGGCGTCCCGGTTGCGGTTCGAGGCGGAGGCCGCGGGGGTCGACGGCGCCGTCACCATCGAGGGCCGCACCGTTCGCACCTACGAGGCGCTGGTCGACTTCGTGGTCGACAAGCTGAGCGACGACTCCACGCGCGGCACCTGGGCCGGGCCGGCCATCGGGCAGGGCACCGCCAATGCCTTCATCCGGCGGCTGATCTCGTCGGTGCGGCCGCTGCGCGAGATCATCCGCGGCGACCTGCCCAAGTCCGACGAGCGGGTGGTGTCCACCGAGGGGCAGCAGATCACCGTGGTCGATCTGCACAACCTCCAGGAGCGCGGGCAGCGCTTCGTGGTCGGCGTGGTGCTGGCCGCGGAGACCCGGCGCAAGGAGGCGGCGGGCACCGGCAGCCTGCTGTTCACGATGATCGACGAGCTGAACAAGTACGCGCCGCGTGAGGGCAACAGCCCGATCAAAGACACCCTGCTCGACATCGCCGAACGCGGGCGCTCGCTGGGCATCATCCTGATCGGCGCGCAGCAGACCGCCAGCGAGGTGGAACGGCGGATCATCAGCAACAGCAGCATCAAGGTGGTCGGTCGGCTCGACCCGGCCGAGGCCGGGCGGCCGGAGTACGGCTTCCTGCCGCCGTCCCAGCGGCAGCGGGCCACGCTGGCCAAACCCGGCACGATGTTCGTCACCCAGCCCGAGATTCCGGTGCCGCTGGCCATCGAGTTCCCGTTCCCGGCCTGGGCCACCCGGCAGTCCGAGTGCAATGCCGAAGACCTGGCTGCCCCACCGCAGTCGTCATCCGCGGCGCCACGCGCCAGCGTCTTCACCCGCCTTCCCCCCACCACCGAAGACGACGAACCCCCGTTCTGATCCTGCCCTTTCGTAAGGAGGCTGGACGCCGTGAAGTTCCTGCACACGTCCGACTGGCACGTCGGCAAGCAGCTCAAGGGCCGGGACCGGCTCGACGAGCAGAAGGCCGTGCTGCGCGAGATCGTCGAGGTGGCGCGCACCCACGAGGTCGACGCCGTGCTGGTCGCGGGCGACCTGTACGAGAACGCGGTGCCGAGCGCGGCCGCGCAGCAGCTGGTGGTGCGCACCCTGATGGCGCTGCGCGACCTGGGCTGCGAGGTCATCGCGCTGGCCGGCAACCACGACCACCCGGGCAGTTTCGACGCCTACCGGCCGCTGATGGGCCGGGCCGGCATCACGCTGGTGGGCAACATCCGGGCGCCGGAGTCCGGCGGCGTGGTGCGGTTCCGGGCGCGTTCCGACGGGCAGGACACCACCGTGGCCCTGCTGCCGTTCCTGTCGCAGCGTTACGCGGTGCGGGCGGCCAGCCTGATGACGCAGTCGCCCGCCGAGAGTTCCGGCGCCTACGACCAGATGGTGCGCGAGGTGCTGGGCGCGCTGTGCGGCGAGTTCCACGACGACACGGTGAATCTCGCGATGGCCCACCTCACCATGACGAACGGCACGTTCGGCGGCGGCGAGCGGATGGCCCAGTCGATCTTCGAGTACTCGGTGCCGGCCACCGTCTTCCCGGCCGAGTGCAGCTACGCCGCGCTGGGGCACCTGCACCGGCGGCAGGCGCTGCCCGCCGCCTGCCCGGTGGTGTACAGCGGCTCGCCGATCGCCGTCGACTTCGGTGAGCAGGACAATCCGTCGGTGGTGTGCCTGGTGGAGGCCACCGCGTCCACCCCGGCCCGGATCACCGACGTGCCGATCACGGCGGCCCGCCGGCTGCGCACGGTGCACGGCACGGTGGCCGAACTGGAGGCGCTGGCCGACGGTTTCGGCGAGGACTACCTGCGGGTGTGGGTGCGCGAACCGGCCCGCGCCGGACTGCGCGAGGCGGTGAGCGACGTGCTGCCCAACGCCCTGGAGGTGCGCATCGACCCGGAGTTCAGCGGCTCGCCCGAGCGCTCCACCCGGCACCGCGACCGCACCAGCGGCAGCCCGCAGGAGCTGTTCGAGCGTTACCTGGAACAGGCCGGCACGAAAGACGCCGCGGTGGCCCGGTTGTTCGCGCAGCTGAGCGACGAGGTCACCGACCCGGAGGGGCTCTCGGCATGAGGCCGGTTCTGCTGGAGATGGAGGGCTTCGCCTCGTTCCGCGAGCGGGCGGTGGTCGACTTCGAGGAGGCCGACTACTTCGCGATCGTCGGTCCCACCGGCTCGGGCAAGTCCACGCTGGTCGACGCGATGACGTTCGCGCTGTTCGGCTCGGCGCCGCGGTGGGGGCGCAAGAACGCGGTCAGCATGGCGTTGTCGCCGCACGGCAACCGGGCCGTGGTGCGGCTGGTGTTCGAGCTGGCCGGGCACCGCTACGTGGTGGCCCGCGAGGTGCGCCGCACCGGTGCCTCGATCTCGGCGAAGAACCAGCGGCTGGAACGGCTTCCGTCGCTGCACAGCCGTGGCGAGGTGGACGAGGTCACGGTGTCGCTGGCCGCCGACAGCAAGGTGACCGAGGCGGTGGAGGAGCTGCTCGGGCTGAACTTCGAGCAGTTCCGGCAGTGTGTGGTGCTGCCGCAGAACGCGTTTGCCGAGTTTCTGCACTCCACGCCGAGCAACCGGCAGCAGATCCTGCTGCGGCTGATCGGGGCCGAGCGCTACGAGCTGATCCGGGGCGAGGCCAACCAGCGCGCGCAGAAGGCGGCCGACCGGGTCGAGCACCTGAACCGGGAGATCGGCGAGCTCGGCGACGCCACCGAGCAGGCGCAGCACCAGGCACAGCTGCGTCACGAGCAGGTGTCCGAGGTGGTCGGGCAGGTGCGTGAGGCGCTGCCCGGCCTGGCGCAGGCCCAGCAGGCCCTGGCCGGGGCGGAGGCCGAGGAGCAGCGGCTGGCGGCCGAGCGTGAGCGGCTGGCGGCCATCGTGGTGCCGGCCGGGGTGTCGGAGATCGACCGGGCGGTGTCGGCGGCGCAGGAGGCGGCCGGGGCCGCGGCCGCCGTCGAGAGCCAGGCCGAGGAGGCCGACACGGCTGCCCGGGAACGGCTTTCGGCCGCTCCGGCGCGGGGTCCGCTGGAGCAGACCCTGAACGACCACGCCGAGCTGGAGCGGCTGGGCACGCAGCGGCCGCAGCTGGCCGAGGCCGAGCACGAGGCGCGGAAGCTGCACGAGACGTCGGGGCAGCAGGTCACCACGGCGGAGCTGAGGCAGTCACAGGCCCAGACCGCCGCCGAGCGGGCGGGGCGCGCGGCCGACGAGGCGCGGCGCCGGGTGAGCGACCTGGACGCGCAGCACCAGCTGCTCACCCGCACCACGCTCCCGCCGGGTCTCGACGAGCTGGACCGCGACCTGGCCGGGGCACAGGCCACACTCGACGCCGCGGCCGGCGCCCTGGCCGACGCCGAGAAGGCGGACGAGGCGGCTACCGAGGCACTGGCGGCCGGGCCGCCGCGGGGTCCGCTGGAGCGGGCCCGGCAGACCCTGGAGGAGCTGGCCCAGATCACCGGAC
Source organism: Kineosporia corallincola (assembly GCF_018499875.1). Classification (GTDB taxonomy): domain Bacteria; phylum Actinomycetota; class Actinomycetes; order Actinomycetales; family Kineosporiaceae; genus Kineosporia; species Kineosporia corallincola. The sequence goes on along the minus strand of NZ_JAHBAY010000007.1, from coordinate 14,757 downwards.
GGCTGTCCGGGCTGACGGCCCGGGCCGAGGCGGTGCGGGCGGCGTCGCTGGAGGCGGCCTCGGCGGTGGACGCCCGGGCCGGGGCGGTGGCCGCCGCCCGGCAGCAGCGTGACCAGGTGCAGTTGCGGCACGCCGCGGCCGGCCTGCGGGAGCACCTGGTGCTGGGCGACGACTGCCCGGTGTGTGCCCAGCCGGTGGCGGCGCTGCCGGGAGGCCCGGTCCGGAAGGCGAACTCGCACCGGGGCGAAGAGGCCGGGCAGACGCCGGAACTGGCGGCCGCCGACGCGGCGCTCGCCGAGGCGGAGAGGCAGCTGGAGCTGGCCCGCACCGCGCAGCACCAAGCCGGCCGTGACGAGAGCGCGGCGCAGACCCGGCTCGACACCACGCGCAAGCGGGAGGAGGAGCTGCGGGCGGCACTCCCCCGGGCCTGTCCCGACCTGGCCACGGCCGATCGGCTGCTCGGCGAGCTGGAGGCGCTGGAGGCCGCCCGCCGTCAGGCCGTGCAGCAGGTGCGGCAGGCGCGGGTGCGGGCCGACGAGGCACGCCGCGAGGCCGAGCAGCTCACCGCCGCCCAGACCCGCATCCGCAGCAGCCTGGACCGCGCGCGTGACCCGCTGGTGGCGTTCGGGGCGCCCGCCGTCGGTGACCTCTCCCTGGCCGAGGCCTGGCGCCGGCTGACCGGCTGGGCCGCCGGGCAGGCCGTCACGACCGGCACCGAACTGGCCGAGGCCCGGCACGACCTGGCCGAGGCCGAGACCGAGCAGCAGCGCGCCGCAACAGAACTCGAGCAGACGCAGACCACCCTGCGGGAGGCCCGCCGGGCGCAGTCGAGCGCCCTGGCCGCCGCCGAGCGGGCCCGTGAGCGGGTGGAGCGGGCCGAGCAGCAGATCAGGCAGCTCACCCAGTCCCTCGCCGTGGCCGTGCCGCCGCGGGAGGCTCGGGAGCGGATCGAGCTCGTCGACGCGCTGGAGGCCGCCGTCCGGCAGGCCGACGAGGCGCTGCGGCAGGCCCGGCAGGAGCGGGAACGGGCCCGGCGCAGGCTGTCCATGCTCGACGACCAGCTCTCCGGTGGCTGGGCCCTGCTGCGCCGCACCCGCGACAAGGTGGTGCAGCTGGGGGCGCCCGAGCTGACGGCCGACGGGCTGCTCGACGGCTGGAGCGCCCTGACCACCTGGAGCTCCGGGGCGGCGGACGAGCGCGAGACCCGGCTCGGCGCGGCACGTCTGGCCACCACCGCCCGTCGCGACGAGGCGGACCGGGCCCGCTCGGCCCTGGTCGGGTTGCTCACCCGGGCCGAGGTCGAGGTGCCGGCGGCCGATCTGGCCGGCACGGCGCTGGCCGTCGTCACCGGCGAGCAGGCGCAGGCCCGGGCGGCGCTGGAGCGGATCCGCGAGCGCCGGCAGCGGGCGGCCCAGGTGCTGGCCGATCGGGAGCAGCAGGAGCGTGAGGCTCAGGTGGCCCGCATGCTGGGTGATCTGCTGCGGTCCGACCGGTTCCCGCGCTGGCTGGCCACGGCGGCGCTGGAGAGCCTGGTCACCGAGGCGTCAGACACGCTGTTGCGGCTGTCGAACGGCCAGTTCGACCTGGATCACGACGACAAGGGTGAGCTGGTGGTGGTGGACCACACCGACGCTGACGCGCGGCGCTCGGTGAAGACGCTGTCGGGCGGCGAGACCTTCCAGGCCAGCCTGGCGATGGCGCTCGCGCTGTCGTCGCAGATGTCGCAGCTGTCCAGTGCGGGCGGGGCGCGGCTCGACTCGATCTTCCTCGACGAGGGCTTCGGCACGCTCGACCCGGACACGCTGGAGACGGTGGCGGGCACCCTGGAGAACCTGGCCCGGGGTGAGCGGATGGTGGGTGTGATCACCCACGTGCCCGCACTGGCCGACCGGGTGCCGGTGCGGTTCAACGTGCGCCGCGACGCGCGGACTTCGAGGGTGGAGAGGCAGAACCTGTGACGGCGACGACCGGCCGGGCCGGCATGACCTACTCGGTGGAGGCCTGGGACCCCAGCTACGGCACCTCCTCGGCCACCGAGGAGGACGAGGCGCGGCCCGGTTCCCGGGCCGAGGTGGTGGCAGACCTCGAGCTGCCCGAGCACGAGTGGCGGGCGATCGCCCCGCGGGCGGGCGTGAGTCATCCTCCGGCAGTGCTTTTCGTCGACGGCGTGCGCCGGGTCGACTCCCGCATCTGGATCGACCACGAGGGCGGCGCCACCCTCGGTCTGTGCGCGTCGTACGCCTCGGGCGTGGTGCTGTGCCGTCACGGCGACCAGGGCAAGTCGGCGGTGATCGCGGGCAGCGACGTGCGCCGCGGGCTGTTCACCACCGCGGTCGGGGCGCAGGACATCCCGGCCCCGGCCCAGCACTACCGGGCGCACATCACCGACACCCAGCCCTCCACACCGCTGCCGGTGCTGCTGTCGTCGATGCTCCAGCAGCGTCTGGCCGAGCTGGAGATCACCACGGCCGTGGCCGCCCGGGAACGGCTGGAGCCGGGCGACGACCGCGACCTGCTGGTGATCGACGGCCCGTTGCGGGGGCGGCAGCACCTGCCCCGCACCATCGGCTACATCAAGACGCACCACAGCGACTACCTGCCGCCGGAGCTGAACCAGCTCGTGGCCAGGCTCGAACCGGGCCAGCGCACACCGGTTTTCCGGATGGGCACGAACTGGGAACGGCACTCCTGGTATCTGCGCCTGCCCTACCGCGAGGGCGCACCCTGGGCCGGCATCGTGCGGGTGGAGTGCAGCGCCGACCTGACCGCGGCCGACGCGATCGAGCTGGCGTATCTCAGCCAGGCGGTGCTGGTGCGCTATGCCAGCAGCGAGATCAAAGACCCTCGCGCGCCCCAGAACCTCTACCCGATCGCCGGTCTGGAGAAGGAACTGCGTCGGCGCCTGGGCAACCCGCAGCTGCTGCACCGCGCGCTGCGCACCGGCCGGGGCCGCTGACGTGACCCGGGGTGGGGGCGCTGCCGGAGGCGGGGGCCCGGCCGCTGACGTGACCGGGGGCGGGGGCGCGGCCGGGGGCGGGGCGCCCGAACTCACCGCACGGCAGCTGAACCGGGCCACCCTGGAGCGGCAGATGCTGCTGCGCCGGGTGTATCGCGAAGTTCCCGACGCCGTGCGGGAACTCGCCGCGCTCCAGGCCCAGGAGGCGGCATCACCGTATCTGGCGCTGTGGAACCGGATCTCCGGCTTCGATCCGGCCGCGCTGGACCGGGCGTTCGCGGACCGCGCCGTGGTGAAGGCGACGCTGATGCGGATGACGCTCCACGCCGTCCACCATCAGGACTACGCCGCGTTCTACGCGGCGATGCGGGCCCGCCTGCGCTCCGGCCGGGTGGGTGACGACCGCTTCACCGTGGGTGGGCTGACCGGTGACCAGGCCGACGCACTGATCCCGGCGCTGCGCAGCTTCGCCGGCAAGCAGCAGCGCACCGGCGTGGAGATCGAGGCGCACGTGGCGCAACAGCTGGGCGGTCCCCGTCAGGGTGTGTGGTGGGCGCTGAAAACCTATGCGCCGCTGCATCACGCGCCCACCGGCGGGCCGTGGGGGTTCCGGGGCCGGCTGGCCTTCCGGGCGGCCGACCGGGCCTGGGAGAGGGTGACCCGCGAGCAGGGCGCGCAACTGCTGGCCCAGCGCTACCTGGCGGCGTTCGGGCCGGCCGGGGTGGCCGACTTCGCCCAGTTCACCCTGCTGACGCAGGGCGTGGCCCGGGCCGCGATGGAGAGCGTGGGCACCGTCCGCTATCGCGGGCCGGGCGGGCGGGAGCTCTTCGACGTCCCCGGCAAGACCGTGCCGCCCGAAGACACCCCGGCGCCGGCCAGGTTGCTGCCGATGTGGGACAGCACGCTGCTGGCCTATCGCGAGCGCGACCGGATCGTGCCGCCGCAATACCGCCCGGTGGTGATCCGGCGCAACGGCAACGTGCTGCCCACGATCCTGGTCGACGGGCAGGTGGCCGGGGTGTGGCGGGTGCTGGGCGACGCGGTGGAGGTGTCGGCGTTCCACCGGCTGCCGGCGAGTGCCTGGGCGGAGCTGTCCACCGAATCCGCCGCACTGCTGGACTTTCTGGGTGAACGTGACCCGCGCGTCTACGGCGCGTACCACCACTGGTGGGTGAAGGGGATCGACGCGGCTGAGCTCAGAACGCTTCCCTGAGCACCGGGAACACCGGAGGCTCAGCCTCGATCTGGCGGGCGAGCGACCGGAACAGCTCCCGGATCTCCTCCTCGCTCAGGTCGTGCTCATCGCGGAAGGCGAGGTCGCCCATGTACTCCAGCAGCGACGTGGTGAGCCGGGCCGTCATCACGCAGAACACGTCGTGCGGGGGCCGGTCGAGACGTTCGGCGATGGCGGCCTCAAGCCGGACGCGCTCGCTGACGAACTCTTCCAGAAGGCGCATGCGCGGGGCCGGATTGGCGTTGACCACCTGCTGGATCTGGCGCAGCTGCTGGGGGTCACCCCGGTCCGCGAGGAACAGCTCGGTCATGACGTGGCCGAGCGCGATGTCGAGCGGCTCGTCGGCGGGCCTGGAATTCAGGCTCTCGACGAGCTTTCCGCGGAATGCCAGCGGCTCGATGATCAGGAGGTCTTTGGTGGGGAAGTACCGGTAGAGCGTGGACGTGCCGATGCCCGCCGCCTCGGCGATGTCTTCCATCTTGGTGGCTTCGTACCCACGCTCGAGGAACAAGGACAGGGCGGTGTCGATGATCGTCTCGCGGGTCCGCGCGGCATTCCGCTCCCTCAGGCCCATGCGGGAAGTTTAACAGCGAATCCCAAGTTGGTAGTCACTTCCACATCGGGTTACTGTGCCGATTGGGCAGTCACTGCGGACTGCGCAGTGACCTTCACCCCCCAGCCCCCGAAAGGTTGCGCCGCATGGCTTGGCATCTGTTCCGCCTGGGCAGGTGGTCGTTCGTCCACCGCCGCACCGTCGCCGGAATCTGGCTCCTGCTCCTGGTTCTCGCGGGCGCGGGCACGGCCACCCTGGCCGGCCAGACCGATGACAACTTCACCCTTCCGGGTCTTGAGTCGACCGATGCGTTCGCCCTGATCGAGGAGCGCAGCCCGTCCGCCTCACCAGACGGTGCCACCGCGAACATCGTGTTCGAGGCCGCCGAGGGCAAGACCCTGGCCGACAGCCAGGACGAGATCACCGCGGCCCTGGCCCAGGTGAAGACCGACGACGTGGCCTCGGTGAGCGACCCGTTCACCTCCGGCACGATCTCCGAGAGCGGCCGGGTCGGCTACGCCACCGTCAGCTACGCCGTCACCGCGGCCGACCTGAGCGACGCCGACAAGGACGCGCTGGAGAGCGTGAAGTCGGCCGCCGAGGACGCCGGCGTCACCACGGCGGTCGGCGGCGACGCGCTGGACGACGTGCCCGCGGCCGGCTCGGCCGAGGCGATCGGCATCGTGGTCGCCCTGGTGGTGCTGGCCATCACCTTCGGTTCGCTGGTGGCCGCCGGGATGCCGCTGATCACCGCGATCATCGGGGTCGGCATCGGCTACGCGGGCATCAGCACGCTCACCGGGTTCGTCGACCTCAGCTCGGTCACCCCGGCCCTGGGCTCGATGCTCGGCCTGGCCGTCGGTATCGACTACGCGCTCTTCATCATGTCGCGCTACCAGCACGAGGTGCGCTCGGGCCGCTCCTTGGAGGAGGCCGCCGGCGCCGCGGTCGGAACCGCCGGTTCCGCCGTCATCTTCGCCGGTCTGACCGTCATCATCGCGCTGGCCGGGCTGAGCATCACCGGCATCACCTTCCTCACCCAGATGGGTGTGGCCGCCGCCGCCATGGTGGCCATCGCCGTGCTCATCGCCCTCACCCTGCTGCCCGCCATCCTCGGCTTCGCCGGGCCGCGCATCACCCGGGGCGGCATCCGCGGCCTGAAGCAGCGGGACCCGGAGGACGACGCCGATCGCACCAACGGGCGTCGCTGGGTGGAGACGGTCAGCCGTCTGCGCTGGCCGGCCCTGGTGGCCGGGGTCGCGCTGGCCGCGGTGATCTCGATCCCGGTGACCAAGATGGAACTGGCCATCCCCGACGACGCCACCGCCGCGAGCGGCAGCGACGCCCGGATCGCCTACGACCTGATCTCCGAGAACTTCGGCGCCGGCGCGAACGGCCCGCTCGTGGTGGTTGTCGACACGATCGACGCCACCGACAAGAGCGCCGCCGTCGCCGCCGTGCAGACCAGGCTGGCGGCGATCCCGCAGGACGACATCGCGGCCCTGGTGCCGCCGGTCACCAGCGACACCGAGGAGGCGCAGACCGCGTTCCAGCAGCAGCTGGAGGCCGTGAACCTGGCCAACTTCACCATCATCCCGAAGAGCGGCCCGTCCGACGCCGACACCAAGGACCTGGTCAACACCATCCGTGACGCCCTGGCCGACCTGCCCGCGGAGACCGGCGCGAAGGCCATGGTGACCGGGCAGACCGCGGTCGGCGTGGACATCTCACAGAAGCTGATGGACGTGTTCCCGCTCTACCTGCTGGTGGTCGTCGGCCTGGCGTTCCTGCTGCTGGTGCTGGTGTTCCGCTCGATCCTGGTGCCGCTCAAGGCCGCCCTGGGCTTCCTGCTGTCGGTCGGGATCGCGCTCGGCTCCACGGTCGCGGTGTTCCAGTGGGGCTGGCTGAACAACCTGCTCGGCCTCGACATCACCATGCCGGTGCTGTTCATCCTGCCGCTGCTGCTCACCGGTGTGCTGTTCGGCCTGGCCATGGACTACGAGGTCTTCCTGGTCACCCGCATGCGGGAGGCGTACGTGCACGGCACCGAGGCCCGGAAGGCCGTCATCGAGGGCTTCTCGCACAGCGCCCGCGTGGTCACGGCCGCCGCCGTCATCATGTTCGGCGTGTTCGCCGGGTTCGCCCTGGGACACGACGTGATGATCAAGACCATCGGTTTCGCGCTCGCCGTCGGCGTGATCGCGGACGCGTTCCTGGTGCGCATGCTGATCGTGCCCGCCGTGATGGCGATCATCGGCAAGAGCATCTGGTGGCTGCCGGCCTGGCTGGACCGGGCGCTGCCGAACCTCGACATCGAGGGCGAGGCCCTGCTCGAGAAGATCGGGCCGGCGCCCGGTCACCAGGAGCCGGTCACCACCGGTTCCTGATCCGGCGAAAACCCTTCAAACCACGGACGACGGTGAGCTCGCGACGCGCTCGCCGTCGTCCATCCGGATCAGCCATCCGGATCAGCGGCGTGAACCCACCCGGTCGTTGCGCCGTTCCTCCCGCGACCAGCCGCGCGAGCGCAGGGTGAAGCGGCGGCGGATGCGCTGGCCGAACGCGAAAGTGGCCACGGCCGGGTCGAACTCGGCGCGCGGGCCGAGCAGCAGGGAGTCGTCGTCTTCCGGCAGGCCGGTCAGGTCGATCACGGTGCGCACGAGCGGCTTCCCGTCCTCCGGGGCCGCGATCGCCGGTGTCTCGGGTGCCGGTGTCTCGGGGGCCGGCTTCTCGGACGCCAGGACCTCGGCCGCCGGCGCCCGGTCACGCGCCTTCCCGGGTGCGGACGCCGTACCGGTGGCGGACGCCGTTGCCGTGACGGGCTTTTCGTCGTCCACCGTTTGCATCGTGGCCGCCACCGCGATGACGGCCGTGGTGACCAGCGGACGCACCGGGTGGCGCAGCGGCAGCGAGTCGAGGGTGGCCAGATCGACCCAGCGCGGCGTGTAGCGGTTGTTGCGGTTGGAGTGCCTGGTCTCGGGGCCGGACATCCGCAGCTTCGGCTCGCCGGGCACGACCGCGAGAAAATAGGCCTGGCCGTCGTGGTCGGGCAGCCGGCCCGCCAGCGTGACCTCCAGCCCGAGCTCCTCGCGGATCTCCCGCACGGCAGCCTGCTCGGGCGACTCCCCCGGCTCCAGCCGGCCACCGGGAACGCTGAAATAGCGGTCTCCGCGCACATTTCGCTCGATCATGGCCACCCGGCCGCTGGGCGCGAGGGTGATCACCCGGGCCCGGCGGATCTTCGGCTGCCGTTGTTTGCGTTTACGCGCGAGACCACCCACACCCGACATCGTGCCCTGAACGAAACTCTTCAGCCAATTCGCGGACTCCCGACCTGCCACATCACCACAGTAGGCGTAGCGTGCCGTCGGCGACACTCAGGGTAGTCGGATTCTGGAGGCACGTGATGACCCCGCACCCCGCCCGGCCTTTGACCATGGCGGTGGCGACGGTTCTCGGGCTGGCGCCGCTCGCGGCGGCCGGCACCGCCCGGGCCGCCGAACCGCAGGCCACCGTGAGCGTGGCGGGCCACCGGGTCACCTACCGGGCCGCGCCGGGACAGGTCAACGACGTCACCGCGTCGGTCAGCTGGAACGACGCCGAGAACACCCTGATCTACCTGATCGACGACTCGGTGCGGGTGAAGGCCGGCCACGGCTGCACCCATCCACTCTCCGACGACCGCACCAGCGTGCGCTGCGCCGTGACCCCGCCCGGCACCCCCGACCCGGCGTCCGTGATGTCGATGGTACTGGGCGACCGCGACGACACCGTCGAGTTCCACAACAACACCTCGCAGGTGTTCTGGTTCAGCGAATTCTGGCTGGGGGCGGGCAAGGACCGGCTGGACAGCAGCGATCCCTCCACCGACGACGGCAGTTTCGTCTGGGGCCAGAACGGCGACGACCGGATCACCACCGGGCCGGTCGCCACGGTGCAGGGCGGGGGCGGTGCCGACATCCTCACCACCAACGGCGGAATGAGCGATCTGGAGGGCGGGCAGGGTGACGACATGATCCTGGCCGGCGTCGGGCCGCAGTTCCTGCGGGGTGGTGACGGCGACGACGTGATCCGCGGCGGGGGCGGCAGGGACGTGCTGTACGGCGGTGCGGGCGACGACCGGCTGTACGGCGAGCGGGGCGACGACACCCTGTACGGCGACGGCGGCGACGACCAGTTGCACGGCGGCCAGGGTGAGGACCGGCTGCGCGGCGGGCCGGGCCAGGATCGGCTGCGGCCCTGAGGTCCCGCCCGCGGGGTGGGGTTATCCCCCCTGCGCTTGCGGATGGCCGCCCCATCCCGGGACGGTCGCGGCATCCCTAGCGTTGTCGGCATGACCACACAGACTCCCGAGTTCCCGGCCGTTCCCGCCCCGCCCCGCCCGCGGCACCCCGGGCGGCGCCGGGCCGTCCGTCTGGTGACCGGCGGCGTGGCGGCCGTCATCGTCGTCACCGTCGCGGCGGGCGTCACGCTGTTCTGGTCGGCGCAGGAGGAGACCACCCGAAAGGGTTTCTCCGACGGGGTCACTCAGCTGCGGGTGCGCACCGACACCGGGCACATCACCGTGCGAGCCGGCGCGGAGGGCGAGCCGGTGAGCCTGAAGGCCCGCTCCCGCACGGCTTTCGCCACGCCCGACGTGGTCACCAGCGAGAAGGACGGCACGCTGGAGGTGGAGGGCCGATGCACGGGCCGGTTCCCGCTGCTGAACCTCTGCTCGATCGACCTCGACCTGGTGGTGCCGGCCGGGGTGAGCGTGACGGCCGTGACCGATACCGGCGACGTGGTGCTGGAGGGCACGACCGCGGGCGGCAGCGCCAGCACCGACACCGGCGACATCGAACTCACGTCCGTGGGCGGCACTCTCACGCTGGAGACCGACACCGGGAAGGTGACCGGAACCGGCCTGACCGGCGGCGGCGTGACGGCCTCCTCCGACACCGGCGACATCGAGCTCAGCTTCGGCACGGCGCCGGACACGGTGCGGGCGACCACCGACACCGGGGACGCCGTGGTGCGGGTGCCGGACGACGGGCAGACCTACCGCGTGGACGCGGAGACCGACAACGGCGAGCGCACCGTGCGGGTGCCGGAGGACGACGCGGCGGCGCGGGAGATCACGCTGAAGGCCGACACGGGGGACGTGTCGGTGGTCCACTGACCGGCCGACCCACCGGCCGGGTGATGTCGGCAACTATTCACTCAGTACATATGTATCGAGTGTATAGTCGCCGTCATGGCCACCGGCGATGCGCTGCTAGCGCTCCTCCTCCCCGGCCCTCGTCACGGGTACGACCTGAAACGTGCTCACGACGAATGGTTCTCCGGTCTGCGACCCCTCGCGTTCGGGCAGGTCTACTCGACCCTGGCCCGGCTGCAACGCGACGCCCTGATCCAGGTGGTGCAGACCGAGACAGCCGACGGGCCGGAACGTACCGTCTACGAACTCACGGAACCGGGCCGCACCCAGGTGATGACCTGGCTGGCGGAGCCGGTGGATCCAGCCGGCCCGGGCGGGCCGCCGGCCGACGAGCTGATCCGCAAGACCCTGGCCGCCTATCGCCTGGGGGCCGACCCGAACGGGGTGATGGCCCGGCAGCGCGCGGTGCACCTGCGGGCCATCCGGGCCCTCGAGTCCTCGACCGAGGGCGAACCCGAAGAGCTGGTGGGACAGGCCGTCTCGCGCGACCACCGGCGTCTTCACCTGGACGCCGACCTGCGCTGGCTGGAGCTGGCCGGGGACCGCATGCGCCGCCGTCCCGCACCCGTCGCGGACCGGCTGTCCGGCCCGGTCCCGGCCGGCCCCCTCGACGGAGCCGGTCACCCCGAAGGAGCAGAAGAATGAGCGAGACCAGCGTGAACGTCGGCGGGGAGCCGGTTCTCGTGCTCGACGGCATCCAGCACGCCTATCACCGCACGGTCGCCGTGCGGGGCATCAGCCTGAGCGTGCGTCCGGGTGAGATCGTGGCCGTCACCGGCCCGAGCGGGTGCGGCAAGTCCACCGTGCTGCACGTGGCGGCCGGGCTGATCCGGCCGCAGAGCGGCACGGTGCGGCTGTTCGGGCAGCAGCTCGAGGGAGCGGGGGACGACGAGAGGGCCCGGCTGCGCCGCAGCAAGATCGCGCTCGTGCTCCAGTTCGGCCAGCTGGTGCCGGAACTCACCGGCCTGGACAACGTGGCCCTGCCGCTGCTGCTCGACGGGCACGACCCGAAGGAGGCCCGGCGGCTGGCCCTGAGCTGGCTGGAGCGGTGCGGCGCGCAGGACCTGGCCGAGGTCGGGCCGCCGGAGATGTCCGGCGGGCAGGCCCAGCGGGTGGCGGTGGCCCGGTCGCTGATCACCAGCCCGCAGCTGATTCTCGCCGACGAGCCGACCGGCAGCCTGGACTCGATCGGTGGCCGGGAGCTGCTCGACCTGATGCTCGGCGAGGCCCGGCGCAGCGGAGCGGCACTGGTCGTCGTCACCCACGACAACTCGGTGGCGGCCCGGGCGGACCGTGAGATCCGGCTGCTGGACGGCGTCATCGCCTCGGAGGCGGTGCTGGCATGAGCGGGGGCAACAGCGCGGTGCTGCGGCAGCTCGCCCGGCCCCGGACCACCGCCGACCGCAAGCGGTCCCGGCAGATGTCGATCGGGGTGGCCGGCAGCGGGGCGCTCCTGCTCGGGGCGCTGGCCATCCTCATGATCCCGAGCGGTTTTTCGTCGTCCATGATCTGTGGCGACTTCGGTTGCACCACGGATCTCGGCTCGGGGGAACCGGTTACGGAAGCCCTGGCGCCCTATGTGGCGCAGGACGGGCTGCGGGGCGGCACCGCGCTGGGCGCGGTGCTGCTGGTGGTCCCGTTCGTGCTTCTCGCCGTGCAGGCGCTGCGCACCGGAACGGCGGCACGCGAACGGCGGCTGGCCGCACTCAGCCTGGCCGGGGCGACCCGCCAGGACCTGCGCCGGCTGGCCTTTCTGGAGGGGACGCGTGCCGCCGTGATCGGGGCGCTGGGCTCCGGGCCGGCCTATCTCCTGCTGTGGCTGGTGCTCGGCCCGGCGATGCCGGACGGCGCGAAGCTGCTCCCCCGGCCGGACCTGGTGCTGTTCGGTGGCTGGATCGTCCTGGTGGTGGTGCTCGGGCTCGCCGGTGGGCTGGTCGCCCGGCAGACGGCGCGCACGGCCACCGTCTCACCGCTGGGCCTGACCCGGCGGCGGCCCCGCCCGCTGACGGCGCTCGACGCGCTGGTGCCCCCGGTCTCCGCCGTGCTGGTCGGCGTCGGTCTGTGGTCGACCATCCACATCGACTTCCTCGGTGTACTGATCGCCATGGCCGCCGTCGTGGCCCTGGTGGTCAGCGGCGGCCCCTGGGTGATCCTGGCGGCCGGGCGGTATGCCTCGCGCCGCGAGAACCTGGTGAACTCGCTGGCCGGACGCCGTCTGCTGGCCGACGTGCGTTCCCCGGGCCGGGTGGTCGGCGTGATGCTGGCCGTGGGCATCGCGTTCAGCGTCATCACGTTGCTGACCGCCGACGTGCTGATCCAGGAAGACACCTACGACCAGAACTTCTACCTGGCCGGGCTCGGGGCGGCCGCGGCGGCGGCCTGCGTGGCCGCGGTGGTGGCGACGTCCGCCCTGGTGGTGGGGGCCACCGAGCAGATCCTCGACAGTGCCCGGGCGACAGCCGTTCTGGTGGCCCTGGCCGCGTCCCCGGCGTTCGTGTCGAGGGTGGTGCGCCGGCAGATGCTGTTCGCGGCCGTGCCCGCCGCCGTGATCGGCGCGGTGCTGGGCTGGATCGTCTACGGCGCGCTGCTGCTGAACGCGCAGGAGAATGCGCTGTGGCTGGCCGCCGCCCTCCCCGCCGCCCTGCTGGCCTCGGTGCTGGCGGCGGGGCTGGGGGTGCTGGTGGCGGCGCGGGCCGTGCGGCCGGCGATCCTGAGCAGCTCGTCGCCGGACAATCTGCGCACTCCCTGAGCCTTTTTCGTCCCTCATGTCCCTAGAGGTCGTGGATACTCGTGGCGGGGCATGAGGGACGAACAAGGGACGAGGTCTGAATGAGCAGGCTGATCAGCCGGCGCAATCTTCTGCTGGCAGGGGGCGGGACGCTGGGGGCGGCACTGGCGGGTGGGGCCACCGCCTCCCCGGCGAGTGCGGCGGTGGCCGGCACGGTGCAGTTCGACCTGACCGTCGGTGCCACCCAGTTGATCCGGGAGAAGGAGCTGGCGGGCCCGAAGGTGCTCCAGTCGTTCGGCATCGACAACGTCAACGACCGCATCTACTGGGCGCAGCTGAGCAACAACGACGGCGACGGTGATCTGACGATCACCAAGACCGACCTCAGCGGGGCGAGGATCGGGCCGGACCACGTGTACCTGAAGGGTTTCGGTCACGGTGTGCAGATCGCTGTGCAACCCGACGGCGGCGGCGCGTACGTCTGGGTGGAGGCAGCGGCCGACAGCAAGGGTTTCGGCACGAAGATCGCCCGGTTCCGGTTCAACGACTTCGACAAGGGCCAGACCCTGACGGCGAGTTCGTCCGGCGTGGAGATCTTCGACCCCCGGCCGGACGGCACGAACAAGTCCATCACCATCGACCCGTACTGGAAGCGGGTGGCGATCCGGTACATCCAGGACGACGTCGTGTACTACCGGCTCTACACGCTCGCGGCCTTCGCCGATCACGACTACGGCAGTCCGCTGGCCGAGGTGGCGCCGGGCAACTTCAACACCTTCCAGGGCCTGGCCACCTTCGGCAGTTACCTGTACCTGCTGACCGGCAACGCCTACTCCGACGGCTACGGCGACGTGTACGACGGCAAGCTGGCCGACGGCTCGTACGCGGACGGCAACACCTACCTGCGAACCGTGGACTGGAACACCGGCACCGTGGTCAAGACGTCGCTGAGCAAGGCGGGTTACACGCTGTACTACCGCGAGCCGGAGGGCATGGCGGTGCAGATGACCGACCCCTCGGACGTGAACTCGGCCCGGCTGTGCTTCGGTTTCGCCTCGGGTGCGGAGGGCGAGCGGCGGGCTAGCGTTTATTACAAGAAGGGGTTCGTGTAGGACGCGCGAAGGTGGGGGCTCCGCGTCCTCGAGCGAGCCCCCGCCTCTGGGCCTGAGCACGCCGTCATCTCCGGCAGCAGCGTTTCGCCACATCCACGATCGCCGTCGCCGCCGGCAGATCTGCCTCGACGTCCTCGGCGTGCAGGCGATCCTCGGAACCTGCGTCCCCCCTTGCTGAATCAGGAGGGCAGTGAGTGCCTTTCGGGCCGCAGCGTGCAGCGCTCCGTAGGCGATCGCCGGTTCCAGCGCGGAAACGCCCTGTGCCGTCTGCACATGCGAGTGCGCCTTGTCGAGCAGATGCCGCGCCTCTGGCTCATTGGTGACCTCGCGCCGCAGACGCCCTGCGGCCCGCTCGGCGGCGTCGTAGACGGCGTCCCGATCGACTGGCCCCACGACGAGTACGTCCACGTCACCGGGCGCCGGCCCTGGCTCGCCGTCGTATCGCGCCGCCCATGATCCAAAAATGTACGGTGCCCCCAGACCGGGCAGATCCGCGAACTCCTCCGGCACGATCTGTCGCGGCCCGAAGGTGACAGCGATGAGCTGGCGGAGGGGTTCCGTGGCGGGATTGGCTTCGTTCGCCGAGACCAGCCGAGCACGCCCCTGTTTGACCAGCCCCAGCAGGCCCTCCTCATGCAGCCGGTTCACCTCACGGGCGACCGTGGGCAGGGGTGAGGTCCCCCCGCTTCTCGGAAGCGGTGATTACCTGGCGCCGGCTGGCTCCAGGGGCTGGTTGACGGCGACCTGTTCGGGGTGGCCGTTGGGGTAGCGGGCTTCGTATTCGTCGGGGCTGAGGTAGCCCAGGCGGCGTTGGATGCGGCGGGTGTTGTACCAGCCGTCGATGTAGGCGAACAGGGCATTCTCCGCCTCGTCACGGGTGCGCCAGGCTGTGCGGTAGGCCAGTTCGGTCTTCAGGGTGGAGAAGAAGTTCTCCATCAGGGCATTGTCGTAGGAGTCCCCGACCGAGCCCATCGACA